>DATKLB010000172.1:0-6656 GCA_035542615.1 Spirochaetia bacterium | reverse complement strand
GCGGAGATCGGCGGTTTTCCCGCGGTGTCCCTGCAGCCTTCCGCGGGCGCCCATGGGGAGCTCACCGGAATCTTCATCATGCGCAGGTACCACGCAGACAACGGCCAGCATGCGCGAACAAGAATCCTGGTGCCTGATTCTGCTCACGGCACCAACCCCGCTTCGACTGCCATGGCAGGCTTTGAAGCGGTGGAGGTCCCATCCGACACGCGGGGCAACATCGACATCAAGCGTTTGAAGGAAAACCTCGATGAGCGCGTGGCTGGCCTCATGCTGACAAACCCCAACACGCTGGGCCTTTTCGAGGAGAATATTCTGGAGGTCACCCGGCTGGTGCACGATGCCGGCGGCCTCGTGTATGGAGACGGCGCGAACTTCAACGCGATTCTTGGCGTGGCCAGGCCCGGAGCCATGGGGATCGATGTGATGCACTTCAATCTCCACAAGACTTTCTCCACGCCGCACGGCGGCGGCGGACCGGGGGCCGGAGCAGTCGGTGTGGTGGAAAAGCTCGCCGACTATCTGCCGGGGCCTATCGTCGCTGTCGCAGAATCCGATCGCGGGTCGACGGTCAGCACGCGCTACGAATGGTTCATGCCCGCAAAGACCATTGGCAGGGTCAAGAGCTTCCACGGCAACTTCGGCATCCTTGTTCGTGCATACGTGTATATCCGCATGCTAGGGGCCGAGGGCCTTCGGGCTGTCGCCGAAAATGCGGTGCTCAACGCCAACTACCTGCAGGCACGGCTCACGTCAGTGTACCCTGTGCCGTACGGAGATCGAACCTGCATGCACGAGTTCGTTGCGCAGGGCAAGCTCGCTTCGGCTCCTGACATCAGGGCGATGGATATTTCCAAGCGACTCATCGACTACGGCTTCCATCCGCCGACCAACTATTTTCCCCTGATCGTTCCCGAGGCACTGATGATCGAGCCGACCGAGACCGAGAGCCTGGAGACTCTGGACAGGTTTGCCGACACGCTCCTGCGGATCGCCGAGGAGGCGGCCGCGCACCCCGAGCTGCTGCATGAAGCGCCGCACTCTTCCCCGGTTCGACGGCTGGATGAGGTCAGGGCAGCGCGCGAGCTGAAGGTGACGGCGGGATAGCCTGCGCTTTCAGTGCAGCGTGCTCATAGCCGAAGAAGGAAGCCAGCCGGCCCGTCGAAGCGTCATGAATCGTGCCGCGGCGAAAGCGCACGCCGACCCGCTGGCCTGGCTGGAGTTTTTCATACCCCCCGCCGGTGCCCGTGGCCACCATCTGGTCCAGACGTTCGCCCAGGCGCAGGTGCACGAGGTAGTCCGCCCCGCGCGGCATGACGGCCAGGATCCGCGCGGTTCCCTCGTCGGCTGTCGGAACCGGCAGCAGCTCAAGGTCTTCGGGTCTGACATTGAACACGACCTGCTCTCCGCCGAGACTGCGCAGGTCGTCCCGGAGCCGGATGAAGAGCCACGGGTCCGCAGCCGGAACAAGGAGCGTCCTGCCTTCGGCGTTGTGCACTTCGCCGGCAATGAGATTCGTGCGAAGCTCGCCGGTCAGGGCGGCCACGGCCACGGTTCGAGGCATCTCGTAGATCTCTGCGGGCGTGCCAACCTGGAGGATCTCCCCCTTGTCCATGACGGCAATCCTGTCAGCCATCAGCATCGCTTCGGACTGGTCGTGAGTGACGTAGACCATGGTCGACCCGACCCTTTGCTGGAGCGCAATGAGCTGGGAGCGCAAGGAAGCACGCAAAGGTGGATCGAGGTTGGACAGAGGCTCGTCGCACAGGAGAGTCCTCGGCTTGTCGACGATGGCTCGGGCCAGGGCGACACGCTGGCGCTGGCCTCCGCTGAGCTCCCGAGGTGAACGATTCTCGAAGCCTTCCAGGTCCACCATCCGCAGGGCCTCCCGCACGCTCTGCCTCACATCGCTGTCCGGCGTGCGGCGCAGACGCATCTTGAAGGCCACGTTCTGATACACGCTCATGTGGGGATAGATTGCGCTGTTCTGAAACACGAAGCCGATGCGCCGGTCGCGTGGCGGGACGTCGATGCGCGCCTTTTCGCTGAACACGCGCTCCTCACCGAGCGTTACTTCTCCCGACGAGGGAGTTTCCAGGCCGGCGATGCACCGCAGCGTCGTTGATTTCCCGCACCCAGAGGGCCCCAGCAGCACCAGGCATCCCCCGTCAGGTGCCTCCAGGCTGACATCCTTGAGCACGTGTTTGCCGTTGAAGTCTTTCCAGAGACCCTGTACGCGTACACCGCCCATCGCATTACCCCCACGACAATCCGGCCTTTCCAATGTACATGCGGGACCGCTGCCGGTTCAACGCCGACGCCGCTGCTTGATCGGCCGGCAGGGGCGGCGGTATCCTTCTCCACGGCATGGACAGTCCCGAAGGGGTGAGTCTCCTGTGGCCGCCGGGACGGGTACCTGGCGCAGTCGAGCTGCAGCCGCGGGTCACCGCGGAGCAGGCAGCCGACCTCGAGCTCGATACCCTGGTCGACGCCGTTTGCTTTGATCCATCCGACCGAAGATGGGTTTCCGACATCCTCCTGAATCTTTGCCAGGACCCTGCGGTCATTGCCTACCGACAGGGGGTGCTCGACTCCATCATCAGCGCGCCGGGAATCGCCGCCGGGCTGGAGACCCTGCTTCCAAAGATCGGCAGGCTGAGACAACATCACATTCCCCGTGAAAAGGGAGAGCTCCTGCACGAAGTGGCGTGGCGGCTCGGCGAGCTGGAGATATTCCTGGATTGCGTGCAGGAGATGGCGAGAGTCCTCGACTCCGCGCCCGGGGCGGGTCTTTCGGAGGGGCTTCGCCTGGCGAGAGACTTCGTTGCTTCCCTGCTTCGCAGTGAGCCTGTCCAACATCTGACGGAGGAGCTGCCGCGGCTGATTTCGGAGGTCCGCGGTACCCGGAGCCTGACAATCGGCGTCAACGTGGACGAAGACCTCCAGCCCTCATCTGCCACCCTTCTTTCGATCAACTCCCAAAGCTTCGACGAGCACTCGCTATCCTTCCTCCGCAGGCTCTTCGGCGCAGGCAAGGGTCCGTGGAATGGGATCGCGCCCCTGCACCGCGTCCCGTCCAGAGCAGCCAATCCGATGCTCCAGCCCCTCTTTCACGATCTCTCGGAGGCCCTGAGCAGGTCGCTGCGGCCCGTTGCCACGGCCCTCGAGCGGTTCGTCGGAGTGCAAACCCGGTTTCTCGACAGGTGGGGGCAGGAGCTCGCTTTCTACCTCGGTGCAGCCAGGCTGACCAGCCGTGTGCGCGCGGCCGGCCTGTCGCTTTCCTGGCCACAGGTGGCCGCGACCGGGACCCAGGGCTGCCGCGTCGTGGGGTGCTACAACATCGTGCTCGCCCTGAAGATGGCTGCGCAGGGCCACTGGTCAGAGCTTTCCGGGCTTGTGGTCACGAACGATCTCTCATTCGCTCCGGCTGAGATCGCCATTTTGACCGGGCCCAACCAGGGGGGAAAGACGACGTACATGCGGTCGGTCGGTCTTGCCCACGTGATGGCCCAGGCTGGTCTTCCCGTGCCGGGAACGAAGGCGAGCCTGCCCGTGGTCGACGCAATCTGCACGCATTTTCCTCGCACCGAACGGGGCGACCTCGACTCCGGGAGGTTCGCGGAGGAGATGCGCCGGCTGCGGGACATCTTTGCGCAGGCGACGCCCCGAAGCCTTGTCCTTCTGAATGAATCGCTTGCGTCGACGAGCCCCCGAGAGAGCCTCGAGCTGGCTCGCGAGGTCGTGGGCGCCCTTCAGGTGCTGGGCGCGCGGGCAATCTACACGACTCATCTCTACGAGCTCGCCTCCGAAGCTGACGCGTTCAACACGGGCGCCGCAGGTCCGGGCCGGGTGTCAAGCCTCGTGGCGAGGCCGGACCTCAGCCACAGGATAGAGCGGGGACCGCCCGCAGGCTCGAGCCACGCACGAGAGGTCGCCGCGCGCCTCGGGGTGGGCTACACCCAGCTCGTCGATCTCCTGCGTGGCCGCGGAATTGTGTCATGAAGCCGTTGCGCACATCCGCGCCGTAAGCTCCCGGGCATGTTGGGCATGGTCAAGACAGGCTGCTGCGGATGGTCCGAGCCGCACGCAGAATATTTCCAGGACTTCGACGTCATGGAGGTCCAGGAGACTTTCTATCAGCCGGGCAGGATTGCCAAGTACGAAAAGTGGCGGGCTGCGGCACCGCGCGGCTTCGAGTTCGTGGTCAAGGCCTGGCAGCTCGTCACGCACGCGTCGTCCAGTCCGACCTATCGCCGGCTTTCGATGGCGATGCCCGCGGCTGCGAAAAACCACTATGGCGCGTTTCGTCCCACGGATGAAGTGCTCACAGCGTGGCAGGTGACCGCCGAGGCGGCAAAGGCTCTTGGTGCAACGGTCATTCTCTTTCAGTGCCCGGCGAGCTTTGCTCCGACCGAAGAGAACAGGAAGAACCTTCGGACTTTCTTTTCCAGAATCGACCGCGGCTCGTGCGTACTTGCCTGGGAGCCGCGCGGCGCCTGGGAAGAGAAGGATATCAAACGTCTCTGCGAGGATCTGGATCTGGTCCACTGCGTCGACCCGTTCAAAGCGCGCCCGCTCGCCGGGCAGATTCGCTACTTCCGGCTCCACGGGCTGCCGGGATATGACCTCGACTACACCTACTCGGATGATGACTTACAGCGACTTCTGAGCATGGCCGACCGCGATGAGGTCTACGTCATGTTCAACAACTACTCGATGCTCGATGATTGCCGCAGATATCGACGACTTGTCGACGCGCTGTGACGACACGCGAAACTTCCAATAACAGATTTTTATTTCTCCTTTAATCAGCGTTTATTGAACGCGGGGATGGTCGGGGCGTAGGATGAGCTCCGAGAACTGGAGGTTCCACGATGTCAGAGATTCTGGAAACCATTCTGAGACGGGAATCGGTCAGGGTACCCTACGATCCGCAGCGGCCCATTTCCAGGAAAGACCTGGAGGAGATTCTCGAGGCCGCGCGCTGGGCGCCGACGGCGCACAACATGCAGAACTTCGAGATCGTCGTGGTTGATGACCCGAAGCTGCTGGAAGCGCTGGCGAAGATCAAGAACCCGATTTCCATGGTGTTTATCAAGGAGAACTACCAGCAGCTTTCCTTCTCCGAGGCGGAGCTGAAAAAGAAAAAGACCGGCGTCCTGGCAACGCGGTTTCCTCCGGCGTGGAGTAATCCGAAAGCATCCATGAGCGAGTTGGAGGCCGCGCAGAGACCACTGCCGACGGCCCCCACCATGTTGTTCGTCGTGTACGACCCGAGCCGTAGAGCGCCCGCGTCGCAGGGGGATTTCCTGGGCGCCATCAGCCTGGGATGCGCAACGGAAAACATGTGGCTGACGGCGGCAGCGCTGGGGGTCGCTTTTCACATAGTGAGCCCGTACGCGAGTGGACCCGTGGAGAAAGAAGTCAAGCGCCTCCTGGCTGTCCCGGAGGCCTTGCGAATCGTCTACGCAATCCGGCTGGGCTATCCCGCCACTCCTGTGCAGGATTATCTGCGGGTGCGCAGAGAGGTTCAGGATTTTACGCATCACAACCGCTTCGGTCATCGAGATCTGGGCTGAACAGCCCGCGAGGACCGAGGGAGGCCATGAGAACCATAGCGATCGAAGAGCATTTTTCGATTCCGTCTCGCCAGGAAAGCCTGGTGCGCGCCTCGATCGGCGGCGCAGCCGGCCAGTTCATGGCCGAGATGGGCCGGAAGCTGACGGATCTCGGGGAAGGCAGGCTCGCGGACATGGATGCGGCCGGGATAGACGTGCAGGTGTTGTCCCTGTCCGCGGTGGAGGGAAGCGGCGGGTCGGACGTTGTCATCGACGGCCCTCTCGTGCGGGACGCAAACAACGCTCTGGGGGAAGCAATCCGCCGGCACCCGCAGCGCTTCGCGGGATTCGCCGCGCTTTCTTTGCGGGACCCCGACGGGGCAGCGGTCGAGCTGGAGCGCTGCGTGACCCGGCTGGGGTTTGTCGGCGCGATGATCGACGGAACCATCGACGGGCAGTTCCTGGACAACCGTCGCTTCGGGCCGGTGCTCGCCGCGGCGGAAAAACTCGATGTTCCCCTGTATCTTCACCCGGCTCCGCCGCCGCGCTCAGTGTTTGAAGCGTACTACACCGGCCTGCCTGATGCGGTTGCGCACTCCCTGTCCATTGCGGGCTGGGGCTGGCACGCTGAAATGGGCCTCCACAGCCTCAGGCTCGTGGTGTCAGGAGTGTTCGATCGGTTCCCGAAATTGCAGATCATCATCGGTCACATGGGCGAGTTCATACCCTATTGCCTTGCCCGATCCGACAAGATACTGAGCCGCGCCGCCAGTCATCTCCAGCGCAGGGTGAGCGAGTATTTCCGATCCAACTTCCACTTCACGACAAGCGGCTACTTCACGATCCCGCCGCTTCTGTGCGCGCTGATGGTCTTCGGCCCCGAGCACATCTTGTTCGCGGTGGACTATCCGTACAGCCCCAACGCCGCGGGTCGGAGCCTGCTCAACTCCGCGCCGATAAGTCCATCCGCCCTGGAGATGATCTCGCACGGAAACGCCGAGCGATTGCTGAAGCTTGCATCACGACCCGCCGGCGAGCCGTCGAAGGAGAATCAGCACGCCTGAAAGCTGCTCATCGCCATGGCCTTCGATACGACGC
>DATKLB010000171.1:0-12054 GCA_035542615.1 Spirochaetia bacterium | reverse complement strand
TTCGACATTGCGATTACTATTCTTCCAAGTCTTCTCGTCATGGGGCTGGTCGTATCATTCTATATAAAAAACTACAACAGGGTGTTCTCCAATCTAAGGGAGCAGAAGGCTCGAATCGATCGGCTGATAGGAAGTATCAGAAGATACCTGCCAAAGCAACTGGTTGAAGCGCTGGAAAAAGAAGATAGAAGTATTGCCACCGCGCCAAGACGAAAAAGAATAACCGTGTTTTTCTCAGACATAAAGGATTTTACGCCCACGACCGACGCGATGCAGCCAGAAGATATGACGTCCCTCTTGAATGAATACCTCACGGAGATGACAGACATCGCGATGAAATATGGAGGCACAATTGAGAGAATTGTTGGAGATGCGCTCATGGTGATGTTTGGCGCACCTATCGGAAAAGATGACAAGAGCGACGCGACCGGATGCGTGAGAATGGCGATTGAAATGCAGCAAAGAATGCAGGTTCTGCAGAAAAAGTGGTACAATGCGGGAATTGAAAAGCCTTTGCAAATCAGAATAGGAATCAACACCGGAGTGGCAACAGTAGGTGATTTCGGCGCGCACGAGCGAATTTCGTACACTGCGATTGGAGGAGAAGTAAACCTGGCTGCACGTCTCGAGGGCCTATGCGGGCCTGGAGGCATTCTGATTAGCCATTCAACATGGGCATTCGTCAAGGAGAAAGTGTCATGCAAGCAACGGGCTGAAAAAGTAACCGTCAAAGGAATCAACAGAGAAATTACAGTGTACGATGTCGAATTTGAAAAAGCATTGCGTTGAGCCGAGGTCAAATGGTTAGCCTTCCTTCTCGCGCTGTGTCTTTGTACGCTCCCAGAGTGCTTGCAGAAAGAGCATACAGCAAAGGTTTGGTCAATAAAGAGCCGGTTGAAGGAAATTACAATGGCTTTGATCAGAGCTCCTATGAAGAACGAGGTTGAGAATGAGTAAGATCGCCGCTGTCAGCACCATTGGCCACGAGGGGACCTTTCTGTGTCACTAGCGCTCGATGTGACGCCGAGCAGTAAGCATGAGTGCAGCCGCAAACAAGCGGAACGGCTTGGGCGTGCTGTGCGTATTCGCACGATCACCCTCCCTTTCGGCCCTCCAGAGTCCCAACCTCAGTACGTGGAATTTCGCGGCTTCGAGGAGTTTCTTCAAAAAGAATTTCCTCGTGCGGCAACCGCACTCCGGTGGGAAAAGCCAGGCCCGCTTTCTTTGCTCCTCACGTGGCCCGCCCTCGAAAGAAACCTGCATGGCATGTTGTTCTACGCTCATTACGATGTAGTCCCCGCAAGCGGGGATGCCGGGTGGACGCATCCCCCTTTCTCCGGAGACATCGCCGATGGATTCGTATGGGGGAGAGGCACTCTGGATGACAAGAGCTGCCTTCTTGCGATCATGGAGGCAGTAGAAAGTCTGCTGACAGAAGGGTTCCAGCCCCAGGGGACCGTGTATATTGCTTTCGGCGGTGACGAGGAGCTTGGCAGCTCCGCCTGCGCTGCTGCGTCTGTCGCTCGCGTTCTTTCTGAGCGAGGCATCCGGCTCTCCTGCGTTCTTGACGAGGGCTCGGTGATAGCGGACGGCGTGCCCCTTCTGGCTTCACGGCCAATTGCCATGTTTGGATTGGCAGAAAAGGGATCGGCCAACCTTGAAATCGTCGTTCGCGGGAGTACGGGTCACGCCGCGATGCCGGGCAAGGGGACTGCCGCGGGCGCGCTCTGCCGAGTCGTGGCAGCAATCGAACGGCATCGTTTCCCGACGCGCTTGACTCCCACGGTTGCCCGCTTCTTCGCCTCCCTCGCTCCTCATGCGAAAGGCCCGCGCAAGACTGCGCTTCGTTTACTACGCCTTCTTTGGCCGGTGCTCCGGGGGCCTCTCTCAAAGAATTCCACGCTGGACGCGTTCCTGCGCACCACCCAGGCAGTCACAATGCTGCGTGCCGGCGAAAAGGAAAACGTTGTCCCTGATGAGGCGCGCGCAGTTGTCAATCTGCGCCTCCTCCCTGGGGACACTTCCGCCTTCGCTCTGGCTCGAATCGAAAGGGTAGCGAGAAAGAGCATTCCAAATGGTTTCCTCTTGAAAGTCAACTTTGCGGAGGGCGGGAAACCAGGTGAGGCCATTCCCGAGTCGCGACTCCAGGGCGAGCTTTGGTCTGCGCTGCGCGACTCCTTGGCGCAAGTTGCTCCCGATGCTGTCGTGGCTCCGTGTCTCGTGGTTGCATCCACGGACTCTCGTCAATTCGCGGGAAGTGCGGACGCCATCGTCCGATTTCTCCCTATTGCCCTCACTGCCAGGGACGTCGCTCGGATGCACGGCGTGGACGAGCGGATATCCCTGGAAAACTACGGCCGCATGATCGCTTTCTATGAAAATTTTGTTCGAAGGATCGCAGCGCGGCAATGGCCGATCCGGTCCGGCGCTTCATGCAGCGTGGGCATGGAGGGAGTATGAGAATGTCAAGCGATGGTCTCAAGCATGAGCAGAAAGTCGAGGCTGTAGCCAAGTCTGTCAGAGGTTACGCATCCTCGTGCCGTCCGGGAGAGTTCTTCTCCTTGAAAAAGGCGGGTGCCTCTCATATTGTCCCGAACCCAAGGGACCCTCGGCACAGGGATACAAAGATCATGCTCGACGACTTGTCCGAGATCCTTGAAATCGACCCGAGGAACAAAATCTGCGTCGCTGAACCCGGAGTCACGTTTGAGGCTCTGGTCAGGGAAACTCTGAAGCACCATCTGGTGCCTTTGATTGTGCCAGAGCTGAAAACCATCACCGTTGGCGGCGCAGTGGCGGGTGTTGCTGCGGAATCCATGTCCTTCAGGCACGGCTCATTTCACGAGACGTGCCTGGAATATGAGCTTGTGACAGGAACTGGGCAGGTTATCACCTGCTCTCCGGAGCAGGACGGGGAAATTTTCGAAATGCTGAACAGCTCCTTTGGCACTCTGGGGATTATCACCCGACTGAAGTTCAAGCTCCTTGCTGCGGCACCGTTCGTCCGCGTTGATTACCTTCACTTCCCTGGTCTTGATTCTTTCCTGGAGGCAGTCAAGGAGCATGCAGGCAGCCGGGATGTTGATTTCATGGACGGGATCGTCCATTCGGCGCGGGAGTTTGTCCTCTGCCTTGGCAGCTTCGTGGAAGAAGCTCCCTACACTCATCGCTATCTCTGGGAGATCTATTATCAGAGCACACGGAAGCGAGAGAAGGACTATCTCAGCACCTATGACTACCTGTTTCGCTATGACCGGGACAATTTCTGGGTGTCCAGGAACTTCGGTCAGGAGAATAAGCTCCTTCGTCTTCTTTTCCTCCCGGTTGTCCTGAATTCCACCAGGATGTTTTCCCTGGCCCGACGGTTTCCGTTTCTGGTTTCCGGCACTCCGGATGTGGCAGCCGATGCCGTCATCCCTCTCGAGCGGGTGGGCGCTTTTCTTGATTGGTACCTTGAAGTGTTCAACCATTTCCCCCTCTGGATCCTTCCCTACCGAGTTGAAAAAACATACCCATGGGTCAATCCAGATTTTTTCGGCGAGGTCGAGAACACTCTGTTCGTCGGCTGCGGCATTTACGGTTTTCGGCAGGATGGACGGAGAAACTATTACAAGGCTTTTGAGGAGAAAGTCTTTGAGCTCAAGGGAGTGAAGGTCCTCATCACCTACAACTACTACGACGAGAGTACTTTCTGGAGAATTTTCAACAGGGAGAATTATCAGAAAGTCAAGAGAATTACCGATCCCCAAAATCTGTTCCGAAATGTCTACCAGAAGACATGCTCCGCAAACGCCGTTCAGCGCGGGGAAGTCCGATCGGAATAGTTTGACAGACGTCGGTCCGCGCCCGCGTGGCGCGGGCCGGCACTGCCGCCGCCGACGTACCGTTCCCCGCGGCGATGTGCTACAGTGGCGGCATGCAAACAGCGCTGCCTCTGCGAAAACGCCCTCTGGACATCATCCTTCTCGTGTATTTCATCTTCAACCTCGTTGCAATCAGCTATGTCTTCGACATCGAACAGATCGTCATACCCGACACTTCGCACTTCACCTATCCCGCGTGGCCGCCGCGGGTCGTCGTGGACCTCGGCCACTGGTGGGGCCGGACTTTCGACCCGCTGCTCAATGCGCGGCCAGTCTGGTGGAGGGCGACGATCTGGATCGACGCGATTTTCTTCGGCCCGTTCTACGCCTTCGCCATCTACGCGTTCATCCGAGGACGCAACTGGATCCGCGTGCCGAGCCTCATCTACGCGTCCGTCATGCTCACGAACGTGACAATCATCATGAGCGAAGAGATCTGGGGGCCGTACGCAACCCCGCATCTGCTCAATGTCATTGGAGCCAACACCTCGTGGGTGATCGCGCCGATCCTGATCATCTGGCGCATGCGCAAGGATCCGTACTAGCCGGGGTTCGCCATCCCCGCCAATCATCGGCGGCGGTGCCACCGGCCGATTCCACGGCCTGATCCATTCCGGCGCGCGCTCGCAGTCACTGGGAGCCAGGGTGCTTACCTTCCATCGTTGCGACGCCATCGCGATTCGCGGCCGTCGTGTAACGGGCGTGTACCTGACCGATGTGCGAAGGGGTGCCTCGGGAGAGATTGAATGCAAAACCGCGGTGATTGCCGCGGGTCCGTGGAGCGCTCGGATTGCGGAGGCGGCGGGCGCGAAGCTGTCGGCAGGAGCTCGGACCCGCATTCATGGAGCAGGGATTTCAGCGTACCTGACCATGCATACCGTGAAGGGATCGGAGGGTTGATCTCGATCGTGGGAGGCAAGCTGACCTCAGGCGAATCTCCCCCATGTGACCGAGTCCCGGCCGAACTGCTCCTGCCTGGATTCCGCGAAGGCCGGCATGGAATTCCGGCCCGCTTCGAAGATGCTGATGCCGTCCATCCGCACGGGGCTCACCGTGATGACGGCCTGCTGCGCCATGCGACCCGTTATGAAAGAGCGAAGCACCCTGGCGCCGCCCTCCACCATCACGGAGTCAATGCTGTGCGTGCCGAGGATTCGCAACACCTCGGCGAGCGGGAGGGTTGCTCCATCGCTGGAGAGAGGGAAGAGCACTGCGCCGCGGAGCTCGAGCGCCTTCGCCTTGTCTGATGGCGCGCCCGCGGCGTGGAATATCCATGGTGCTCGGTCTCTGCGGGCCAGCAGTTGCGCGCCCAGGGGAAACCGCAGGAAGGAGTCGAGCACGACTGGCTGCGGCGATGGCCCCTGCACGAGCCGGACGGTGAGTTGAGGATCATCGCTTATCACGGTCCCGATTCCCACCAGGATTGCCCGATGCAGGCTTCGCAGCCTGTGAGTGAGCGTCAGGGATTCGGGACCGCTCAGCGTGGTGCGCTTTCCCTCTGCCGCCGCTATGGCTCCATCGAGTGACTGCGCCCAGCTCACGGTGACCGCGGGAGCCGCGGTGCTTCCACGCTTCAGAACCGATTCCACGAGACAGGGGATTGTGGAGGCTTCATCGCTCAACGAACCTTCTGACACACTGCCACTCCGTCTCGCAAGGGGAGAATGACGGTCTCCAGGTCGTCACGGCTGGACACGATTTCGTTGAACTCCCGTATGGCTGCGGTGGCAGCATCGGGGCGGCCGCTGGCCGCCACTTTTCCGCTCCACAGCACGTTGTCGGTGATGAAAAGCCCCCCCATTCTCAGAAGGGGAAGGGCAATGGAGACACTCCCAGGATAATCCTTCTTGTCGATGTCGTTGAACACGATGTCGAACGGGCCCCTCAGGGCGCGGGCAAGGGAAAGGGCATCACCGACATGAAAGCTGACGCGGTCTTCCAAGCCAGCGTCGCGAAAGAACTTTACGGCACGGTCCCGGTTCTCCGGGGAAAGGTCAGTACAGGTCACGCTGCCTCCGTCCGGCATGGCGCGAGCGAACCACAGGGCGGAATACCCATAGCCTGATCCGAGCTCCAGGACCCGACGAGCGCTGATACCGCGGGCAAGGATTCCCAGAAGCCGACCCACCTGGGGACCGACAATGGGAAAATCGTTTCTCTGTGCAAAGGCCTCCATTTCGGATCGTACGGAATCTCCCCTGCCGTCAAGACCCGAAAGGTAGGCTTCGATTTTTCGATCGACGATGCCTGCCATTGTGCCTCCACGAACAAGATATACAGGAGCGGTGCTGCATGGACAGACAAGGCAACCGACACCTCGCTGGGGCGGTATATTGGAGGTCGACACCCAGGGGGATGAAATGAGAACCCGAGGAATGACGCTTCTCACAATCCTGGCAGCGGCGTGCGTCATCGCGCTTGCGGCCGGTTGCGCGCTGAACGGGACATCGACGAGCACGAACCAGGTCGCCTCGCGGGATCTCGCGATGTCGGTGGCAGACCCGACAACCGGCACGACGGAGGAGATGACGGACCTCGGAGCTTTCCTTGCAACGGAGGCGCTCGGAGAACTGTCGTGGTCGCTGTTCCATGGATCCGATTTCGCTCTCTTTCTCAGGGACGGCGCCATTGCGAAGCAGCTCGTCTGGAATCCGACAAACGCAGACTATCAGATGACGCAGACGCGCAGCATCGCCGCCGGCCCGATTACGGGCACGGCGAACGTGACGCTCACCGTCGCGTTTTTCACCACCAGCACCCCGGGCACCACGGGGGTGCAGATCGCCCCACTCACCTCGGGAGGGACAGCCTTCTCCGACGTCCATTCCCTCACGTACAGCCGCCAGATGAGCGGGTCGTTCGCCAACAGCATCTCCGGCCTCCAGAGGAAGCTCACGTCCACGAGCAGCTTCACCGTGACGGGCCTGAGCCTCAGTCCGCCCGGGTTCACGATCAAAGGAACCAAGACGACAACCTTCACCAACACGTACTCCGACGGAAAGATCGTTGCCGGCACGACCAGTGAGAACGTGAACAACGTGGTCGTGACAGCAGTGCTCCAGAGCGACGGCACATGGTTGGTGACAGCCACCGGCTCCATCCTGGTGGACTATTCCGCGACCATCACGCAGGCCGACGGAACGACGACCCAGGTCAATCGGACAGCGACCATCACTTTGAACGGGCAGCGGACCGTGCGTGTCGACATGGACGGGACCGAGGTCGACGTGGATATGACCACCGGGGAGACCGAATAGGAAGCCTGACGATCAGGTCCGGTCTCACCGGCCGGCAAGGTCGATGACGGCTGAGCCGACGATCTTTCCCGTTCGAAGGCGCGCGAGGGCCTCGTTCACGGCGTCCAGAGGAAATACCTCGACCTCGGTGCGGACGGGAACCTGGGGCGCCAGGGCCAGGAACTCGCGGGCGTCCATCCGCGTGAGGTTGGCCACCGACCGGATCGTTCTTTCCTCCCACAGGATATCGTACGGAAAGGACGGAATATCGCTCATGTGGATTCCCGCGCAGATCACGGATCCTCCGCGCTCCACGGCGCGCAACGCCAGGGGTACGAGGGCGCCGTCGGGAGCGAACAGGATGGCTGCGTCCAGCGGCACTGGCGGCTTCTGCTGCGAGTCTCCCGCCCAGGACGCGCCGAGGCGCAGCGCAAGAGACGCCGCGCTCACGTCACCGGGACGGGTGAAAGCGTACACCTCTCTTCCCTGGTGGCGGCAGACCTGGGTCAGGATGTGAGCAGCCGACCCGAAGCCATAGAACCCGATCCGCCGCGCCTCGCTCCCCGCCATCCGGAGGGCCCGGTAGCCGATCAGGCCGCCGCACAGGAGGGGCGCCACCTGGAGATCGGAGTACCCGGCGGGCAGGGGGAAGCAGAATCTGGCATCCGCCACCGCGTGCTCCGCGTATCCGCCGTCGATGTCATAGCCGGTGAACCGGGCCCTGGCGCAGAGGTTTTCCCGTCCGCTCGTGCAGAAAGAGCAGGTTCCGCAGGCATAACCCAGCCAGGGGATGCCGACCCTCTGGCCGACGGAGAAGCCGCTCGCCCCTTCGCCAATGTCAGCCACCGTTCCCACGATCTGGTGGCCAGGCACGAGCGGCAGCTTCGGCTCGGTGAGCTCGCCATCGACGATATGAAGGTCGGTCCGGCACACTCCGCAGGCGCTCACGCGAACGCCGATCTGGCCTGGCCCGGGAGCCGCGGCCGGGATGTCTTTCACCACCAGGAGCGTATGAGCTTTCTCGAAGACAGCGGCCCGCATCAGCGTCCCTCGAAGGTCTCAATCATAGATTGTCACGCCCTGCACGACCCTGCTGATGACCCCCGACGGACTGGGAGAATCGGGCGCCAGCCCGCGGGCTCGGGAGGCAAAAAAGGCGAGCAGCTGGCAGGCAATGATGTCGGTAAACACGCGAAGCTCATCCGGTATTGCCTCCCCTGCCGGAGCAAGCACGATGAGCTGGTCCACAATCTCGCGCGCCACGGGGTCCTCGCCCGCGCTGATCGCAAGCAGGCCGCGTCCCTGCCCGCTGTCGCGAAGATTTCTCAAAAGATCAATCTCGTACCTGCGCACCCCGGCGTCAGACGCGAGGCAGGCGACAATGGCGCACGCGGAGTCGATGAAGACGCGCGGACCGTGTCGAATGCCGAGAAACGAGTTGCTCACGGCCGTCACCGCGCCCGCCGTCATTTCCAGCATCTTCAGAGCGCCCTCTTCCATGGCCCCTTCCAGCGCATGTGAGCCCAGGTAGCAGGCCTTGGTGAAGCCGGCCGCTGCGAACTGCGAGATGGAGTCCGCGTATTCCACCATGATGCGATCGGCCGCCCGGCGAACAGGGGCCATTGATGCGCGCAGCGCCGCCAGGCGGTGCAACCGACTCAGGCCGACCCCGCACAACGCCATGCCCGTGAAAGAGCTCGTCATCGCGAGGGAGCGATCGTTTGCCTCCGGGGGAAGAAGGAAGAGGAAAGCGTTCGGGTCGACAGCGGCTTCCCGCGCGAGAGCTCCCTCGGAGTTGCAGGTGACCACCAGGTGGGCGACATCGGGTCGTTCGGACCTGAGCAGGCGGTACGCGGCAATCGATTCCGGCGAGTCGCCCGAGCGGGCAAAATGCACGACGGCATACGGCCTGCCGGGAATGAACACCGAGGATGGATTTGTCACGACTCGCGTTGTTGCGACGGGGATCACTTCGCGTCGAAGGCCCTGGCGCAGGACCGGCGCGATGGACTTGCCGACAAAGTCCGAAGAACCTGCCCCGCACAGGAGCACGGTTGCATCACCGCGCCCGCTCATGCCCGCCCTCTTCAGGAACTCATCCGCATCGCCCGCCTGCTTGTCCAGCAGATCGAGCACCTTGTCCCAGAGCTGCGGCTGCTGGAAAATCTCCCGGGCCGTGTACAGGGCACCGTCGAGCTGCGCCTCCGGAAGCCGAAGCATGTCGATGAAGCTGCTCACCGTTTTTCCACCAGGAAAGCCTCGATCTGCCCGGCTGTCGAGCAGGCTCCCGTGCCGCCGCGGAACATGCACGAGCGCGCGGCCACGCCGTTGGCAAAACGGATACTCTCGAGGTTATCCAGGCCCTTTTCCAGCCTGGCAAAGAGAAATCCCGCGTCGAAATTGTCTCCCGCTCCCACCGTGTCGACCACCCGTACCGCGGGTGCGGGAACCGCGACCGTCGCCCCCCCGAGAAACGCCAGAGCGCCGAGAGCTCCTATCTTCACGACAGGACAGCCCGTACGCGATGCAAGCGCGGCCAGGGCGCTCTCGGGGTCGACTCGGCCTGTCATGGAGCAGGCCTCGTCGGAGTTGGCAAAGAACCAGTCGACCTGCCCGATCCACTCGTCAAGCCGCTGCCACCGTTCGGTCTGATCCCACTGGCAGTCGAGAGACACCGTTGCCCCGACAGCGCGAGCCCGTTCAATGATACGCGAAAGATCGGGAAGCATGGCGTCGGCCTGGAAGACTCCCGAGACATGGAGATGATGGAGTCCGCGGAATACCTTGTCCCCGACATGAGCGATGCCGAATGCTGCCATGGCGCCGGGGTAGGTGACCTGTGACCGCGTGCTGCCCTTCACGAGGTTGATGGTCACCCCGGTCCGCACACGGGGATCGCGGACGACATCATCAGCCCGGACGCCCTTTGCCCGCAGCCCGTCCAGGAGAAAGTCGCCGAAGTAATCCTCCCCGGCCAGCCCGCAGAACCAGCTCGAGCCCCCGAGACATGAGTAGACGCACGCCGCGATGCAGGCGGAGCTGCCCATGGCAAGGTCGAAGCTCCGGCAGCGGACTTCGCGGTCCGCGACGGGCATGGTCTCCAGCTCGTCGAGGATGATGTCGACGTTGAAGTCCCCGAGGAAGACGACCTTTTTCATGCTTCGTCGAGCCCCGCGATCTCCTTCTTGGCGATGATCGATTCCTGCCAGCAACCGTCGAGGCAGGAGATGCAGCGGCGGATGGCCCTCTTTCCCGTGCTTCGTCGTGAGCGGCCTGGAAACTTGCGCGCATCAACTGGTGCTGCAGCAGGAAGCCCGAAGAAGTCTACACCTGGTGAAAGTGGCGACACAAGGACCTCACGCCTGTCTGCGGCCAGGCCTTTCTTGTCCCGTGATGATGAGCTATAGTCCTCGACAATGAGTCATCGCTCACCCCGCATGCGCCATGCGTCAGCGCGACCGACGTCGCGCGCTCACTGGACATCGACTTTCGAGAGGATCTCCGAGGGCAAGCGCCGAAGAGTGCTGGACAGCGCAAAGAAAGCGTTCGCCCGACACGGCTACGCGGGAGCGAACGTCAACGTCGTGGCGAAGGAGGCCGGGATCTCCGTCGGCTCTCTCTACCAGTACTTCCAGACCAAGGAAAATCTGTTCCTGACGCTGATCGAGGAATCTCACGGCACGCTGACGACGGTGATCGACGATATCCTTGCCCGCCTGCCCGGCTTTTTCGATCGCGTGGAGGCGCTCCTGAGAGCGGCCGTCGACTGGTCGCGGAAGGATCCCGATCTCCTCAACCTGTATATTGCCTGCACGACGCAGGAGCTCGCCCCACTGGCCGCCAAGCTCTCGGGTCGGATCGAGAGCGTTGCCGCGGAGCGCTACCGCCAGATGGTCGCCGAAGCAAAGAGCCGCGGGGAGATCGACCCCGGCGTTTCGGACGGGGTCGCGGCATTCTGCCTGGACAACCTTTTCCTGGTCGTGCAGTTCTCGTTCGGCTCCGCGTACTACCGCGAGCGCCTGGGGCTGTTCCTGGGATCGAAGACGGCGGACGACGCCGAGGCCGTGATCCGGGGGGTGATAGGCTTCATCCGGCAGGCCCTCAGGAAGCCCTAACGGTAGCCCCCCGACGCTGCAATCGTCTCCCCCGTGACATAACCGGCCGCATCTGAGGCAAGGAACAGAGCCAAAGCGGCGATTGCCGCCGGTGAGCCCGGATGTGGATGCGTTCGAATGTCTGACCGGCCAGCGCGACCATTCTCTCCGCGTCTTCGTGCCGGGACACGTCTGCCTGGACCACGAGGCGTGCCATGGGGCGCAGGGCAATCGCCCGGCCGATTCCCCGTGAGGAACCGGTAACGAGCGCGACCTTTCCGTCAAGAGCGCCCATTCAGTCGCGTCCTCCGTTCAGTTTGTGGAAGCTTTCGCGGTTACGCAGGTACAGGGCCCGGAAAACCTCGAACCTGTCCCGGTAGATTTTCGACCGCTCCTGGTCCGGTTCGAAGCTCTCGCGAACGGGAACGAGCTGGCGAGCTTCCTCCAGCGAGCCAATCACTCCGAGCCCGGATGCGCACAGCAGGGCCGCGCCCAGCGCTCCGGCGTTCTGCGGCGCGACGACCGGTTCGACGACCTCTTCCAGGCAGTCTGCCATGATGCGCGCCATGGCGCTCGAGCGTGCGCCTCCCCCCACGAACCTGACCGGCCCCCGGGCCGGCACCTTCCGCCGAATGGCCGAGAGCTGCCATTTCCCGTGCAGCGCAATGCCTTCAGCGACCGCCCGGATCATGGCGCGTTTACCCGTCTCGAGGCCCAGGTTGAAGAACATCCCCCGGGCTGCCGGGTCCTCGAACGGCGAGCGGTTGCCGCGCAGCCAGGGGGTAAAAACCACCCCCTGCGCGCCCGGCGGCACGCCGTCGATGGCCTCGTCGAACAGCTCGAAAAGGCTGGCATACCTGC
>DATKLB010000170.1:0-7465 GCA_035542615.1 Spirochaetia bacterium | reverse complement strand
GAAGTAGTCAAGCCGCTCCTCCATCCACCGCCGCACTGCCTGCTCGATCTGGCCGGCCGACCGCATGGGCGACAGGCTGCGCGCGAAGGCCTCCGCTTCCATGGCTCCCACCGAGCGGATGATCCTCTTGATGAGGGGGATTGCGATGGGACCCATCGAGAAGCTGTCCAGCCCGAGCCCCAGCAGAACGACGGTGGCCAGCGGGTCCCCGGCCATTTCCCCGCACATCCCGACGGGCAGGCCGTGTGCGTGCGCGTTCTCGATCGTGGTTCGGAGCAGGCGCAGGACTCCCGGATGAAACGGCTCGTAGAGATAGGCGACCCGCTCGTTGCCCCGGTCCACGGCAAGGGTGTACTGGATGAGGTCGTTCGTGCCGATGGAAAAGAAATCCGCGCGCGATGCAAGAATGTCCGAGGACAGGGCAGCGGAAGGAACTTCTATCATGATCCCGATGGGGATGTCCTCGCGAAACTGAATGTTCTCTCGCGCGAGCTCCTTCTTCACTTCGGTGAGGGTCTGCGTGATCAGGGAGAGCTCCTCCGCGCCCGAGATCAGCGGGAACATAATGCGGAGGTTTCCGTTCACGGACGAGCGCAGGAGTGCTCGCAGCTGGGTGCGGAAGATCTCGGGCCTGGCAAGGCAGAAACGGACGGCGCGCCACCCCAGCAGAGGATTGGCGTCTGTGTCCAGAGAGAACCCGGGCATGACCTTGTCCCCCCCGAGGTCGAGGGTCCTGATCGTGACGCTTCTGCCCCGCATCCCCCTGAGCACCGTGCTGTATGCCTGGTACTGATCCTCCTCCGACGGGAAATAATCGGGCTGGAGAAAAAGAAACTCCGAGCGAAAGAGCCCGATCCCGTCTCCGCCGTGCGTGAGAACGGATTCGACCTCCTCTGGCAGCTCGATGTTCGCCTCGATGGACACGAGCTTTCCGTCCACCGTCTCCGCCGGCAGCTCGCGCACCTCCCGGAGAATTGTGTAGCGGCGCTGCCACTCCTTCCGTCGCTCGTCGTAGCGGGCGCGTGTCGGCTCGTCGGGCTCCACGATGACGGCTCCACGGATTCCGTCCACGATGATCTCGTCCCCGGCCTTGACATGCCGGCTGATATCCGAGAGCCCGAGCACGGCGGGAATCTCGCTGGAGCGGGCAAGGATCGCCGTGTGGGAGGTCTTTCCGCCAACGTCGGCAGCTATCCCCAGCACGAGTCGGCGGTCCAGCCCCAGGGTGTCGGAGGGCATCAGGTTGTGCGTGACGAGGATGACCTCGCTCCTCACGTCCGCGAGCCGGCTTTTCGGCCGCAGGAGGAGGTGGCCAAGGATCCTGTTGCCCGCGTCGCTGAAGTCTACCGTCCGCTCGCGGAGATACTGGCTGTCAGATGCCTCGAGCTTCTGCGACATCTCATCGATGATCTGGAGGAGGACCCACTCCACGTTGCGAAGCTCGCCTTCCAGGGCATGCCGGACCCTGCTCTTCAGGTCCGGGTCGTCGAACATGAGGATCTGGGCATCAAAGAGCTTCGCGTTGCGTCCCCGGGCAAGGGTTTTCACCTCGTCCGAAGCCTTGGTGAGGGCCGTCAGGAACCTTCCATATTCGTAATCGACCTGCGAGGCTTCGATGTGGTGTCGGGGAACCGTGATCTTGTCGTCAAGGAACAGGTATGCCCTGCCCCGGGCGATGCCGGGTGAGGCGCTGATCCCCACGAACTCCATCATGCGCGCAGAGTATAGCGTTATTCAATGGGCCTGTCAAACAAACCGATCATGAAGGAAAGGCGCACATGGCGGCACGAAAGGGCTCACAGGCACGTTCATCCCTTCGCAACAGGAGCGTCGGATGTCTGTTCTGGATATGTCTGCTCGCGATCATCGTCGCCGTCGGGTACGCGGCACGCGGGCAGATCTCCGACACGTTCACCAGGCTCATGGGCGGCAGGACGCCGGCCGACTCACGCCAGCCGGCGATGCACCCCGAGGTCAGCCGGGAGCCGATGCGGGACGCCAACCCGCCGCAGGAGATGAGCCCCGACAGGCAATCGACCCAGAACCCGGTACGGTCTCCTTCGGCGACCACTGAGCGCGTTGCGGCGACGTCCCGCGCGCCGGCAGCTCCCCAGGCGGAAAAGCCGGCCATCAGGAAAACCCGGCTCTTCTTCCTGTCCGTTGACCCGGGCGGCGCCATCACCATGAAAGGCGTTGTCCGGCCCATCCCCCAGAGCGACTCTCCCCTCAGGGACACCCTGGAAGCACTCCTCAAGGGCCCCACCGCGCAGGAGATAAACCTCGGTCTGCTGACCATGATCCCTTCGGGGACTACCCTTCGCGGGGTCACCGTCCGGGGGGATATCGCGTATATCGATTTCAGCCAGAGTTTCCGGTTCAACTCGCTGGGACTTGAAGGAATGAGAGCCCAGCTCCGGCAGGTCGTCTATGCGGCGACGGAGTTTCCAACGGTGAAAAGAGTCCAGGTGCTGATCGAGGGAAAGAAGGTCGATTACCTCGGTACCGAGGGTGTGCGCATCGACCAGCCCCTCACGCGCAGCGCGTTCTAGGGGTACCGCCCAGCCATGCTAACCCAGAATCAGCTTTTCCAGGCCGCGAGGCGTGAGGTCGCCCGGCCGCCTGTCCCCTGACCGAAGAAGAAACAGGAGCTCCGTGTTTCCCTTCCGGCCTCGAATCGGAGAGAGCACAGCTTTCTCCACCCGCACATCCTCCGATGCCAGCCCGTCAACGAGCTCGCTCACAATTGCATGCACTGTGCGGGCATCCCGAACGACGCCCCGAAACTCCGGGGACGGCGCGGCCCATTCGAACTGCGGCTTGACGAGGAAGATGCCCCAACCCTCGCTCGTCAGTCCGAGCAGGTGTGACGCCACGCGGCGCAGCGACCGGAACGAAAGATCCGCGGTCGCTCGCTGCGCGGCCGGGGCAAGGTCGCCGGGTCGGAGACGCATGATGTTGGTCCCTTCCATCGCGAGTACGCGCGCGTCCGAGCGAAGCCGCCAGTCCAGCTGATTGGTGCCGACATCGACCGCGTAGACCAGGGACGCTCCATGGGAAAGGAGGCAGTCCGTGAACCCGCCGGTGGAGCAGCCGGCATCGATCCACACGGAGCCTTCACAGCCGATCCTCCACGTGTCGAGCGCGTGCGCGAGCTTCTCTCCGCCGCGCGACACATAGCGGGGGGCGTCGTGCAGCCTGACGACGGCGCCACCGTCCACCCGTGCGCCAGGCTTTCCGACACGTTCGCCGTTGACCAGCACATCGCCTCGAAGCACCCTGGCGAAGAGCTCCTTTTCGGACCTGTCTGGATATTCCATTTTGAGAAGCTCGATCAGGGAAATCCGACGCGGCGCCATTTCAGACAGCGCAGAGCTGGCGCACCCTTTCGATGCTCACGGCCTTGCCGGTCGCCGGATCCATCTCGATCAGTACCCCCATGATCTCAGCCGCGGAGTTCTGGACTTCCATCTTGAGGGGCATCTGCGTGAGAGATCGCGTCACCGCTGTTTCCTTCTTCATCCCGATCACGCTGTCCGTCGGCCCGCTCATCCCGATGTCCGTGATGTACGCGGTGCCGCGCGAAAGAATCCTTTCATCCGCTGTCTGCACGTGCGTGTGCGTCCCCACAACGGCCGACACCTCACCGTCGAGGTACAGGCCAAGGGCCTCCTTCTCCTCCACTGACTCGGCGTGGAAATCGATGACGGAAAGCCGAACCTTGCCGCGAAACTGCTTCAGCAGAGATTTGCCGACCTGCAGCGGGTCGCGCAGCGGGGACAGGTTGACTCTTCCCTCGAGGTTGACGACGAGCACCGACACGTCGCGTACGGTGACGATGCAATGACCTTTTCCCGGAATGGCATCCGCTCCCGGGAGAACCGGATAGTTTTCCGGGCGCAGGAGCAGGTCATTCGTCTTCAGGAGAGGAAAGATCTCCCGTTTCTGCCAGATGTGGTTTCCCGACGTGATGACATGAACGCCCGATTTGAACATGCGCTCGGCAATCTCAGGCGTGAGACCGAAGCCGTCCGCGGCGTTTTCCCCGTTGGCGATCACGAGGTCGGCGCCCAGCCTGCGGACCAGCTCGGGCAGGCTGACGAAGAGCGCCCTGCATCCGGGCTGGCCCACAACGTCTCCCACGACGAGGGCCTTGAGGTTTGCGGCCACCCTAAGGAACACCGCGCGCGGCGCGGTTTGCGGTCGTCGTGTCAGCCGGAATCAGTCGTGCCATTACCGAACGCCCCCGGCACGCAATCAGCGCGCGTACTCGACGACGCGCATCTCCCGGATGATGGTGACCTTGATCCGGCCCGGGTATTTGAGCTCGGTCTCGATGCGCTTGGCAATGCCCTTGGCGAGTTCCTTCGCTGCCTCATCGCTGACCTTTTCGTTGTTCACCAGGATGCGCAGCTCGCGTCCCGCCTGGATGGCGTATGCCTTGTCGACACCTTCGAAATCCTCAGCAATTGCCTCGAGGTTCTCAAGCCGCTTGAGGTAGTTGTCCAGGGTCTCCTTGCGCGCGCCCGGACGGGCCGCCGAGATGGCGTCCGCGATCTGGACGATGACCGCCTCCACGCTCTCGGGCTCCACGTCGCCGTGGTGAGCGCCGATGGCGTTGATGACCCGCGCGTCCTCACCGAGCTTGCGGGCAAGCTCCATCCCCACCTCGATGTGGTTGCCGTCCCCGTCGGTCTCGATTCCCTTGCCGATATCATGCAGGAGCGCCGCCCGTTTCGCCAGCTCGACGTTGCCGCCAACCTCGGCCGCGAGCATGCCAGCAATGAGCGCCACCTCCTTGGAGTGCGCGAGGACGTTTTGCCCGTAGCTCGTTCGATAGTGCAGGCGCCCCAGTGTCCTGATGGCCTCGGGGCCCATGGTGTGGACTCCAACCTCGAAGAGAACGCGTTCACCCTCCTCGTAGATGGTCTGGGCGATCTCCTTGCTGACCTTCTGGACGATCTCCTCGATCCGGGCCGGATGGATCCTGCCGTCCGAGATGAGGCGGCTGAGCGCAGTCTTCGCGATCTCCCGCCGTATAGGGTCGAAACAGGAAATCACCACGGCCTCGGGAGTGTCGTCGATGATGATGTCGACGCCCGTCAGTGTCTCCAGGGTGCGAATGTTGCGCCCTTCACGTCCGATGATGCGGCCCTTCATCTCATCATTGGGAAGGGTTACCGTCGTGACCGTGACCTCGGAGGCGACATCCGTTGCAAGGCGCTGGATGGTCGTTACCAGGATATCGCGGGCCTTGCGGTCCGCCGCCAGCCGGGCCTCCTGCTCGATGACGTTGATGGTGACCTGGGCGTCGTGTCGAGCCTCATTTTCAAGGCTCTGCACGAGAAGCTTTTTGGCCTCCGCCCGTGTGAGGCCCGATATCCTTTCCAGCTCAGCGGCTATCCGCTCGCCTTCCTGCTGCAGCGCCGCTTCCTTCTCAGCGGCTCCCCTCTCCCGGTTGCCGACGACCCTTTCTTGTTTTTCAAGGGACTCAAAGCGCTTTTCTAGGTTTTCTTCCTTCTGGAGGAGGCGTCGCTCGACGCGCTGAAGCTCGATCCGCCGCTCCCGCGTCTCTTTTTCAAGCTGGTTGCGCTCCCGCAGGAGCTCGTCCTTGCTTTCAAGTAGCGCCTCTTTCTTCTTCGCTTCCGCCTCTCTTAAGGCCTCCGTGACAATCCGTGTTGCCTTTTGCTCTGCCGATGAAAGCTGAAAACGTGCGTAAAGCCATCGAATTAGCCAACCTAGAAATAAACCGGCGAGAGGAAGAATGAAGTACGCCAGAGTGCTCATACCTTCCTCCACCCGCGTGCGATAAAGTTAAGACGAGGTTAAACCAGTTTGGCAGGTTTGTCAAGCGTGACTCACGCGAAATCTCCGAGAGCCCGCGATGTCACCGTCCGTGGGTCGTCATGGCTCAGTGAACCAGGAGCTTCGAAAGGATGCTCTTGAGAACAATGCCCTGGTCCGCGGCAAAAGCGAGCACGATATATGCATCCTGCGAGGCGAAAATCGCCGGCAAGAGCAGGATTCTCTTCATGAAGCGAAGGTCTTCCTGGTCAATTATCTCTTTCCACATGCGAAGCTCCGACGGATTTCTGTCGATGCCGACGGCCTTTCTCTCCGCGAGGAAGAGAGTACTGAAAGGATCGTCGGCCCCGAACTGCAGCCGCCGGCGGCTTTTTTCGCTGAAGCCGACAGTCAGGTCTGGAAAGAATCCATCGGACTTCCTCACCAGGAGAGCCGCGCTGACCGCGGCTACCCGCCGTGAGATCTCGACAAGCGATTTCATCTGCTGGCCGTGCGTTTTTGAACGAGGATAGAAGGCGAGAAAGCCGTCGTAGTCGAGCCCATTTTCCGAAAGCCTGATCGGACACGCTTTCTCCTTGTCGCTGGGCAGCTCCTCCTCACGAGCCCTTTCTCCCCTTCCTTTCGCAAAATCGGCGGAAAAGTCGAAGATCGTCTCATCGCGTATGAGGTCTCCGATCCCGACGGCATTTTCCTCGGCTCCCCCGGGTTGAGGCTGTGGGCCGTGTCCGACGACCTCCTGGGCGATCTCTCGCAGTCCTCCGTCTCGGGAGGAATCACGGAGCCGCGGGCCATCCCTCTCACTCGGAGCGCCACCGCCGTAGACTTCCTGGTTGATCTTGAACACCCCATCCTCCATGACGATGGGGGATTTTCCTTCATCCACGATAAGCTGCATTTCCCCGAGGGTCCATGTCTTGATCGCGCCGCGCGCAAGAAGGCCCGAGAGCTCCTCCCTCAGGTCATCCGGGGACGGCGGGGACTCCGGCTGCGGTTCCCGAGAGCTTTCCAGCTCGTCGACGGTCTCCAGCTCCCCCACCTCCCCGTTGTCAGGAGCCGAAGGAGGTTCAGCGGCTTCCTGCGGTTGCGGACCGTGGACCGGCCCGACCTTCGGGACCGAATCGGAAAGCTCTTCTACATCGGAGACAATCTCGAGTCGATCGAAATCGAGGCGGTCGCTATCGCCTTCGACCTGCGCCATCCTGTCCATCATGCCCTCAGCCGGATACTCGCCCATGGATTCGTCGTCGTCCGCGGCAGGGAGCAACTCCAGCCCCTCCTCGTACGGCAACGGAGGCAACGGACGAATGTCGGGAAGCGCCTCGAGCTCCTCCAGGTGCTCCTCGGGTGAATCCATCCATACTCTTTCCAGGCCTACCTCGATCGGTGTCACGGGCCCGGCAACAGCCGCGAGGCTCGCGTGCGATCTCTCGTAAACGCCGACGGAATCGGCAGTGTCACCAGTTTCGTCTGGGGTTGTGGAAGCCTCGATTTCCCCCGCTTCTTCGACGCCCTCGACCTCTTCTTCGGTCGAGATCTCTTCGATCTCTTCCACTTCCCCCAGTGTGGCGGTGTCGTCGGAAACCGCCGGAGTCTCGATCTCCTCGACATCCTCAAGGCCGATGACGCCGTCGTCGACATCCGTAAAATCCTGGACTTCGACCGC
>DATKLB010000169.1:0-6853 GCA_035542615.1 Spirochaetia bacterium | reverse complement strand
CGTCTCGCTCGCTCCTGGCTGCTGCGCATGGCTCCCCTTTGGCCCGTTTCCGCGCTAGCTCGAACCATCCCTGAGAACGATTCACCCCGCCAAACGCGGCAGCCGTTGAAATCGATCTTCCTATCATTCGCTGTCTGCAGGAGAGTTGCGGACGAGTTTTCCTCGAGCTGCGGCACCATTGCGAAAGACATTCTTCTCTCCTACGCACTACCAATTTCGACGTGTTACCGAGCCCGTCCCGAGGATTTCGTTTCCGCGACATACGATCGATCTTGCTTGACAAACGTCATGACGTATATCATGCTGGCCGGCGTATGGAAGACGTGCAGCAGGTCGTCAACGTCGCGCGCATGTACTACCTGCGCGGAATGAAGCAGGAAGAAATCGCAAAAAAGCTCAAGGTATCGCGGGCGTCAATCTCTCTCATCCTGACAGAAGCAAAGCGGAAGGGGATCGTCGAGATCACCATCCACAATCCGATGGAAAACGATGACGAGATCTCCCGCACGCTTGCCGCGCAGTTCGGCATCCGCCGCTGCATGGTCGTTCCAACCTCGATCCGGGAGACCGATGTCCTGATCGAGTTGACCGCGGCCCGGGCCGCCGACATCTTCGACGAAGAGGCGCAGAGCGGAGACCGGGTGGGAATCGCGTGGGGAAGGACCTGCTACGCCTTCATGTCGAGCTATCAGCCGAAGCACCACTTCCAGGGGATAGAGGTCATTCCCCTCGTGGGCGGAAGCAATCGGAACCTCAAGCGCTACCAGCTCAACGAAATGGTCAGACAGTTCTCCGAGAAGATCAAAGGGACACCGGCGTTCATCCATGCCCCCGCGTTCCCGTCTTCCCAGAAAGACTTCGAGCTGTACATGAACAGCTCGTCCGTGCGGCAGATGATGAACCTCTGGAGCAGGATCGACATCGCCGTGGTGTCGGTCGGCGCGCCCCCCATCACGCGCGAGTTCGACGGGTCGAAGATCGCGGCCAGGAGGAGGAAGTTTACCGACCCCGCTCGAATGCCTGTCGGCGACATTTGCGGGCGGTACTTCGACATCACCGGCACATTCGTGGAGGATCCGGACTACACACGAATCATCGGGATCCCCGTCGACAGCCTCCGCAAGATTGACAAGGTCATCTTCGTGGTCGGAGGAACCGAGAAAGCCTACCCCCTCCTTGGGGCGCTGAAGACCGGGCTCGTGAAGACGCTGGTGACGGACTCGCAGACCGCGATGGCAGTCCTACGCGCCCGTGAGGAAGAGAAGGCGGGGGTTGTGACGAGAAGCATCCAGCGGCTCTTTCGTACCGCGGCGCGCTAGACCTTCTCGAGGCCCGTCCGGCGCCGACTCACGCCCGCGCCGCCCGTCCGGGCAAAAAGAATTTGACAGATGTCATAATACATGTTAACCTCGCGGAAGGTTCAATGCTCCTCGCTCCAGCGGGAACGCTCGATTCCCGCCGGATCTACCGGGGAACTGCCTGCTTCGAACCACAAATAGGAGGAGAGGGATGAAGAGGACATTGGCACTCGTCCTGGCCGCTCTATTCCTGTGCCTGACCGCGCTGGGCGGTTTCGCGCAGCAGAAGAGCGTGCTCCAGGGAAGCTCGAAGGAGGTCTACTATTTCGTGGACTTCGTCAGCGGCGTGGAGTACTGGGTCGGCGTCTACGAGGGCTTCAAGGTCGCCGCCGCGCAGCTTGGAGTCGACACGGTGTACACGGGGACCCCCGAGTACGATCTGAACAAGGAGCTGGCCGTGTACAACCAGGTCGTGGCGAAGAACCCCGCCGGCATCCTGGCCTGCCCCATGGTTCCCGATGCTTTCGTGGACCCCATCAACAACGCCATCGACAAGGGAATCCCAGTGATGACGTTCGCCACGGACTCCCCGCAGAGCAAGCGTTTCGCGTTCATCACGTCGGACAATGTGCGCGAGGGTTACGCGGCGGCTGATGCCATCTGCAAGGCCATCGGCGGCAAGGGAGAGGTCGCGGCCACGGAGAACCCGGGCCAGCTCAACCACGAGATCCGCGTGCGCTCGTTCAAGGAGCGCATCGAGAAGAACTGGCCGAACGTGAAAGTCGTTGCGACCTTCGCGACCAACCAGAACATGGACAAGGCCAACACCGGTGTCCACACGCTCCTGCAGGCGCACCCGAATGTCCGCGGGATCTTCACTCCCGAGGCCAGCTCGGGCCTGGGCGCCGCGCAGGCGGCGTTCGAGATCAGCCACGGGGACATCAAGGTCATCTGCAGCGACATCAACGAATCGGTCCTCGACATGATCCAGAAGGGCGAGATGTTCGGCGCCATCCAGCCCAACGTTTTCATCCAGGGCTACATGTCGATGATGTTCCTCTACATGGCAAAGCACCAGCTGCTCAACCCGATGAACGGCTGGAAGGCAGAAGGCAAGCCGTGGGGCATCTACCTTCCGTTTGCGGACAACGGGCTCGACGTCGTGAACAAGGACAACGCGAAGTTCTTCTACACAAAGAACTTCCTGAAATCGTTGAACTCCCGCGGCGTGGAGGAGAGCGCCCAGCAGTGGGTGCAGAGGGCGAAACCGAAGCTGACCTTCGGCGAATAGCGCCCCCTCTTGGAGCAGAGTCAGGAGCTCGGGGGTGGTGGCGAGAGCTTCCCACCCCGCTCCTTTTGTTTTTCCCCTTCCCGTGAGACAATCGGCTGCTGGGGTTCCGTGAAAGCGAGGCGACAGCGTGGGCGCGGCCATTCTTGAAGTCCGAGACATCAGCAAGCGTTTTCCCGGTACGCAGGCCCTTGCGGGAGTGAGCATGACACTCAACGCGGGCAGCATCCATGCCGTCGTCGGCGAGAACGGCGCCGGCAAATCGACGCTGATGAACGTCATCGCGGGAGTCTACCAGCCCGACGCCGGGTCGATTCTCATTGATGGCAAGGACGTAAAGATCGCCAATCCCTACGAAGCTCAGAAGCTGGGAGTGGGATTCGTGCACCAGGAGATCGCGCTTTGCCAGCACTTGTCCGTCGCCGAGAACATCTTCATGAGCACCATCAACGACGCGAACCGCGCCGTTCTCAACATGCGGGAATACAACCGCAGGGCGGCAGAGCTTCTCTCCGCGTTTGGTGCGAACATCGACCCCCGCCAGCGCGTCTCCCAGCTCAGCATTTCACAGCAGCAGGTCGTGGAAATCGCAAAAGCCCTTTCCATGAACTGCAGGGTCATCATCCTCGATGAGCCCACCTCCGCTCTGACGGAATCGGAAACAGAAGCGCTTTTCAGGATCGTCCACCGTTTGAAGGACTCCGGGATCGGGATTCTGTATATAAGTCATCGCATGCGGGAGGTCTTTGACAATTGCGACACGGTGACGATTCTCCGAGACGGGCGCCACATCGACACGGTCCAGGTTGCGCACACGCAGCCTTCCGCGGTTGTCGACAAGATGGTTGGTCGCTCAATCAGCGATATGTATCCGCCGAAGCTCGCTTCCACCCCCGAAGAAGGCGAGGTCCTCCTGGAGGTTCGCGGGCTCTCAAGCGCGGAGGATTTCTCCGATGTGAGCTTCCGGCTGCACCGCGGCGAGATCCTCGGCTTTTTCGGCCTCACCGGGGCGGGCCGAAGCGAAGTGGCGAGAACAATCTGTGGTCTGCAAAAGATGACCGGGGGACAGGTGCTGCTCCAGTGCGCCGCGGTGAGCATCGCCTCCTACGAGGACGCCATCCGCCACGGAATCGTCTACCTGACCGAGGACAGAAAGTCGGAAGGGCTTTTTCTGCAGATGAGCGTGAAGCACAACGTCTCCGCGATCGATCTCAGCACCATTTCCACGCACGGGATCCTTGACCCGCGCAGGGAGTCGCAGCGTGCGGAGAAATACCAGTCTATGCTCGGCATCCGCGCCACGGGAGTGCTTCAGAAAGTCTGGAGTCTCAGTGGAGGGAACCAACAGAAAGTGCTCATCGCAAAGCTCCTTTCGGTGTCCCCGCGGATCCTGTTCATGGACGAGCCGACGCGCGGAATCGACGTCGGAGCGAAATCAGAAATCCACAGGCTTCTGCGCGAGCTCGCGGGGCAGGGGATCGGAGTCATCATGATCTCCTCCGAGCTGCCCGAGGTGATCGGCCTGTGTGACCGCGTCCTTGTCATGCACGAGGGCAGCTCCCGGGGAATCATCCAGGGAAGCTCCCTGAGCGAAGAGTCGGTTATCCGCCGCGCATCCGGGCTGTGATTTTCATCCACGATGATGACGGAGAGAAGGCATGAACCCTGTTGCTGAAAAAGACATCCGCACCGGCGGCATTCTTCGGAGCCTGGCACGGTTTCGCGAAGGCACGCTGATGCTGACGATCATCGCGATCTGCATCGTGATGTCGTTCCTGAGTCCCTACTTTTTCACCGCCGACAACCTGCGAACGACGATCCTGAGCTTCGCGATCAACGGCATCGTCGTCATCGGGATGACCATCGTCATGGTCAACGGAGGGATCGACCTGTCGGTGGGGTCAGTCATGGCGGTAATCGGTGCGGTGGCCGGACGGCTCTACCAGTCCGGAGTCAGCATCTGGATCGCGGCGCCGACTGCCCTGGTTCTCGGGGGCCTCATCGGGGCGTTCAACGGTTTCTTCATCACCCGTGTCGGGCTCAGCCCCTTCATCACGACGCTGGCCATGCTCAGCATCGCCCGCGGCGCCGCGTTCGTCGTCACGCAGGGCATTCCGCTTTCCCTGTACAGCATGCCGGATGCTTTCAAGTCCATCGGCAAGGGGGACGTCCTGGGCGTTCCCGTCGTGATCATCATCTTCATCGTTTTTGTCATCGTCGCCGACTTTCTCATGCGTCGATCGACGATCCTGCGGCGCGTCGTGTACACGGGAAGCAGCGAGAAGGCGGCGATCTTCTCGGGGATCAACGTCCGGTCCGTGAAGATGGGCGTCTACATTCTCTCGTCGTTCCTCGCGGGTCTTGGGGGAATCCTGTCCATCGCGCGCTTCGCGACCGCAACCCCGTACTTTGCGACAGGACTCGAGCTGCAGGCCATCTCGGCCTGCGTCATCGGCGGGGCAAGCCTTGCCGGGGGGGACGGCTCGATCATCGGCTCGGTATTCGGGATAGCGCTCCTAGCGATCATCACGACCTCCATGATCCTCCTGAACGTGTCGGTGTACTGGCAGGACCTCGTGAGCGGAATCATCCTCCTGGCGGCTGTGTCCATCGACTACTTCACCCATGCGAGGTCTCGATGAGCGCGGCGCGCGCGGACTCCTGCCTGCTGGGGATCGACCTCGGGTCCACGAGCCTCAAGGCGGTTGCATACGACCTGTCGGGCGCGGTGCTCGCAAGCGGCTCACGTCCGACCGAGCGCTTCCACCCGGACCCATCCCATCCGGACTGGACAGTCTGGGACCCTGCCCAGATCTGGGGGGGAACCGCGGATTCGATTCAGGAAGCCGTCTCAAAGCTGAAAGACCCTGCCTCGATCGCCGCTGTGGCGGTAACGGGGATGGGAATGGACGGAGTTCCCGTGGACGAAAAAGGGCAATGGCTGTACCCGTTCATAAGCTGGCTGTGCCCGCGCACTGAACCGCAGCGCCAGTGGTGGGAGAAAACGATCACGGCGGAGAAAACGTTTTCCATCGGCGGGAATACGCTGTGGCGCTACAGCACCGCGCTGCGTCTCTTATGGATGGCGGAGCACGAGCCGAAAATCCTCTCGCGTACGAGAAAGTGGCTTCTAATCGAGGACTTCCTCAACTTCATGCTGTGTCGAAAGGAAGCGACCGACTACAGCATGGCATCGTGCACTCTTCTTTTCGACCAGAAGAAACGCCGTTGGTCCGAAGAGATCCTGGGTCTTTCGGGTATCGACAAGCGGCTCCTGTGCGACCCGAAGCCAAGCGGCACTCTCCTGGGGGAAGTCAGCGCGGCTGCCGCCAAGGCAACCGGACTCCGCGAAGGGACCCCGGTGGTTCTTGGCGGGCATGACTACCTGTGCGGCGCTTTGCCCGTGGGAGCTTTCATCCCCGGCGTTCTTCTCGATGTCAGCGGCACCTGGGAAGTGGTCCAGGCCACCATTCCCCGGCCCGTCCTCACTCCCGAGCTGCAGCGCATCGGCGCGACCGTCGAGTGCCACGCCGCGACGGGCATGTATTCGGTCATGGGAGCGGCGGTTTCCGCGGACATGCTCGAATGGTACCGCAAGGAATACGGCTTCGAAGCAAAAGCCAAGGCGGCAGCTCGCGGGTGCGCGGACTGGGATACGCTCATGGAGGAGGCTTCCTCGTCTCGGCCGGGCAGTGGCGGCGTTCTCTTCCTTCCCCACGCGAGCGGGTCGGGGTGCCCTGTCGTCGACACCCGCTCCCGGGGGAGCTTCGTCGGGATCGGCAGCGCGACGACACGGGGCGACCTTCTTCGAGCGCTGATCGAGGGCTTGGATTTCCAGCTCCTGGATATCGTGCGGGAGATGCAGAGCGGAGTCGGATTCGCCGCGGAAAAGCTCGTCGTTGTCGGCGGCGCCGCGCGCAACGCGTTCTGGATGCAGAACAAGGCCGACGTGACCGGGATGCGAATTGAGGTCCCTGAGGTGGAAGACGCCACACCGCTGGGTGCGGCGATGCTCGCGGGAATCGGCGTGGGGATATACCGGGACGAAAAGGACGCATTCGAGCGGGTCAGGAAGGACGGGGCAAGCTACGAGCCCGACCGTCGCAAGACCGAGCGCTATAGCGATTGGTTTTCCATCTACAAGCTGCTGTACCCGGCCCTGGCTTCGGTCAACCATGCAATAACAAACAAGCTGCAGCAGGACTCTCCCGCCTGAAGGGCGTCGGTGCTCTGATAAGAAGGGTGGGGGTCCCTTCGGAACCTCCAC
>DATKLB010000168.1:0-9506 GCA_035542615.1 Spirochaetia bacterium | reverse complement strand
CTCCTACAAGAGCGTGATGCAGGTGCCGCGGGTGTCCAAGATCGTGGTCAGCACCGGTCTCGGCGAGGCCATCGAGAACAAGAAGCTCCTGGACTCCGCCGCGCAGGAGATCACGCAGATCACCGGGCGCAAGCCCGTGCGGACCAAGGCGCGGAAGTCCATCGCGAACTTCAAGGTGCGCAAGGACATGGACGTCGGCGCCATGGTGACGCTGCGGGGCAACGTGATGTACGAGTTCCTCGACCGCCTCGTCAACGTGGCCATGCCCCGCATCAAGGACTTCCGCGGGGCCAACCCGAACGCCTTCGACGGCCACGGCAACTACTCCCTCGGGGTGACGGAACAGATCATCTTTCCCGAGATCGACTACGACACGATCGAACGGGTGAGCGGCATGAACATCGCCGTGGTGACAACGGCGAAGACGGACCAGGAGGCTCGCAGCCTGCTTGCCCGCCTGGGCATGCCGTTTCGGAAATAGGCCGGGAGAGGACGATGGCGAGAAAAGCAGCAATAGAGAAATCCGAGCGCAAGCAGAAGTACATGTCGCGCCGGACAAACAGGTGCAAGAACTGCGGGCGGCAGCGAGGGTACATGAGGAAGTTCAAGCTGTGTCGTATCTGCTTCCGCATGTTTGCCAGCGAAGGGAAGCTTCCTGGCGTCACCAAATCCAGCTGGTAGGGAGTAGATGCGATGAGTCTGTCAGATCCTGTTGCGGATATGCTGACGAAGATCAGGAACGCGAGCAGCGCGCGCTTCGAGAGCGTCGACATACCCACCTCGAAGCTGAAGCTGGAGATCACCAAGATCCTGAAGAACGAGGGCTACATCAAGACCTTCAAGAAGGTGAGCCAGGACGGACGCAACCTGATTCGGATCTTCCTGAAATACGATGGAAAGAACGAACCGGTCATTCACGGCCTGACGAGGGTCTCGACGCCCGGTCGCAGGATGTACGCCGGCTACCGCACCCTCCCGCGAGTGCTCAACGGGTTCGGGACGCTGATCGTCACCACCTCCATCGGCGTCACCACGGGCAAGAAGGCGCTGGAGAAGAAAGCCGGCGGCGAGATCCTCTGCACCGTCTGGTAGGCAAGGAGAACTCACGTGTCGCGAATCGGACGTTTACCGGTCAGGATACCCAAGGGGGTGAAGGTCACGATCAAGGACGGCCAGGTGCTCCTGGAGAGCCCGAAGGGCAAGGTGGTCCAGGAGTACGCTCCCGAGGTGGCCGTCAGGACAGAGGGGGACCTGCTGGTCGTCACCCGCTCCGAAGATACCATCAAAGGCCGGAGCCTCCACGGGCTGTACCGGAATCTATTGAAAAACGCGCTGATCGGCCTTTCCGACGGCTTCTCCAAGGTGCTTCTCATCTCCGGGGTCGGGTACAAGGCCGAGATCAAGGGGAAATCCCTCGTGATGACCCTCGGGTATTCGACTCCCATCGAGTACCCCATACCACCGGGAATCACCATGGAGGTGGAGGCGAACACGCGCGTCACCGTGAAGGGATCGGACAGGCAGCAGGTCGGGCAGATCGCCTCGGAGATCCGCGCATTCCGTCCTGTCGAGCCCTACAAGGGCAAAGGGATCAAGTATGAGAACGAGTACGTGCGGCGCAAGGTCGGGAAATCCGGCATCAAGTAGGAAGAGGCCATGAAGAAGATCGACGATACGACGCGAAAGCGGCTGAAGAGACGGGCGAGCATTCGCAAGAAGATCCATGGGACGCCGGAGAGACCGCGGCTCACCGTGTACAAGTCCAACCGGCATACCTATGTCCAGGCCATCGATGATCTGGCGGGCACAACGCTCGCCGCGGCGTCGAACCTGGAAAAGGAACACCGTGACGTCGCAAACAAGGTCGCCAGCCTGGAAAAGCTGGGGCAGTTGATCGCGGAGCGCCTCAAGGCGAAGAACATCCAGGAGGTCGTGTTCGACAGAAACGGATACCGCTATCACGGCAAGGTGAAAGCCATCGCGGATGGGGCTCGCAAAGCCGGCATCAGGGTGTAGAGGGAGAAGCACGTGGCAATGGATCAGGACAGGGACAGGAACCAGGGCGAGTTCCTCGAGAAGCTGGTCAAGCTCAATCGCGTCGCCAAGGTCGTCAAGGGGGGCAGGCGCTTCTCTTTCTCCGCTCTCACCGTCGTTGGCGACAGGGCCGGCCGGGTCGGGTACGGGTTCGGCAAGGCCAACGATGTTTCGGACGCAATCCGCAAGAGCATCGAGAAGGCAAAGAGGAGCATGGTGCTGGTGCCCATCAAGAAGGCGACGCTCCCGCACCAGATCATCGGCAAGTTCAAGAGCGCCCAGGTGCTGCTGAAACCGGCCGCGCCGGGGACCGGAGTCATCGCCGGCGGGCCGGTCCGCGCGGTCATGGAAGCAGCGGGAATCCACGACGTCCTGTCGAAATCCCTCGGCTCCTCGAACGCGATCAACACCGTGAAGGCCGTCTTCCAGGGGCTCGGGTCGCTGATGGACGCGCGTGAGATCGCGGCAAACCGCGGCCGCGGCATCAAGGACATGTGGGGGTGATCGACATGGCGCAGGGAAAGACTGTGCGGATCCGGCTCGTGCGAAGCACGATTGGCTGCCTGCCTGCTCATCGCAGGACCGTCGAGGCTCTGGGGCTGCATTACCGGGGCGCCGTCGTGGAGAAGACCGCCACGCCTGCCGTGCTCGGCATGGTACGCGCGGTGTCTCATCTGATCGAGGTCGAGGAGAAGCGCTGAGTATGGAAGGATTCACGTTCCGGGCGCCGCGAGGCCAGAAGAAGGAAAAGAGGCTGGGCCGCGGCGTCGGCTCGGGTCACGGCAAAACCGCCGGCAAGGGGACCAAGGGGCAGAAGGCACGCGCTGGCGGAGGCGTGCGTCTGGGCTTCGAGGGGGGTCAGATGCCGCTGTTCCGGCGAATAGCCCGCCGGGGATTTTCCAACTATCCTTTCAAGAGAGAGTTCCAGGTCGTCAATGTCTCGGACCTCAACAGGTTCGCGGACGGGGAAACGGTGACTCCCGCCACCCTCAGGGCGAACGGCCTGGCGAAGAAGCAGGGAATACCGGTGAAGATCCTCGGGGGAGGAGAGCTCACCCGAAAGGTCATCATCCAGGATGCCAGGGTCTCGGCGGCCGCCCGGGAGAAGATCGAGAAAATGGGCGGAAAGGTTGCCGAGGAGAGCGGGGGAAAGGCCCAGGAGAAATAATGGCGAACCCGATTGTCGACATGTTCCGCGTCAAGGAGCTGAGGGATCGCATCCTCTTCACCCTCGGCATTCTCGCGATCTACCGGCTGGGGACCATCCTCCCTGTGCCCGGGGTCAACATCGCGGCGTTGAAGCTCTACTTCGCCTCCCAGGGAACATCGGGGGCAATGGGAATCGAAGATTTCCTGGACTTCTTCGCGGGTGGGGCATTCAAGAACTTCTCCATCCTCATGCTCTCGATCATGCCCTACATATCGATGTCGATCATCATGCAGCTGGTCACCATCGTCTTCCCGCGCCTCAAGAAGATCTCCGAGGAGGAGGGCGGGAAGAAGAAGATCAACCGCTGGACGCGCTACGGCACGGTGCTGGTCTGCATCATCCAGTCCTACACGGTGACCGTGTATGCCAACAGGATCCCTGACGCCATCACCATGCCGCGCCTGCCCTTCATCCTGCTGGCCATGCTCACAATCACGACGGGAACGATGTTTCTCATGTGGCTGGGCGACCAGATTACCAGGCGGGGAATCGGCAACGGCATCTCGATGATCATCTTTGCCGGGATCGTGGCCCGCATCCCCGGCGCTCTCTGGACCCTCGTTCTGGCCGTCCAGCGCCGCGAGCTCAACCCGGTGTTCGTCATCATCGTCTTGCTCCTGTTCGTGGTCGTGGTCGCTCTCGTCGTCATCGAGCAGCAGGGGCAGCGGAAGATCCCCGTGCACTATGCGAAGCGGGTCATCGGGCGCCGAATGTACGGCGCGCAGAACACCTACCTTCCCTTCAAGGTCAACCCGTCGGGCGTCATCCCCGTGATTTTCGCCTCCTCGGTGCTCGTGTTCCCCATCCAGATCGCGCAGAACCTCGGAGCGCGCATCGAATGGCTGTCCCGGTTTGCGGCCTGGCTTCACCCGCAAGGTCTCCCCTACGTCGTGGCGTACGCGCTCCTGATTGTTTTCTTCGCGTATTTCTACACCCAGGTCACTCTGAACCCGGTCGAGATCTCGAAGCACATCAGGGAAAACGGGGGCTCCATTCCCGGCATCCGCAGCGAAAAAATGGAGGAATATCTCTCGCGGATTCTCTACCGAATCATCCTCCCGGGCTCTCTCTTCCTGGCTTTCATCGCGATCATTCCGACGCTCGTGCAGACGCTCTTCCGGTTCCCCAGCGCGATCGCGTATCTCATGGGAGGCACGTCTTTGCTGATCCTCGTGGGTGTCGATCTGGACACCATGTCGCAGATCGAAGGGTATCTGCGAATGCACCATCATGAGGGGATCGTGAAACGGGGCAAGATTCGTTCCCGCAACCTCTAGTGCGATGGAACAGCGCACGGAAGGGGGAGCATGATGACTACGGAGGTTGTGTCATGAAAGTACGCGTGAGTGTGAAACCGATCTGCGACAAGTGCAAGGTGATCCGGCGCAGGGGCGTGGTGCGCGTCATCTGCACGAACCCAAAGCACAAGCAGCGCCAGCGCTAGGGGGGCCAAAGGGCGATGGGACTGCCGATGCGGACAGAGACATCTGCCGGAGACCGCGCTTCGCGCGGTGCGGCCCAGCACAAAGGAGACAGGAATGGCACGAATTGCGGGCGTTGATCTTCCCAACAAGCACCTCGACGTCGCCCTGACATATATCTACGGGATCGGCTTCACCTCCGCGCGCAAGATATGCGCGGCGACGGGAATCGATCCAATGAAGCGGACGAATGATCTCAGTCCTGACGAAGTCAACAAGCTGCGGACGGTGATCGAGAGCGACTACAAGGTGGAAGGAAGGCTGCGCACCGAGGTCTCTCTGAACATCAAGCGGCTCATGGACATCGGGTGCTATCGCGGGATCAGGCATCGCCGCGGCCTGCCGGTGCGCGGGCAACGAACAAAGACGAACGCGCGCACCCGCAAGGGCAAGCGCAAGACGGTGGCGGGGAAGAGGAAGAAGTAAGCGGGCGCTTTTTGCGCACGCGTCATACCAGAGCGAAGGACCTGGAGGGACCGAAACGTGGCCAAGACGAAGGGCAAGAAAGAAAAGAAAAAAAACATAGCGGAAGGGAGGGCCTATATCCAGGCCACCTTCAACAATACGATCGTGACGATCACGGATCTCATGGGCAACACGATCTCATGGGCGTCCGCGGGGGCGCTCGGATTCAAGGGCGCCAAGAAATCGACGCCCTTTGCGGCGCAGACGACCGCGGAGTCAGCCGCCACCAAGGCGATGGAGCAGGGTCTGCGAGAGCTGGTCGTTCTTGTCAAGGGTCCCGGTGTCGGCAGCGAGGCCGCTATTCGAGCGTTTGGCGTGCTGGGGATCCGGGTGCGCTCCATCAAGGACACCACGCCAATTCCCCACAACGGGTGCCGGCCTCCGAAGAAGCGCCGGGTGTAGGGAGGACAGAGTGGGAAGAAACATCGGACCCCAGTGCAGGTTGTGCAGGGCCCAGGGGTACAAGCTCTACCTGAAAGGTGACAGGTGCAAGGGCCCGAAGTGCCCCGTGACGAAGAAGAAGGGGGCGCCCGGCAAGGGTCCGCGCAGCCGCACGAAGAAGATTTCCGATTACGGCGTGCAGCTGCACGAGAAGCAGAAGCTGAAGAGGATGTACGGGATGCTGGAAGGGCAGTTCCGCCTGTTCTTCGGGAAGGCGGTGCGCAGGAAGGGCATCACCGGCGAGAACCTCATCCAGATGCTGGAGCGGCGGCTGGACAACGTGGTCTACCGGATGCACCTCGCTCCTTCCCGCAAGTCAGCCCGGCAGCTCGTCCTCCACGGCCACATCGCCGTCAACGGGAAGAGGGCTTCCATCCCGTCGCTTCTCGTCAGGGAAAACGACGAGGTCTCCGTGCGCGAACCCAGCACGAAGCTCACGGCGATCAAGGAGAGCTTGAAAGAGTATTCCCGGGCCGGGATCGTGCCCTGGCTCGAGATCGACCCGGACAGGATGGTCGGCAAGATCCGAGCCATTCCCCGGCGCAGCGAGATCACTGACCTCGCGGATATCAGAGAGCAGTTGATCGTCGAGCTGTACTCGAAGTGAGGTCTTTGCCATGGTCCGAAAAAACCTTCTGAAAGGCTTCAAGAAACCCAAGGGCATCACCTTCGAACACAGCGAGGTGGAGGCCAACTACGGACGCTTCGTGGCCTATCCCTTCGAAAGGGGATACGGAGTCACCATCGGCAACACCCTGCGCAGAATTCTCCTCTCCTCCATCCAGGGCTGTGCCGTGTCTGCCGTCAAGATCACGACGTACAAGGACGATGGCACGCCGCACACAATCGCCAGCGAGTACGAGCCCATCCCCGATGTGGTCGAGGACACCCCGGATTTCATCAACAACCTGAAACAGGTGCAGGTCAGGCTTTCCGGAGACCTCGAGGAGAAGACTGTCATCGTGGAGGCCAAGGGAGCCCGCACCATATTCGCCCGCGACCTGGCGGTGGATAACGACGTCGAGGTGGTGAACGGGGATTTCCCCATCGCCACGCTCATGGACAAGGCGAACCTGGAGTTCGAGGTGCAGATCAATCTCGGCCGCGGCTATGTACCCGCCGAGCGCAACGAGAAGTACATCGAAGTGATCGGCACGATCCCGATCGACGCGATCTTCTCCCCCATCCAGAAGGTGAAATACAGCGTCGAAAACACCCGGGTGGGACAGAGAACGGACTACGACAAGCTGATCCTGGAGATCTGGACAAACGGGACGATCACGCCAGATGACGCGCTGGCGGAAGCGGCAAAGATCGCCAAGGACCACTTCACGATCTTCATCAATTTCGATGAATCGGAGGCCGGTGGCGACGACGAGGTGGACGAGGACGAGGAACGCATGCGGGCCCTTCTCGATACCCCGGTGGAAGAGCTGGAGCTCTCGGTGAGGTCGAGCAACTGCCTGCGCAACGCAAACATCCGCACCATCGGAGATCTCACCAAGAAGACTGAAGAGGAGATCACCAAGACCCGCAACTTCGGCAAGAAGAGCCTTCAGGAGATCCGGGACAAGCTCCAGGCGCGTGGCCTGGACCTCGGCATGAAGGACTACTCGGCGCTGAAGAAACAGCTGAAGAAGCAGCTGGCTGGAGAGACGCAGGCACCGGCCCCCCCGGTCGAGGACGCGGTTGCACTGGGAGAACAGAATGAATCATCGGAGTGACTTCAACCGGCTGGGCCGGAACTCGGCCCATCGCAAGGCGCTCTTGAAGGCTCAGGCGAAGGCGCTGTTTCGCTACGAGAGGATCCGCACCACCGTCTCCAAGGCCAGGGAGGCACGCCGCCTGGCTGAAAAGCTCATCACGCGCGCCAAGGTCGACTCTGTCCACAACCGGCGGATCGCGTCGCGGAGCATCAATGACGGCGGAGTCCTGAACAAGCTCTTTACCGACATTGCCCCCCGCTATTCGCAGAGACCGGGCGGATACACGAGGATACTGAAGATGGGCCGCCGCTTTGGCGACGCTTCCGAGATGGTCATCCTCGAGCTGGTCGACCGCAAGGAAAGGGAGAGAAAGCGAAAGAAGAAGGAAGCGCAGGAAGGGACGAAAGAAGGCTGAGGCAGCCCGAACGCCTTCCGCGCCTCTCGCCTCGGCGCGTGTACCGCGGCGCACAGCCTTCGGCCGTGCTGCGAATCCATGTGCTCGGCGCCCCCTGCGGCATCCTTGTCTAGGGCAATTCCCCTCTTTCGCCGATAGAGAAAGAGAAGGTATACTTCGTCTCAATGCGGCAAAGTTTGAAGGTAGCTATAAGCCTGCTCATCTCCATCGCCCTCTTTGCCGGTTTCACAGTGCTTGCCTTTTCAGGGCTCTTCGACTTCCTGCAGGCCAGCTTTTTTCTCCCCCGAGTCGAGCGAGGCTACGAGAGCCAGCTCGCGCTGCTCGGTGACCGGATCGAGAAATACCACGCTGCAAACCTCGAGCGCTTCGCAGCCCTCGCCAAAAAGGACTTCGTTTCAGCCTCATTCGGGACGACTCTTCCCCCTGACCTCATGAAGCAGTGGGCGGACGCAATCTCGTCCCTGAGGATTTCGGCGGTTCGTATTCTCGCGCCGGACGGGCAGAGGATCGTGTTCAGCTCCATCCCGACTGATGCCAAGGACCAGAGCCCGGACCGCTTCGCCTACCGCAACTATGGCGAGCTCGACCAGACGATACCCGCAAGCTCTATCCTCCTGGGTGCCGGCGATCAGCCCAGACTCTTTATCGACGGCGCGCGGGGCAGATTCCTGTATCTGGAGCCCGTCTACCAGTCCGCAGCGGCAGGCGAGGCGCGGCAGTTCCGCGGAACCGCTGTCTTCTACGTCGATTCCCTCGATATGCTGAGGGATTTACAGCTCATGCCGCAGGTGCCGGTCACGAGTGTTCTTCTCGTTCAGACTGAAGGCGTTCTCATCAACTTCAGCGCGGCTGACCCCGGACCTGTGCTGAGCGCCCTTGACGGAATCTGGAAGGCTCATCCCGGCGAATCTTCCTTTACCACACCGTTGAGACTGACAGCTGAAAACGGAAAAGCCCAGTCGTTCCTTTCGTTCTCGTTGCGTCTTCAGCCAGGCGGGATCGCGAGCCTGCTGATCGATCAAGCGGTTTTCGAGATGACCGATCTCATGAAAGGCCTTCTTCTCGGGACCTTTTTTCTGACGGTCTTCCTCGTCGTCTACCTGCTCATCAACCTGAGGTCGGACCCACTCGATGTTCTGCGCCAGAGGGTCAAACGATTCCAGGTCCAGCTCATTACCGAGCTGGTGCAGGGGTCGGGAGGAACGGACTGGAGCAGATACCGCCGTGAGATCGAATCCCGCAAGGAGGAGATCACCTGGCAGATCCAGCGAGGCATCGGGAAAGTCTCTCCCAAGCAGAAGCCGATGATCGACGAGTACCTGTCCAAGAGCTGGAGCGAGATTCTCGACTTGATCTCCCGTCGATTTGAGGCGCCGCAGGGGCCAGGAGTTGGCGCACTCGATGTTTCGCGTCTCGAATCCCTCATCCGCAGCGCCGTGCAGGGCGCGACCTTTACAGTGCCAGCGGAGCAAGTCGCGCAGTCTCGCATCTTGCCCGTGCAGAAGGCACGGTCTCAGCCTGCTGAGCCCGTCAAATCCATAAAAGAAGCCGGAGGGGGCGCGACTCCAGCAGCGTTTGAAGAAGCCGCTGCCGCCTCTGCGGAAGCGGTCGAAGAGGCGGAGGCGGTCGAGGAAGCGGAGGCGGTCGAGGAAGCGGAGGCGGTCGAGGAAGCGGAAGCGGTCGAGGAAGCGGAAGCGGTCGAGGAAGCGGAAGCGGTCGAGGAAGCGGAAGCGGTCGAGGAAGCGGAAGCGGTC
>DATKLB010000167.1:0-8652 GCA_035542615.1 Spirochaetia bacterium | reverse complement strand
CTCAAGAGCTCAGTCCTCTTCACGAAAGGCTGACTATGTCTTGAACTGCATCTGGCGGAAGCCCTCGCTGAGCATCCTCGCGCCTGTCCTGTAGAATGAGCGCGATTGCTTCTGCGAGATTCTTCTTGCACTCTTCAATTGTCTCACCCTGACCGTTCGCCCCAGGAATCTCGGGACAATACCCGATGTACCACTTCCCGTCCCGCTCGATGATAGCGGTGAACTCGTTGTGGAGCGTGTGCTTTGACATGAAAGTATCCTACCGCTAACAAGACCCACGGACAAGCGCTTATTCAGTTTGGTTGAAGGCCAGGGGCGCGGGGATCTCTTCGATCTGATGCTCATAGCAATAGGTTCGAAGCTCGTCCAAGAGGGGAGCAGGATTGGACAGGCAGCTTCGGGCACCGGGACTGCCTGTTTGTTGTCCGAGTGCGCGGAGCTGGCTACTCAGCTCGCTCCCCCGGCAACCGATCACCCTCTACGTGGGGCGGAGCTACTCTCAGACTCACCACCGCCGGGCCGCACGCTGAACGCGCAGCGCCGGGGAGACGGCAGAACGCCGCAATTGCCGGCGTTGACCTTGAACCTCTCACCGGCGTATACCTGAGCGGCAGAAATCACACTGCACCCGGCAGGCAGTGAGTGTCCGCAATCGCAACGAGGTGCTCGTCGAGACCTCCCACTCGGAGGGACGAGGTGCCGACCTCAAGGCCGTCATTGTGCACGACAAGGATGTGCTTCGCGGCCTCGATGACAACTCAGGAGCAAATCCACTACATAAACGGCTTAACCGACAAAAAAACTCCAAATTCCTTGTAAATTCCAGGGGTCCGGCTTCCAAGGACGTCGCGAAGAATTGAAGATGGGTCAAGCACCTACCAGCGGATCTCCGTGACCGCGCGCCGGAGATCGAGTGGCAGAAGATAGCCGGGCTACGATAACTGTTGAATTCGACTGTGGAAAGGAACCCGGCCCGCTCGGTCTGGCTGAAATGGAACATGAACTATCGACCATACTCGGTGGGCGGACTGTTGACTTGCAAACCTCCAACGACCTTGGCCGCTACTTCAGAGATGAAGTGATTCGGTCCTCCCAAGTCCAATATGCGCGATGACGATGGCGTTCGCGTCCTGCACATGATTGATGCTGCTGAATCGGTAGAGCGATCCGCGAGCTTCGCCGCTCGCGCAGATTGCTTCTCGAGAAGCCTTAGAAACCGACGAGGCCTCGACTGCAGGGCTTGGCGACGTGGAAAATATCGCTCTGACCGCATCCGCCTACTATATGGGGGCCGTGGTTACGCACAACGTTGGGGAAATCCCTCTGACTGTGGCTGCTAAATTGGGTGCGTTCATTCTTCCGCGGTTCGACGGGGCGGACGCAGCCGCGCTGCTGCGCCTTGCGAAGGAGAAGAACGTCCTGTGCGCCATGGACACCGCGTGGGACGCGAGCGGCGCATGGATGAGCAAGATCGAGGTTTCCCTTCCCTACCTCGACTGGTTCCTGCCGAGCTACGGCGAGGCGGTGATGCTGAGCGGCGAGAGGGATGCTGCCCGGATCGCGAAGGCGCTCATGGACAAGGGCGTCAGGAATGTGGTCATCAAACTCGGCGCGGAGGGCTGTTTCGTCTCGGAGAGCGGGGAGATCGGCTACCGGATGCCCGCGTTGAAGAACATCGCGGTGATGGATACCTCGGGAGCGGGGGATGCTTTCTGCGCCGGGTTCCTTGCCGGCCTTGCCCAGGGGTGGGAGACCCGACGGTGCGCCGAGCTCGGCAACGCACTTGGGGCTCTGTGCGTAACGGAAATCGGAACCACCACAGCGGCGAGACCGCTTCCGGATGTCCTCAGGTTCGCGGAAAGCCATCGCTGACAGGGCACTCGGCGATCTTCCGAAGACTCGGGGCATATCGTCTTGACGCGCAGGCCCTGGCGGAATACACGGCTTGCCTGGCCGGCAGGTCCCGTGGAGTGATTTGCGATCTACCGCGACCACGTTAAGAATTACCAAGAACCTGACACCTGGCAACCGCGGCGTTTGCGGCTCTCTTCTTGAGTGCCCGACCTCATTCCGTTGTCGATGATGAAGCGCATCAGATCAGAAGATAGGTTCTACCGATCGTCGACAGTTCGAATACAGCGTGTGACGGATTGGCCTGCTGCCTTTCATCGACACGGGGAAGGGATCTGCTCACCGGCGTGATAGAGTCTGCCCGAGCCGATCTCCCGAGAGCCAGGCGGCCTGCATTCCTCCTCCTGGGGCGAAAAGGTCTCCCGCCAGGCCAAGGCGGGACTTCCCAAGGTGGGCCACAAGCGGAGCTGCAAGCTCGTTGGCACTGTCAAGCCGGGCGTAGCGCCAGCGGTGCTCGTGGACCCACTCCGGAGAAGAGGCCCAGGAGCCAAGGAGCCGCGCAGCTCCTGCCAGCAGTTCCCTCGACCACTCTTCCTTTGGTTTCTCGAGGTTGTGACGTGACCATCGGGCGCTGCCCTGGAAGACCAGAGTCAGGGATTTGGCCAAGGGGCGCTTTGACGACTCGTTCCCGATCAAGAGGACCATGACGTCATCATCCGGGTACATGATATCCCAGTCCGGCACGGCAGTGCCTGCGGGATAGCCTGCGACCACGGCTAGACAGGGGAGGCTGGAAAACATGTCCACAAGAGCCACAGTGCTGGCGGCTTCTTTTCCGAGGGTCTGGAGCAAGGCCGAGGACTGTTCCAGCGCAAAGGCAACCACCGCATCGCGGGCAGAGACGTTTTGGCCCGTCGCCGTCTGCACAATGATCTCATTCCCCGAAGACTTGACCGCGGTGACCAAGGTATTCAGCCTGACATTCAGATTTTTCGAGAGCGCCCGGGGGAAGACGGTAAGTCCTTCAGCGAAAGCAAACCGAGTCTCATGCGGAGAGAACGCATTGGGCTGGCACGGCGTTCCGTGGCCCGCCACGCGCTGCGGCCAGCCGTTCTGCCGTCCCGGCTCCCCTGCCTCCGCGGCTGCTTCAAGAAAGCCCGGGTCCGATCCATGGACAAAAAGCGGACCGTAATCGAAAGGTTCGCCATCGTGCCAGCGTGTGGCGCAGCGTCCGCCCGGCTTGTCTGCTCTGTCCAGAATCGCCACATCAGCGCCCGCCTGCATGAGCCGGCGGGCGCAGGCCAGGCCGGCTACGCCCGCGCCCAGGATAACGACATCGTGCACTTCCCACCTCGCGTATCTTGAGAGTATCTTCACCAAACGGGCAGATGCAAGCGAAGGCCGATGCATGCGGGTTGGCCTCCGCGATACGCAATCCGGGCTGCCCGTCTCCGGGAGGACATCATGGCTTTGACAGCTTTGCAGACCAAGGAACTGCTCGATGAGAACCGCTACCACAATTGCGCAGGGGTCGGCAAAGACCATATCTGCGTTCGCATCGCGGCGATTGCCGAGCTGCCGTCGCGCTTCGGACAGTTCCAGGTGGTGGCCTTCTGGAACAACAGAGACGGGAAGGAGCACGCGGCCTTGGTGCACGGTGACGTCACCGGCGCAGAGGACGTCCCCGTGCGCCTGCACTCGGAGTGTCTGACCGGGGACGCCATCGGCTCGCTGCGATGCGACTGCCGCGACCAGCTGGAGGCCGCCCTCAGGGCCATCGGAAAGATGGACAGGGGAATCCTCCTCTACCTCCGCCAGGAGGGCCGGGGAATCGGCTTCCTGAACAAGATCCGGGCATACGGGTTGCAGGACAACGGGATGGACACCGTGGAGGCAAACCTCGCCCTGGGCTTCCGCGACGACGAACGGGATTACAGCGTGGCAGCCCATATGCTGCTTTCCCTGAAGGTAAAATCAATCCGCCTCATGACAAACAACCCCAGGAAAATAGGCGGGCTTCAGGCGCTTGGCGTCACCGTGTCAGGCCGGATTCCGCTCGTCATTCCGCCCAATCCCTACAACAGGTTCTACCTGGAAACCAAGAAGGAAAAATCCGGCCATCTCCTCGGCGCCCTTGAAGCGCAGCGTCTTCCCGAGCAGCTGGACAGGCCGGTCGTGGAGGGAATGTCTCCCGAGCAGGCCCTGGACATCCAGGATTGAAGAATTGAAGAAAAGGAGGCCGCGAGCTTGACCGGACTTCGGTCAGAACTGGACAAGCATCTGCAGCTCCGCAGTCAACGAGTCGTTCCCGCTGAACCAGGTGAAAGCCTTGTTCGCACCTCCGCCTGCCCAGGTGAGGTTAAAAGTGAAGGGTGGCACCTTCGGAAGGTGGATCGCCGTCGAAAGACGCGCCAGAAATGACCCGTCTGAGAAGTCCGCGAATCCCGCCAGGGTCGCGCTCAGGCCGTCGATGAAGATATGGGACCTGGTGAAAGCCGCGTACGAGTAGAGCTTGCCGACGTAGAATGGATTGAAGGTCTGCGCGGCCGCAAGACCTGGGTAGACGTTTATGTCCGAGGTCCCTGAATCCCCGTAGTAAAGCTCCCCCGCCACGCTCCAGTAGCTCAGTTCTCCGAGGGTCTTCTGGAAGCCGACCGACGTCGACCAGGTGAACGGCATGCCGGGGGTCGGAATCCCGGCTGCAAGCTCGCCATAGACATCGAATCCCAGGAGCCGGCCCGAGAGATCAAACCCCGTCTGGCTTTGAATCGATTTCCCGGTGTACCCGCTCAGGGCGAGCTCGAAGCCGAGAAGCGTGATATCCCACCTGGCCGCCAGGTTGACGGTCTGCAGGGGATCGTTGACGACCGGCGAGCCGCCGGAGCCCGTCGGCGTAACCGTGCCCGACATGTCGGTGAAAAGAAAAATGTCGCTGATTCCAAGGGGCACTGTCACCCGGATGCCAGGTTTGCCTACCCGGAGGTCCAGCGGGGAGAGCGGGTTCACCTTTTGGAGATTGATGAAATCTACGGGTGTCCAGATGATGGAGGGCCCCCAGGCGAGAAGCTGGTTGCCGATACGGAAGAACACGGCATGGACGATGTCTACGCTGGCGTAGAACTCCGCCAGCGCGTAGCTGACCCCGTACAGGTCTCCTGCAGCCTGGGACAGAACGGGACCTCCCGAGCCGTAGCTTGTACCCGGCACGGTCCCTGCAGCTCCCTGGTAAAGATTCTTGGAGAAGTTGTACGCGAGGTACAGCGTGCCATAGTCCGGCACGTTGACTTTCGCGAACCCTTTGCCGGAAAAGCTCCCCGCCGCGCCGTAGCCGGCAAGATCTACGGTCGTCGCGGCAGAAGTGTCGTACAGGAGCGTCCCTCCGAGTTGCGTCTCCAGCTTTCCTTTCTGTTCCTGCTGGGTGCTCTGCTGCACAGTCTGGTCGAACCCTGACGCGTCGAAAATGTCTTGCCCTGAATCCTGCGCGTCCGCCGCCACGAGCGCAACCGCGAGAAAAGCCGAAGCTGCTGTGAGCGCAAGCACGTGCACCTTCATCGCGATTGCTCCTCAAGGTACGGCTTTGTGAAGATGTAGTCCGGGATCGACGTCGTCGCGATGTTGTCGTTGGTGAGGAACGTCTGCTGGCCCCTCTCGAGGTTGTTCACGGCCAGGAGCTTTGTGAAAAGGGATTTGCCGTTTCCCAGGGTCCGGTACTCGATGTAGTAGAAAGTCGCAAGGAGGGTCTCTGATGCCGAGTAGTTCTCCACCTTGACCGGAAGGCCATCGCTCTTCCTCACGAACCACCTCTGGACGGGGTACGATACGTCTTCCACCTTCGCGTCCAGCCGCACCACGTCGCACACCCACTTCGACACCGTGGCGGTTCCGGCGAGAGTTGCCGTGTACTGCTCCAGGATTTTCTGACGCCCGAACAGGTCGGTGCGGGCGTCCGTCGAGCCGAGATTGTCCTTGCGGTTCTTGTAGACGAACTCCCGCGTCGAGGGAAGGTAGTAGTACAGGTCATCACCGCGGCGCAGATACCCCTTGCCCTTCTCGCTGTCGGGATACTCGAAGATGATCGTATACATGTCGGAGGAATCCCGCCGGAAAGTCCTTACCCTCAGGACCCTGTCCGTGTCACCGGGCCTTTTCTGAACGAGCGTGAAAGTGGTGGTGACATCAATTCCCTCGGTGTTCAGCTGCGACTCCCAGCCTTGAACGATCCTCACTGCCGCGGGATCATTCTCCGCAGCCCCCGCTGGCGGAGCGGCAGCGCAGAGCGCGAAAGCCAGCGCAAGGGCAGCGGGAAAGTGCGTTTTTTTCATGCGTGCGACTCCTTGGCTCAAAATACGCGTGTCAACGCGTCCACCGGTCTGATCCTGCCGCCGCGGCGCGCGGGAAAGAAGGAAAAAAGGGCTGCAAATGCCGTGACAAGCGCGACGACTGCGCCGACGTCCACCATCCGCGGAACCAGGACCAAGCGCCCTCTGTTGAGGAAGAGCGCCACGGCGCCCGCGGCGGGAAGCCGTACCAGGCTGACCACAAGCCCGGCAACAAGGAGCGCGGCCGCCGTCCCGATGAGGCTGAACAGGAGGGCGAGGAAAGTGTTCTCCAGCATGAACAGCGCGGTGATTCCGCCGGAGCCGATGCCGATGGTCCGCATCGTTCCAATCTCGCGGAGCCGATCGTTGATGGTCATGCGAAGATTGATGAAAATGGAAACCGCGATGATGAACATCATGATGAGCGCCACAATCCCGCCGAGGGCGTTCACCGCGGAGGAAACTACCCGCACAATGCCGACCGCCTCGTCGATTGTTGAGAGGTTGAGGCGAATGACGTCCCGTCCGCTCGAGTCTGCCGTGTAGGTGGGAGACGCGGAGGTCACCGCGTCCACGGCGGCCGTGGCATCCGCGGGGCTTGTCGCATCAAACCCCGTTGCCCTCAGAGTAGCGGCAAGCATGTTCCGCTTCGCCGCAACTCCGGTGGGGTCTCGGAAATACAGGTACAGGCTCGATGCCGTATCCTTCTCCGCGAGGTCGAGGTTTCGCGTGAAGGCGAAACGGCACAGGACGAGCCCCTGGGCGAAGAAATTGCCCGACTCACAGATGCCCTTCACCTTTAGGGTCCCCGTGTTGAATGAGCCGAAGCGGGAACGCGCCGCGATCACAACCTCGTCATCCATGGAAAGCCCGAAGTAGTCCGCGACGTCCTTGGGCAGGATTACCCCGTTGTCAGCGGAAGCGAACTGGTCCCAGCCCCCGGCAACGAACTGGAGCTGCCCCTGGAGCCCTGCGTCGGTCCGCGGGTCAACGCCGGTGAAATCCAGCCGCTTGGCGTCTCCCTTGTAGTACATCGTCGAGCGAACGACGTAGCGGGGAATCACGGTGACATCGCTTCCGAACAGCCCCGTGGCTACGGCTGCAACCTGGGGATAGCGGCGGACGCCGAGAAAAAGGCGGCCCCCCACCGAGTAGGAGCCGGAGATGGTGATGTGGCCCGCGGTGGAGCGAACGAGATTCGTTGTGATGTTCCTGATCGCCCCCTGGGAAAAGGAGAAGAGCAGGACAAGAATGAAAGTCACCACGGCGTAGTTGACACCCAGGGTGAACGATCTTTTTTTCTGGCGGAAGATGTTTTTCAAAGCAAACCGCACGTAGAACCCCATGGCTCCGCTCCTATCGCTCGCTCATGGCGGCAAGCGGCGTGATCCGCGTGGCAACCCGTATGGGGAAGAGTGTGGCGAGGACCGAGACCGCAACCACGACGACCAGCGCGATGATGAAAGGGCCAGCGCTCAGCTCCACGGGAAGCGCGCCGCCTCCGATGAGATACACGGACACCGTCTCCGGCAGCGGCACGCCGGATCTGCCGGCGGCGAGCACCAGGATGAGGCTCACGACCATGCCGACGATGCAGGCCGAGACGTTCAAGAGGAGAGTCTCCGAAAGAAAGACTTTTCTGATGAAGCTTCTTTCCGCGCCGAGGGCCCGCATCGTCCCGATTTCCGCAGTGCGTTCGATGATATTGATGACCAGGGTATTCATGAAGATAAAGGCCACGACGAGGAAGATGAGCCCCGTGGCGAAATAGATGAAGGCCTGCATGGCGGAGGCCACGCGCGCAAAAAACGATGACGCCTCGTCCCAGCGGGCCGTCTTCACGCTGAATCCTTGCGCGGCGAGGCGCGTCCGCACGGCATCCATGGCCGCATGGTCCTTCAGCCGCACCGCGATCATCGTGTATCCCGAGACCGCCTCTGATTTCAACTTCGACGTATCGATGGAACCTGTCGAAGAACCGGCGAGGGCGAAGACGCTGTCCTCGCTCTGCGCCGCAGCCGCGAGACCTTTTTCCAGGCCTTCCGGCAAAGAGCCGGCGGCCACGCCGGTGAAGTTGTACAGCTGAGAGTAGGAGGCGGCGTCCATGAAGTTGATGTAGTTGAAGACATTTGCATAGTACAGCGGCTCGAAGATACCGCGCACCGTGGCGCGCAGGGCGTTCACGCCTCCTCCCTCGCTGAGGCCGAGCACGGTGATCTCCTGCCCGACGGAGAGGCTCACGCCGTAACGCTTGCGGTAGTGGTCGTTCTGATAGCGGCTGATGAGGATCCCGGGGCCCGCCTCCAGGGGATTGCCTTCAACGATCCTCACATTCTGAAACCTCTTGAAATACGGCGCCGGCTGCACGGCGTAGAAGATGAAAGGCACGTCGGTTGTTCCCGCGGACGTCGGCACGGAAAGAAGCGAATAATTCTGGGCAAACGGCACGCAGGCTTCCACCTCCGGCTGCGCCGTAAGGAAC
>DATKLB010000166.1:0-7297 GCA_035542615.1 Spirochaetia bacterium | reverse complement strand
GCCGGCCTGACGTATTTCGGATATGAGCGTGCCCTCGTTGTCGATGTCAGCAGGATTTTGCTGTTCACCAAGCTCGACCAGATGTCGGTTTCCGTGGCAATCCTCTTCGGCGTGATGACCGTCCTTGAACTCAACTACAGGCGGTTGCCGAAGAGGGCCTGGGCGTACGTCGGCGTATTCCTGTGTCTCAGCATCCTTGTGCTCGCCGGCTCGCCGCTCGGCCTGAACATGACGTTGTATTACCTGTTTTTTGGACTGACCACACTCGAGACCATTGCCGCCATCGTTCGGAGGAAGCCGAAACGGATGTATGGGGGATGGATTCTCGTCGCCGGATTTACCGTCACGGCGGGATTCGGACTGATTCAGCTTCTCGTCGATTACGGGATTGTGCCGGGGACCCCTGCGACGGTCCAGTCGTATGCGTACGGCATGCTCTCGCTGGCTGTCGCCATGTCGCTGTTCCTGTCTTACAACTTCGCGCATGTCAACAGGGATCTCGCCCGGCAGGTGAACACCGTGAGTCGCCTCTCCGACGAGGCGCTACAGCAGGAGAAACTCGCCTCGAAACTGGCGCTCGAGCGGAAAACGATCGAGGTCGAACACGAACGTCAGGCGAAGGAACTCGAGTCAGCCCGCGAGCTCCAGCTCTCTCTGCTGCCGAAGGAGGTTCCGAGGATCGATGGCCTTGACATCGCAGCATTCATGAAGACTGCGACGGAGGTGGGGGGGGACTACTACGATTTCTTTTCCCCGCGGGAGGGAGCGCTGATGGTGGCGATCGGCGACGCGACCGGCCACGGGCTGAGGGCGGGCAACATGGTCACGGCGACAAAGGGGCTGCTTCACGCGCTTGCGGGCATGGAGCGGCTGGAGGATATTCTCGGCGCGGCGAACCAGGCGATCAAACAGATGCGCCTCCACATGCTTACCATGTGCCTTGCCCTCGCACGGATCGAGGGACAGCGCGTGAGTTTCAGCTCAGCCGGCATGCCCCCGTTGCTTGTCTGGCGGGCCGCAGCGGGACGGTGCGAACGGCACGTGCTGAAAGCCATGCCGCTGGGCGCAGTGGAACATTTTCCGTTCGCGCGCATGGAATTGACATGTGAGCGGGGCGATGCAATCGTCCTGGTGAGCGACGGGCTCTTCGAGGTTTTTGATGCAAACAGTGAACTATATGGAATGGAGAATGTGATGAAATCGTTCGAGCGGCACGCGGGGAAGCCCGCGGAGGACGTCGCCGCAGGGTTGGTCCGCGATGTGACCGCGTGGGGAGGTCACTCTCCGCTGAAGGACGACCTGACGATTGTGGTCGTGAAATTCGGGCCGCACGGGGCCCGGCCGTGATTGCGGCGAGGTGAGCCGGAGTGACGATGGGCGAGCCGACGACGCCGGTCGTGGTGAGTTTCCCGCTGCGCGGCGAGTGGGTGGCTCTCCACACGCCTGCACGGAGGATTCCAAGCCACGGGACAAACGCGCTCGGCCAGCGGTATGCGTTCGACCTTCTCAGGACCGACAGCCGCGGCGGGTTTCATTTCTTCAGCGATTCTGTGTTTCGCTATCTGTCCCTCGGTGTGCCGATCGAACGCTGCTATTGCTGGCGGGAGCCCGTGTACGCGCCGTTTGACGGGGACGTGGTTGCGGCGGAAGATGGATCACCGGAACGAGGGTGGGTCCATCCGGTTCTCGATCTGCTGTATGCCATTGGCGAGACAATCGCGGCCAACGTCAAGGGGAGGCTGTTCGGGCCGGGGAAAGTCAGTCTGCACGCATATATCGGCAACTACGTGATCCTGAAGCACGGAGACATCTATGCCCTGTTTGCCCACTTGCACACGCATTCGGTGGCCGTCTGCGTGAACCAACCCGTGCGCCAGGGAGAGGTGCTGGGCGCTGTGGGGCACACGGGAATTTCGACGGCCCCGCATCTGCACTTCCAGCTCATGGATTCGGGGGATCTGTTTGTTGCCAGGGGGATTCCCTGTGCGTTCACACAGTATCAGGTCTGTGAACACGGGCACTGGGAATCGGTCACCGGCGGCATCCCCGGGTACCGCCAGCGGATCAGGTGCGACCTGTAGCGGCGCAATCGGGCGGGACACCGTCATTTCAGGGAGAAGTGAATGAAAGCGAGCAATCTCTTCATCGTGCTCGGGCAAATTGCCCTTGCTGTCAGTATTGTGCTGAATCATTTCGTGAAGGACAGCGCGCCGGTCTCCTTTGCCATTGGGTTACTCACGGGGCTCTCGATCGTACTGAACGCGGCAGTGATTGTGGCAATCAGGAAAAGGGGATCGGGGGAACAGTCCGGGGACTGAGCTGCTTCCCCCCGGGGAGCCCCCCGGCTTCAGGATTCGCCCGCATCGGGTCTTGGACCCGCTTTCGGGGTCCGGACGCCGGGTGAATCAGGATGCAACGGCAGAGAGCTTCTGCTTGAGTTCACCTTCCATCCGGCGCAGCTCGACTTCGGCGGCTTCCCGCTTGCTTCTCCCTTCCTGCTGTATGCGCAGCGTTTCCTCGATCGTTGTGATCAGGTCCGTGTTGACCTTCTGAAGCGTTTCGATGTCCACGATGCCGCGCTCCGACTCGCGAGCGATGTCGATCGAGCTCTGCTTGAGCAGCTCGGAGTTCTTCGTCAGGAGCTCGTTCGTCGTGTCGGCCACTTCCTTCTGCAGCGTGAGGGCCTTCTTCTGGCGGAACAGCGTGATCGCGATGATGACCTGGTTTTTCCAGAGCGGAATCGTGTTGAGGATCGACGTCTGGATCTTCTCCACCAGCGCCTGGTCGTTGTTCTGGATCAGCCGTATCTGGGGTGCGGACTGGATCGTGATCATGCGCGAGAGTTTCAGATCGTGGAGCTTCTTCTCGAACCGCACCAGGAACTGGTTCGCGTCCTGGAGCCGCTGCGCGTCCATGGGATCTTTCGTCGACTCGGCGGTCTTCTGCAGTTCCGGAATGAGCTTCTCCCGGGACTCCAGGAGGAACCGTTCCCCCGCGACGATGAAGAGATCCAGGTCGCGCTGGTACTGCGTGTTTTTCTCGTAGAGCTTGTCGAGGAGTGTGATGTCCTTCATGAGCTGCACCCGGGCCTTGTCAAGCTCGTTGACGATGCGCTCGATCTGGACGGAGAGCTTCTCGTACCGCTGGACAAACCGTCGCGCCGCGCTGACCAGCGACCCGAGGAGGGGCACTTTGGAGAGCGGGCTCTCAGAAGCCAGGCTGTTCACGTTCAGGTCCTTGATGCTCACGAGGAGGTCCGAGAGGACCTGGCCGGCGTGCCCGCCGTCCTTGGAACGGATCTCGTCCAGGACCGTGTCGGCGAATTCCGCAATCTTGCTCTGTGCCGCCACGCCGTACTGGATCACCGCCTGGGAATCCTCGGGGTGTACGCTTTGCACGATCGTGTCGACGCGCGAGCGTTCGTCGGGGGAAAGATGGTCGTAGGGGATAACCGCGTCCTGGGGTGCCACGGTGACGTCTGCCATGGGTGTTCCTTTCGCGTTAAGGGGTTGCTGAAATGGACGACATGATCTTCTGCATGACCTCTGGGCTCGGCATGGGGAGCACCTTTGTGATCCGCTCGGGAATGCCGACGACGGCGAGCACGCGGGGATCGTTCTGGACCCCTATGAGTCCCGTGCGGAAGCCGTGGGCTTCCCAGGCCATGCGCTGGACATCCTCGTCCTTCAGGGCTTTCACCAGCAGCTCCGCGCCCGGCTTGAGCTCGATCAGCGGGTGCGCGCTCCAGACTGTCGGCTCCGGATAGAGGATGCGGACCTTGCGCTGGATCCGGGGCCAGCTTTCCCGGTTCTGGAGTGAGAATTCCACGATCTGGCTCTCATAGCCCACGATGATCGGCTTGGCGCCAACCCCCATGCTCAGGTATTGCAGGAACAGGTCGGCGGAGGAGTGTTCCAGGAAGCCGAGCCCGCGGAAGAGCCTGCTCAATCGGGGGAGGACGGTGTCAATCGTGGCGTCCGTCGCCACGTCACCGCACATCATGTTGGCGAGAAGCCCCGCGAACATATTGCCGGAATTTGACTTGTTCGGGTCAGTGGAGATCATCGTGACCTTGCCGTACAGCTCCGTCAGCCCGATATCGCGCCAGGGAGTCCCGCGCTGCACCATCCCGATCAATTTCGGAAAATCGGTGATGTAGTAGACGGAATCCCGGATCTGGACGATCCCTTCGCGCACAAGCGCATCCGCGACGATGTCCCAGCTGTAGAGCACGATCGGGGAATAGAAGATTACTTCCCCTTTCGCCAGCGCATTCCCCTGGAGTGTCTTGTACAGCTCGAAGGCCACCTGCGATGAGGGCCAGAGAAAATCCATCCCCTCCGTTTTTCCCGTAACCATCTCGATGGAACCCGCCTTGGCGTAATCCAGCACCGTGCCGTAACGTTTGCGGAGGAGTCCCCGGACCTTCTCGTCGTCAAGGAACCCGACTTTTTCCCCTCCCACGTAGCCGTGGAGCGTCACCTCAGGCGGGGACGCCTGCGTCCATCGGTAGACGAGCGCCGCAACAACGACGAGGAGGAGGATGCCGATCCCGATCAGCCTATTTCGCACGGTCCAGGCCTTCCAGTTGAAGTGTCTGTTCGAGGAGTTTCAGCTCCGTGTCAAGGTCCAGGACCTCGTCCTGCGCAGATGCCGCGAGCTGCTGCTCAAACACGCGTTGAACGGGATCGAGCATCGATTCCACTTTCGCCAGTGAAGCGCCGATTTCACCGGAGGCGTTCCTGCGGGAGCCCAAGTCGACGTACCGCTGGATAATGGTCACCGTCGCCCCGAGGTAGTAGTTCAGAAACTGGCGGACGCGCTTTGCGTCACGGTGGTCCTCCCTGACGCGGTCGACGATCTGTCCTGCGAGGTCCGCAAGGTGCTGGATCTTGGCGCGCACCTCCGGTTTCTCCACCGAGGGGATCAGGTCTCTGAACGTCTTCAGTTGTTCTTCCGCCGATGCGATCATGTCCGCCGCGGCCCTGTCATCTTCCTCAAGCCCGATCCCCCCGGGCCCCTGGCGGGCCCGCGACATCAGGAGCTTCCCGGCGACGTACCCTGCGCCGGCGCCGATCGCGGCAAACGGCAGGGGAACGCCGAGCGCAAGATACAGCACCCCGAACAGCAGTCCGCCCAACCCTCCGGGGACGATCTCTTTCATGTTCAGTTGTATGCCTTGACGGTGCGAAACACGCTGACGAGGTCCTTACGGCCGTCGAACACTCTGCCGCGGGTAAAATCCGCGAGGCCGCCAAGCTGTTCTCCGGACGCCTCGCCGAACATGATCGCGTGAATCGGCACGTCCAGCCCCGCCGCTTGCCATGCCTTCTTCACGTCGTCGAGCGTGTGTCCTCTGTTGGATTTGCCGTCGGTCATCAGAATGACAGCCGTCGTGTACTCATCGGCCCGATAACGCAGGATTTCCTTGATGCCGCGGATGACCGGCGCGTAGATGTCGGTGCCGTCGTCGGGGGAGAGCGAGGCGATCTCCCGCCGCAACAGCGACACGGACGCCGCATCGCCGACCCGTGCGGTCCAGACGTCCATGGGAGCCTCGTTGAACGGGATGACCGTGACGATATCATCGCGAGAGCCCTGGATGAGGAACTGGCGTGCCTTCTCCCTGTCGAGCAGAAGCTCCATGGCCTCCTTGAGCGCGCGGACCCCTTCCCCCTCCATGCTTCCCGAAAAATCGAGGCAGTAGACGGTGAGCGAGGGCTTGCGGAACTCTGTCTGGTACAACGTGAGTGCGTCGAGCATCACGTCCGCGGGGGGGAGCTTGATGGGCGCGAGCACCCTGTCGATATGAATGCCCCACGCGGGATTGAAGACGGCGGGATCGGGCGCCGCGGTCACGGCGAGGTAGCCCACGCGGCGCCCGCGCGCAAGGATTTGTCGCTGGACGGACTCCCGAAGAAGATATTCCTGGAGCTGGCGGAAGAATTCCTCCCTCCGGGGAACACCCTGATTGATGAATCCTATCGGAGAGTCCGCGAGCACCAATCCGTCCGCGGGGTATACGACGTACAGGGGTTCGCGCCCCTGCTTCACCAGTTCCTGGTTTGCTTCGATGATCATCGCCTCGTAGTTGACCATCGCATCGTAGTTTCCCTTGAGAAACAGGTCCTTCAACCATCCGGAGCTTCCCGCGGAGCGGTTGATGCCTGAGAGCAGCTCGCGGATCTCCTTCACAAGGGCGGGTTTCGCCAGGTCGGCTGCCGAAAGGACATCGGGGTTGCCGGCGAGGGCATAGAGGAATCCAATGTACGCGCTTGCGCCGGAATTGGACTGGCTTGCCGATGTCATCATGAAGGAGAGCTTCTTCTCCCGGATTGCACGCAGGATGTCGCGTACCGTCACTTCGCGATCGGCAAAGCCCAGCTCCCTCGCCTTGCTCTGACGTATCCCGAGGACCACTGGATTGATCATGATCGACTTCGCGTTGCGCACGCGGAATTGACGGTCGCCGAGCGTGATCCAGATGCTCGCGGCCGGCCACACCGCGTCCGCGGAGATGTGGTCTTTCTGCAATTCCGCCATGATGTCGATGGATCCCTCGTAACGCATGTCGAGGTCGATCCCGTGGTCTTGCGCGAAATCGCGGAGAAGAGGTTCGAGCGTCTCGTTCTCCGAACCGGAGAGGATGGTGAACCGCTCATGCCTTGCACAGGAGGCGCAGAGGAGAGCGAGGGAGGCCAGAGTGACACACCAGAATCCGCGAACCATGCGTCTTCTCCTCATGAGGTGGTGCTCAGTCGCGCCATATATACGCTAATCACGCGTAAATTCCAAGCTGCATGTTACGGAATTGTTAAGTTGTTATGCCGGGGCGCTCGTGTTGAAGTTGGTGGAGCCCGAAAGTAACTTTCTTTCACCAGTTTTTTGAGAAGGCGTTCTGTATCCTCGCGAGACGCACGGGCGCCTTCTTCGTTTTGCTGCGGGGGTTCGCGCCCCGAACGTGGCATTGTTCGTGCCGAGGGCACTCCCGACTTTCACCTCTGGGGATTACTGATGGACGAACGAGAATTGTAGGGCTTGAAGTTGAAATACCCGAAGCTGTGAGGCTCGCTTTGCGCCGGCGATGCCGCAGGCACGATGGCAGTTTCGAAGACTTCAAGGCGCGCCGACTTGGTGTGCGTGTCGACCCCCATTCGATTGAAAAGCCCGGAGCTGGAGGAACGGAATGTTGCGCTCCCAATGACAAGGCCCCTCCCGCGAACTGCGGAAGGGGCCCCGTCCAAAACGAACAGCAGGCGCAGCGGCGCGTCAGGCCCTCTGGCTCAGCATGACCACG
>DATKLB010000165.1:0-2844 GCA_035542615.1 Spirochaetia bacterium | reverse complement strand
GCTCTCATCGGGCTGGTGCTGGAGGGGATGATCAAGCAGTACCTCTACGGCATCTGGCCCGTGGCGGGCGCATGGCTGATCGGTGGGGTCTTCATCCTGACCGTCCTGACCCGCATGGGAGGACAGAAGGGACTGGGCATTGAGGGCCTGAGGTGGCAAACCTCCCTTTACATCGGGCTCGCACAGGTGATTTCCCTGTGGCCCGGCATAAGCCGGAGTTTGGTCACGATTGCCGGGGGAATGTTCGTGGGCCTTTCCGTGTCTGCAGCCGTGGAGTTCAGCTTCCTGCTGGGGCTCGTCACGCTCGCCGCCGCGACCATCTACGAGGGAGTGAAGCTCGGCCCCGTCATCGTGAGCACGTTCGGCGTGGCGTCACCGCTCATAGGGCTTCTGACCGCGGCCGTATCTGCTTTCCTCGCGGTGCGCTGGATGGTGGATTACCTGAGAACGAGGAGCCTTGCGATTTTCGGCTGGTACAGGATCGCCATCGCTATCATCGTGGGCGTGCTTGCCCTCGCGGGCGTCGTGCGGTAAGCCGCGGATCACGCGAGAAGATCGACTATCTTTTCGCGAAGCGCAACGTAGATGCAGGCCCCAAGGACCAGCAGCCCGCCGGCTATCGTCAGGGGCTGCATCTTTTCACCGAAGACCACGACGCCGAGAAGGCTGTTGACCACGGGCACCAGGAAAGCGAGAAGGCTTCCTTCGGTTGCCGGCACGTCCCGGTAGGCGTTGGTCATCATCAATTGCGCAATCGTGGCCAGGATCCCGATTCCCGCGAGCACAATCCAGAGCGACATTCCAAAGGCAAACGAGCTCCTCGCGGCTGGGTAGCCGATGACGAGCATGCCGAACACGCACTGAGCCAGGTAGATCACGTACGGAGAGTCGGTCTGCTGGAGCTTTCGTATCGCGACCACCGCGACCGCCGAGAAAAGGCCCCCCAGGAGGGCGAGGAGCTGGTAGACGCTCACGGAAAAAACGGGAGATCCGGCGCCCTGCGCGTCCATGGGATTCACGACGAACCAGATCCCGACAAAGGAAACCGCCACGGCCGCAAGGACGTCGGGATGCAGCTTCTCACGGATGATGAAAGGCGCGAGGAGGGCAGCAAAGACAGGATAGGTGTAGCTGAGTATGGTGCCCATGCCTAGGCCGAGCTTGACAATCCCGAAGTACATGAGGTACACGGACGCGGCGCCGAACACCCCCCGGCCGACGAGCCACGGCCAGTTCGCGGGTTTCACCTCGATGACCTTGAACAGGCCCAGTCCACCGATCACAAGGATTCCTGTGGTAAAACGGACAGCCGTGACTATGGACGTGTCGATGGACCGCGTGAAGGGAACGAGCAGAGACATGGCGGAGAACACGAGGCTGGAGGCAGCCATGACGAGCATGCCCCGTGCGTAGGAACTGCGCATCGTGATGGAAAGTGCTACTTCCGCTGGCCGCGCTCGACGTAATGGCGCTGCGAGCTGCCCACGTAGACCTGTCGCGGCCGCATGATGCGGAAGTCCGGGCCGTGGTACATCTCGCGCCAGTGCGCAAGCCAGCCCGGCGTGCGGCCGATTGCGAAGAGCACCGTGAACATGTCGTACGGGATTCCTGCCGCGCGCAGAATCAGACCAGAGTAGAAGTCCACGTTTGGATACAGGTTGCGGGAGACGAAGTAGTCGTCCTTGAGAGCAATCTCTTCCAGCCGCATCGCGATCTCCAGCAGGGGATCGTTCATGCCAGGCTTGTCAAGGAGACGATGACAGGCTTCCTTCAGAATCTTTGCCCGCGGATCGAAGCTCTTGTAGACCCTGTGGCCGAACCCCATCAGCCGGTCCGTCGTGTTCTTGTCCCTGGCCCTGCGGATGAACTCGGTGCCGTCTCCTCCCTCGCCGTGGATCCTCTCCAGCATCTTGATGACTTCCTGGTTGGCGCCTCCATGACGGGGACCCCAGAGAGCGGAAATGCCCGCTGAGATGACGGCATACACGTTGGCCAGGCTGGAGCCGGTAAGCCTCACGGTGGATGTGCTGCAGTTCTGCTCGTGGTCGGCATGGAGGATGAGAAAGAGGTCTATGGCGTGCACGATGTCATCGTCCAGCCGGGTTTCCTTGACCGGAGAGGAGAACATCATGTTCAGAAAGTTCGGCACGTAGCGCAGGCGGTAGGAGGGGTAGACGATCGGCTCTCCGATGGACTTCTTGTATGATATCGCCGCTATGGTACGAACCTGGGAGATGAGGTTGGCGAGGATCTGGCGCTCGGACTTCTCATCCATCACCTCGGGGATGGGATAGAAAGTTGACAGGGAGGCAACCGTGGTCGCCAGGATGCCCATGGGATGCGATCCCCGGGGAAAGCCGACAAAGAAATGCAGCATGTCCTCGTGGATCAGAGAGGATTCGTTCAGGAACGTCGAGAACTCTTCCAACTGGCCGATCGTGGGCAGCTCGCCGTAGAGAAGGAGATACGCAACCTCGGTGAAGGTCGACTTCGCAGCGAGCTCCTCGATGGGGTAGCCGCGGTAACGCAGGATGCCCTTCTCCCCGTCGATGAAGGTGATGGCGCTGCGGCAGGAGCCGGTGTTCTCGTAGCCCTTGTCGATCGTGATGTAGCCGGTGTTTTTTCGGAGGGACGAGATGTCGACGGCCCTCTCCCCCTCGGAGCCGCGCACGATCGGAAGGACGTATTCCTTTCCTTCCAGGACCAGGCGTGCCGTTTCGGGAATCCCGGCATCAGCCGTCTTTTCGTGTGCCATTTTTCTCTCTCCTCTCGAAGAAACATGCGCGGAGGGAAAAAGTCAATCGCGCCTCGGGACCCGGGAGAGAATGAACGCGGGCAGCGCGC
>DATKLB010000164.1:0-4637 GCA_035542615.1 Spirochaetia bacterium | reverse complement strand
ATCGGCGAGCGGGGACGGGAGGTGCGGGAGTTCATCGAGAACGACCTGGGCCCCGAGGGGCTGGCGCGCTCGGTCATCGTCGTTTCCTCCTCCAACAAGCCGCCGCTCGCCAGGATCCGAGGCGCGTACGTCGCAACGGCGATCGCGGAGTACTTTCGTGATGCCGGCAGGGACGTGATGCTGCTGTTCGATTCGGTCACCCGGTTCGCTCGGGCCCAGCGGGAGATCGGCCTGGCGGTTGGGGAGCCTCCGGCCAACCGGGGCTTCACGCCGTCAGTGTTCTCGCTTCTGCCCAAGCTGCTGGAGCGCAGCGGCACCTCGGACAAGGGAAGCATTACCGGCTTCTACACGATCCTCGTGGAAGGAGACGATATCGACGACCCGGTGTCCGACAACGTGCGGGGAATACTGGACGGCCACATCGTGCTGACCCGCAAGCTTGCCAGCCGCAATCACTATCCTGCCGTCGACGTCCTGCAATCCATCTCCCGCCTCGCCATCCACATCACCGGCCAGCGCACCCGGGAGGTGAGCGGGTACATCAAGAGACAGATGGCTACCTACGCGGCAGCCGAGGACCTGATCAGCGTCGGAGCCTATGTCAAGGGCAGCAACGCGGAGGTCGACGAGGCTATTGAAAAGATGCCCCGGATCGATGAGTTTCTCCGCCAGCGCATCGAAGAGAAGGCTTCCCTGCCCCAAACCCTGAGGCAGGCAGGGGAGATCGCCGGCATTGAGATCCCCGCCGAGGAGCTGGGGGAGGCTGCGCCGCGCGCCTCCCGGGACGTGAATGAGGCGGTTCCAGTTCAGGCTTGAGCGCTTCCTCGAGCTGCGCCGCTGGAAGGAGCGCGAGCGGGAGCTTGCCCTGGCAAAGACACTTGGGGAATGTCTCCTGCTGGAGAAGCGGATCGCGGAGATCGCGGAGGAAGTTTCCGCGAGCTTTCTGTCGGTGTTCCGGACGGGCAGCGCCATTGACATCGAATCAATGAGGCGCCGCGAGCTCTACGTGCAGAGGCTCGCTCAGGAACGGGAGAGACTCGGGATCGCTCTGGCTCGAAAGCGGGAGGAGCTCGAGCAGGTGCGAACCCGATACCTGGAAGCCGCGCGCGAGCGCAAGGTCCTGGACAAGCTGAAAGAGCGCCAGGCCGACGCCTATTACGAGCGGCAGATCGACGAGGAGTTCAAGACCATCGACGATATCAATACGGCCGCCGCCACGCGCCAGCACTGGTGGGGGAGCACCCCCTCGGCCGAAGGCGGTACGCCATGCGGGAGCACTCGTTCGGCGGGTACGCCCTAGGGAGCGGCAATGGCAGAGTTGGGAGAGGTTCGGCCGGGGGGAAGGATCTTCATACTTTTTCTCCTCCTCATAGTCCTCACGCTGGGCGGTCTGATCTGGTTCGACTACCTCGGAATCATCGACGCAAAGTCGGCCCTTTCCCCTGTCTACCAGGCCCTTGGCGTGCAGAAGCGAAGCGCTGTCGCGAGCGCTGATGATCCGAACCTCCTCGACAAGGAGCGGCTCTCCAAGGAAGCGGATGCGCTGGTGCTGCGGCAGCAGGACCTCGATACGCGCCAGGCGAGCCTCGACAGGAAAGAGAAGGATCTCAATCAGCTCGGCCAGGATCTCAACGACAAGGAGGCCGCGCTGGCAAGCCGGGAAAAAGCGTTCAATGACCGGGTGAAAGCGTTCGAGAATAGAAGGGTAAACCTCGAGCAGAATGCGAGGTACCTGACCAGCATGCCGCCGACCAGCGCACGCGACATATTGATGAAGATGGATGACCAGGACGTCATCGACATCTTCCGGATCGTGGACGCGCAGGCACAAAGGATCGGGCAGGATTCCCTGGTGCCCTACTGGCTGTCAATCATGCCGGCCGACAGGGCTGCCACCCTGCAGCGCAAGATGGCCAGAAACGCGGGAGGATAGAGTGCAGGCAGCGGCGCCACAGGCGCTCATCAGGAAAGGCACCACGGCGGAGAACACCGGAAAACCAGCCGGCCGCCACGGCGCGGAACCGCACGCGAAAATCGCGTTTCAGGTCGTGCTGGGGGCGAAATCAAAGGACGCAGCGCGCACCGGAGCCGGGGATCGCGCCTCGGTTCTTGCCGCGCTGGAGCTGGCTCTGAAAAAGAATCTTCCTGCGACAAAGAAGCATATTCCTGAGGCGGGGGAGGCGGGCGAAAGAACATCGACGATCGCTCAAAAGAAGCACGACGAGGTTGCGCGTCGGCATTCCGAGGGTATGCCACCGCACTTCGCGGTTGTCGGGAAGCTCCCCGAGCAGACCCTCCCGGCAGGAGAAGAAGAAGCAGGCTGTCGTGGCGCGTCATGCCAACGGGCTTGCCGCCGGCGCGCTCGCGATTGCAACCGGGCTTTCTGGCGGAATCAAGGCTTCCTCCGGCGCGTCGCAGGACGCCGCACCGGCCTCGAAGAATCCCGCAAATCACGCGGCAAACACCGTATCTCTCGCCGCAGCGCGCAAAGCTCCGGAAATCCGCGTGCACATTCTCGATGTCAGGAGGGAAGCCTCGCACACGCTCACAGAGAACGCGACGGCAGCAGCGAAAGCGCCCAGGCCGGTAGCAGTCGACAAGGATACGTCCGCCTCATTCGTCGCAAAGGCCGGCGGCTCCACGGAGATCTTCGTTCACGAGCCACGCCGGCAGAGCCCTCCTGCCCCGGCGCAGGTGGCCGGCGCTCTCGAGCGCCTTCGGGAGATGGCGGGCGCCGAGCTCACCAGGGCCGCGGGGATCGTTCTTCGCGACGGGGGAGGGGAGATCAAGCTCGTCCTGAAGCCCGAATCACTGGGAAACGTTCGCATCCGGATGAATCTTGTCGATAATGCCATTGAGGGCCGCATCATCGTGGACAACCCCGCGGTGAAGCAGGTGTTCGAAGGCAGCCTGAGCTCGCTGATGAGAGCTCTGACGGCAGAGGGATTTCAGTCCGCCTCCCTGCAGGTGTCGGTGGGTGGGCAGGGAGCTGACGACGGCAGGCCCGACAAGGAGCCCGCTCCGCGGGTTCGCAGGGTGGCGGCCGCGGGGTTCGAGGGGAATGTCCCGGGCATGGAAAACATGAGCCTGGGAGATCTCCTGGTGAACCTGTTCGTGTAGGAGGAAGGGATGGATCTATCTTTGGCGCTGTCCGCGCAGGACATGCTCGGCGTCAATCGCGAGGTGGATGCGTTCAACAAGACGTTGAGCTCCGAGACCTCGAAGAAGCCGAGCGCTGCGATGGACAAGAACGACTTTCTCAAGATCCTCATCACGCAGCTCAGCCACCAGGACCCGACCCAGCCCCTGGGAGACAAGGAGTTCATCGCGCAGATGGCGCAGTTCTCCAGCCTCGAGCAGATCACCAACATGAGCGAGGGTCTCTCCAAAGTGGCCGACCTCGTTGCGCGGAGCCAGGCGCTGGGCCTCCTGGGCAGCAACGTGGATGTCGCCGACGGCGAATCCCTGGTCTCGGGAGTCGTCGACGCGGTGACAGGGGGCGATTATCCCCAGCTCCTGGTCAACGGGAAGTACTACGATTATTCGCAGGTGCAGAAAATCAAGAGGGCGTCCAGCGGCACGGAGCTCGCGCCCGATGCGGTGCACAAGGAGTAACGGCATATGATGAGGTCGCTTTGGGCCGGTGTATCCGGGCTGACGAACCACCAGACCAGGATGGATGTGCTGGGCAACAACATCGCAAACGTGAACACCAACGGGTTCAAGAAGGGCAGAGTGACATTCCAGGACATGCTCTCCCAGACCCTCGCTGGTGCCGCGAAGCCAACTGACGAGGTGGGAGGCGTGAACCCGCAGCAGGTCGGGCTGGGCATGATGGTGTCCACGATCGATACCATCCACACGCAGGGGGCCCTCCAGTCCACGGGCGTGATGACGGACGTTGCCATCCAGGGAAATGGGTTCTACGTGCTGAAGGATGGGAACAAGTCATACTACACGAGAAATGGAGCATTCAGCCTTGACCAGGATGGGCGGCTGGTGAACCCCGCCAACGGGCGGCGCGTGCAGGGTTGGATGGCCCAGACAGTGGGAGGACAGACCTTCGTGAACACTGCCGCCGAGGTTCAGGACCTCGTCATTCCGGTGGGCAGCAAGGATCCGGCCCGGGCGACGAGTGATGTCTTTTTTGCCAGCAACCTCGACAAGAGGACCCCTGAGATACCGGCAGGAGCAACCGCACAGACAATCCAGGCCGGAACGTGGCAGACAAACTTCGATATCTACGACTCCTTCGGACGGGTCCATAAGCTGCAGGTCGATTTCACCAAGGTTCCGGGAGTGGCCAATAGATGGCAGGCCACCGTGACAGTGGACCCGGCCGCCCAGACAAACACCAACGCCCGGGTCCAGGTCGGCAACGGACCCGCAACCGCGAACACGTTCTTCATCGACTTCGACAACCTCGGCGCGCTCGCGGCGGTCCGGGACGCGGCGGGCAACGCCATCACGGCGGGCGGGCTGCAGGCCCAGGTCTCCTACGACGTGCCGGATACCACCCTCCCGCCCGGTCAGGCCACGGTGCGGCAGAACTTCAACCTCAACCTCGGCACGGTCGGGGCCTACCGGGACGCCATCACCCAGTTCGGGGAGACGAGCTCGACAAAGGCCGTCCGGCA
>DATKLB010000163.1:0-3038 GCA_035542615.1 Spirochaetia bacterium | reverse complement strand
AACGACGACATCGGACCGCAGACGGGAGAGATGGGCACCTCGGGCTTCTGGCATGGCTCCAGCACGCTGTTCCAGCAGACGCTTCTGAAGATGAAGGACCGGCTGGCAGCCGTGCGCTACACGGGATACATCGATATCAACTGCATCGCAAACTCGCGCGGGATCTACCCCCTGGAGTTCACGTGCCGGTTCGGGTATCCCACGATCAACCTGCAGATCGAGGGGATGCTCTCCCGGTGGTCCGACATTCTCACCGCGATGGCCAGGGGCCAGGGGATTTCCGTCAGAGCCAAGAAAGGCTTCCAGATCTGCGTCGTCATTGCGGTACCACCGTTCCCATTCGTGGATCCCGAGGCATTCCGCAAGTTCTCGGAGGACGCGGTCATCATCTTCAGAAAGCCGGTGAACGGCGGGGTCCACCCGTGTGACGTGCGGTTCGTCGACGGCGACTGGCGCCTGGCCGGAAACTCAGGCTATGCGCTTGTGGTCACGGGATCAGGGTCCACCATGGACGATGCCCGCAAGGAAGCCTACAACCGCGTGAAGAACATCATCATCCCCAACATGTTCTATCGTACCGATATTGGAGAGCGCTGGCATCGCGACGGCGATCTTTTGCAGACCTGGGGCTACCTTCTCTAAGTATATTCAAGGCACAGGAGGCGGCCATGGGCGCATCTCGCCGATTTGCCGGGGGAGTCGTAGTGCTCTCCGCGCTTGCCATCCCCGTCACGTACAGTCGGTGGCTCCTTTCAGTCGTTGTGATCTATCTTCTCAGCCGATGAGAGCGTTATGAGCAGCGAACCACTGAACCAGCAGCCCTTCGATCCGGGAATCACGCAGACATACACGGGCGAGCTTCGCAGAATCGTCAACCGCGACGGTTCTTTCAACGTGCGGCGAAGGGGCCGGAGCCTGAGAGACGTGCACGTCTACCAGCTCCTGGTGTCCATGTCGTGGACCAAGTTTATGGGCCTGGTCCTGGCAGTCTACGCGGCCGTGAATTTCGTCTTCGCTGGCCTGTATCTCGCGGCCGGTCTCCAGAACCTTTCAGGCGCAGAAGCGTCGACGCGCATCGAGTCCCTGCTGAACGCCTTCTTCTTCAGCGTGCAGACCCTGACCACGGTCGGCTACGGCGCCATGTCGCCAAAGGGGATAACGACAAATATCATTGCCAGCGTCGAGGCAATGATGGGCGTCCTGGGCTTTGCGTTTGCCGCAGGAATTCTGTATGGGCGCTTCTCCCGGCCCTCTGCCCGCATCCTGTTCAGCGATCAGGCCATCATCGCCCCATTTCGTGACGGCATGAGCCTTCAGTTTCGCATAGCGAACAGGAGGTCCAACGCGATCGTCAACCTCGAGGCCACGGTGCTCCTGATGACGGTGGAATGGGAGGGAACCGAACACAAACGCAAGTACCTCCGGCTGGAGCTGGAAAGGCCGAACGTCTACTTCCTGCCGTTGACGTGGACGATCGTGCATCCCATCGATGCATCGAGTCCCCTGTCCGGCCTCGCGAAGGAGCAGTTTGCGGAGCGATCCGTCGAGCTGCTCGTCCTCATCACCGGTTTCGACGACTCTTTCAGCCAGGTTGTGAACGCCAGGACATCCTACCGCTGGGACGAAATCGTCTGGGGCGCTCGCTTCCTGCCCGCGTTCCACGCGGATGAAGCCGGCGAGCTGGTGCTCGACCTTGCCAGGATCAACGACACTGTTCCTACGGGACTATGACGGTGCGCAGACCACCCTCGTACCTTTCGAGGGCGTCGAGCGCGCCGTTGATGGCGGCTGCCTCCAGGGGGATGGTCCGTGTGACCACCCGAGAGGTATCGAGGATTCCTCTGCGGGCCATCTCGAGGAGCTGCGGAAGCTCCTGGAGCAGGTGATCGTTGGAGCCAATCACCTCGGCCTCGCCACCCAGGAGCTCACGGTAGGTGTCGATGGAAAGCGGCTCGTTCCCGATTCCCGCAATGACAGCCCGGCCCATCGGCGCGAGTGAGCGGATTGCCTGGTGCATGGTTTCTGCTCTGCCGATCACCTCGAGGGCCACGTCCACGCCGCGCCCGGCTGTCTGGCGTCGAATCTCCTGGACCGGATCGTTCCGAGACGCATTGACGGGAACCGCCCCGTAGCGGGCGGCCAGCTCCAGCTTCTCCTCTTTCCGGTCGACGGCGAAGACTTCGATGGCGCCGAATGCCTTCGCCAGCTGGACGGCAGACAACCCGAGCCCCCCGACGCCGAAAACTGCCGCCCTATCTCCGGCCCGTATCCTTGCCTTGCGAAGCGCATGGAAGGAAGTCGCGGAAGCACACATCAGCGTTGCGCCCTGCTCGAACGATATTTCATCGGGGAGCGGAAGCGCGTTCCTGGCGGGCACGACGATGTACTCCGCATAGCCCCCATCGGTGAAATGACCGAGCATGAGTCCGCGCGGGCAGAACTGCTCGTTGCCGGTGCTGCAGAAATAGCAGTCTCCGCACGTGACGTTGTAATGCAGCACCACCCGGTCCCCGGGCCGCACGCTGGTGAGGGCGCTGGAGCCGACCGTCTCCACGACCCCGGCCACCTCGTGACCCAGCGTCATCGGCAAGGGCCTCACGGGAGAGACGCCCGCGCGGTAGTGCACGTCGGAATGACAGATGCCGGCCGCCTTCACCTTCACAAGGATGTCGCGATCGCCGACAGGCGGGATGCGGACGTCGTGGAGCTCGAGCGGCCTGCCGACCGCCGCCATGCGGACTGCTTTCATGGCCGCGAGTATGGTCGATTTTCCGGTTGCTTGCACGCGGTTTTCGCCCGTACATTTGACCAGAGGCAAAGAAGATGGGCGAATCAGGGCCCGAGGCGCGGAGGGCCGGTCAGGGGACCATTCTCATCATCGACGACGACCGCGAGATTGCCGATGTGGTTGCAATGAACCTGCGCGACCTGGGATTTCGCGCCGAACGCGCGAACGACGGCCGGACCGGCCTCCAGAAAGCGCTCTCGGGTGGACATTCCCTGATCATCCTGGATCTCATGCTCCCCGAGGTCGACGG
>DATKLB010000162.1:0-17680 GCA_035542615.1 Spirochaetia bacterium | reverse complement strand
GTCGTTGCATAGGTTGCCTATGCAACGACAGCCAATACTAAGCAGAGGTCAGGAAGAAGTCAACTGAGCTTTCCGGCGTCCCCCGCGCTACACCCCTCGTGCAAGGTGGAAGTACGCCGCGTTCCACCGCAGCTCTTTCTTGAAGTCAAAGACGGTTGTGTCCTTTCCGATGAGGAGGAACTCAATCCCGGCCATCTCGGCAAAGTCCTCCAGGTGTCGGGCTGTCACCGAGTGGCTGAAACCCGTGTGATGAGCGCCGCCCGCCAGGATCCACGCCGCCGCGGCCACCTTCAGGCTCGGCCGCGGCACCCAGAGCGCCCGGGCAACCGGCAGCCGGGGCAGCGGCTCGATCGGCGGAACCACGTCGACCTCGTTCACAATCATGCGGAACCTGTCCCCCATGTCCACGATCGTGGCGTTGACCGCGGGACCGCTCTTCGCGGTGAAAACGAGCCGCGCAGGATCCTCCTTGCCGCCGATGGACAGTGGATGCATCTCGAGGGACGGCTTGCCCTCGGAGATCGATTCGCAGACCTCGAGCATGTGCGCGCCGAGAACCTTGTTGCCGCTGGGGTCGAAATGATAGGTGTAGTCCTCCATGAAGGAAGTTCCCCCCGGAAGGCCTGTTGCCATCACCTTCATGGCTCTCACGAGGGCCGCGGTCTTCCAGTCCCCTTCGCCTCCGAATCCGTAGCCGTCCGTCATCAGGCGCTGAACAGCGATACCGGGAAGCTGGGGGAGCCCATCCAGCTCCTGGAAGTTCGTCGTGAAGGCGTGGAAACCGCCGTCCTCGAGGAAACCCCGCATGCCGAGCTCGATGCGGGCTGCCTCCCTCAGCGCCTGTCGCCTGCTGCCTCCCTGCCTCAGCTCCTTGGCCAGCGTGTAGCGATGGTCGTATTCCGAGAGGAGCCGGTCCGTCTGCGTGTCAGTGACCGCCCTCACCCGCTCCACGAGATCTCCGATTCCAAACCCGTTGACCGAGTAGCCCAGGCGCATCTGCGCCTCCACCTTGTCCCCCTCGGTCACCGCGACCTCCCGCATGTTGTCGCCGAACCGTGCCACCTTGAGTGTCTGCGAGTCGTGCCATGCCGCCGCAGCCCTCATCCACACTGCCAGCTCTCCGAGCACCTCCTGGTCACGCCAGTGTCCGACGACAACCTTCCGCGGAAGCCGCATCCTGCTCACCATGAATCCGAACTCCCGGTCGCCGTGCGCGGACTGGTTCAGGTTCATGAAATTCATGTCGATCGTGGACCAGGGAATGTCCCGGTTGAACTGCGTGTGCAGATGAGCAAAAGGCTTCTGCAGTGCGGCAAGCCCGGCGATCCACATCCTGGCGGGTGAGAAGGTGTGCATCCAGGTGATGATCCCCGCGCACGCCGGTGAAGAGTTCGCGTCCCGGCAGAGCTTCAGGATCGACTCGGAGTCGGTGGAAACTGGTTTGAACACCACCGTGAGAGGTATGGATGGCGATGCCGAAAGGCTTCGCGCGATCTCCTGGGAATGCTGCGCTACCGAATCAAGGACTTCTTTGCCGTACAGGACCTGGCTTCCGGTGACAAACCACACTTCGAGCTTCTTGAGGTCGATCATGGCATGTTTCTCCCTTCCTGCATTCCCCGAGTATAGTTCCAGGCGTCCGGCTGCGCAACGTCGGGGCCTATTCTTTGAACTCCTCCCTCAACGCGGACAGGGATTCCTCGAGCTGCCCGCGGAGCAGGCTGTCGGTGTAATCGCGGCCGAGCTTCGGACCGGGGAGCTCGAGGTACCCCGTGACATCGTCAGTCGGGAATCGTTGCGCGTTTCTCGTGAGAAGCTCCCGGAGCCGTCCGATATCGACGATCCCCCGGGCTCTCTCCTCGGGGCTGAAGCCGAAAGTCGAGTTGAAGATCGAGTCAGTGTTCTTGAAGTGGAACTCCCACATCCAGGGGATCTCCCGCTCGAACATCTCCCAGTTGTCGTAGAGCACGCGTTTGCTCTCGTCCGCCACGCCGTGGGATATGTCCCCGCAGAGCCACACCGGGACGGTTGCGTCCGGCTCTGCCGAATGAACCAGATCGAGAGTCGAGGTCATGCTGGCAAGCTGCTCGGGCGTCGACGGATACTCCCAGGGGGAAGACATCGGCTCGATGGTGATCGTCCGGAGTCCCTTTTGCCGTGCCAGTCTCATGAGATCCTTCATATGATGGAAGAAGCACGCCAGGCCGGCCTGACGGAGCTCGGGTTGGTCGCGCAGGAGAATCCACGCATTCGAGCCTGCGCTGTCCGCGCCCAGGAGAGCCGCAATGTGGATCAGCCGCTCCCACCCCCATCGCGTGCTCGCCTCGAGAAAGGGATCGCCGCTTGCAAATCCCACGAACTCCCTGTGCGACGTGAAGACGCTCGCGATTCGGATTCCCTTTTTTTCGGCGCGGGCGCGCAGATCGCGAAACCACCTGTCGTCCGCCGTGAAAGTGGGGAAAAAGCTTCCCATCTGCAAGCGACTGACCTTGAAATCGGCCATGATCCCGAAAAGCCAGTCGAAGGTGTAGCGGCCCTCGATCGGATCGCTCTTGACGCCAAGGTGGACCGTCATGGCACGAACACCACCTTGTTGAACGATTCGCTCCGCGCCAGGATGCGGCGAAAGATCTCCACGCCATCGGCCAGCCGCGGCGCATGGCTGATGAGCCGCGCGACTTCGATGGTGCGCCCGAGGGAGGAGAGAACAGTGGTCCACTCGTTCCTTCCCTCGGGGACGACGCGCGAGTTCCATGTGCCCCTGATGGTCAGCTCACGCCGCAGGATCGAGGAGAAGTCCTTCTCCCCGATCTGGAAGGTCCCCCGAATGTTCCCGAGGAAAACGACTTCGCCGAAGCGCGCTGCCGACATGACCGCCTGGAGGAATGTCTGCGGCAGGCCCACTGCCTCGACGACTCTGTCCACGCCATCGCTTTCCGTCATCGCCAGGATCTGGGCGGCCGGATCACCTATTCTCGAATCGATCGGGGTGAAGCCCATGGCCGCGGCAAGCGCCAGTTTCTGCTCGTCGATATCGACCAGGAACACCCGCGAGCAGCCTCGAAGGCGCATCCACTGGGCCGCCATGTTTCCGATCGGTCCTGCTCCGAACACGGCCCCCGTGTCCCCCGCGCGGACGGCGAGCTTGCCGACGCCGTGCAGCGCAACGGCGCACGGCTCGGTCATCGAGGCGTCCCGCATCTCCACGCCTTCGGGGACGGGCAGAAGGTTCAAATCAGGGGCCCAGACCTTCTCCGCGAAAGCCCCGTCCCTGCGCGACCCCAGATAGTCGTAATTCACACACTGGGCGTAATCGCCTGTCTGGCAGGGGACGCAGCGGCGGCACGGAATAAGGGGAAAGACGATCACGCGCGCGCCAGGACCGAACCGTCCGCCCTCTGCCGGCTCTTCCACGGTCCCTGAGAACTCATGCCCCATGATCAGCGGGTAATGGTAGGCGGCGCCTTCAAAGCCTCGGTGAATATCGGAATTGCAGATGCCGGAGAACGCAACGCGGATGAGGGCCCAGCCAGGTCCGGGCCGCTCGGGGTCCGGAACCTCCTTGTACTCGAGGGTTTTATCGCGCACGAGCACGAGAGCTTTCATGTCAGCGGTTTTACACGACAATTTGCCGACTTTCAAGAGTCGGATGATCGAATTTGTCTCATATTGCTTGAAGTTGCTTGAAACCTGCAACGATTTCGCTATAATCGCAGGTTCAGGAGGGCTTTTGCGATGAAAGCTGCCGTGCTTGAAGCTCTGGAGAAAGTTGTTGTCAAGGACATCAGTGAGCCAGCTTGTGGAGACAACGAAGCGATACTCAAAGTGAACGCCTGCGCGGTCTGCGGCTCCGATATCCGCATATTCCACTACGGCAACGACAGGGTGAAACCCCCGACGGTGATCGGTCACGAGATAGGGGGAGAGGTCGTGAAGGCGGGGCGCGGAGTCAGGGCCGTGAAGGAAGGGGACAGAATCGCGCTCGGCGCGGACGTCCCCTGTGGAATCTGCTACTGGTGCACAAATGGAATGGGAACCAACTGCCGCATCAACTATGCGATCGGGTACCAGTTCGCGGGCGGCTTCCAGGAGCGCATGGTGCTGAACGAGACGACTTTGAACTACGGCCCGGTCACTCCGATCCCGGCGGGTCTGAGCTTCGCCGAGGCTGCCATCGCCGAGCCGCTCGCGTGCGCCGTGAATGGCCTCGAGCTGGCCCGGTTCGGCCTGGGAAAGAGCATCTGCATCATCGGCCTCGGGCCTATCGGATGCATGATGCTGGAGCTGTCGAAGGTGTACGGAGCATCCCGGGTGTTCGCCGCCCAGCGCTCCCGGGCGCGGATGGAAATGGCCCGCCAGTTTCTGCCGGCCGCGCGCTTCATCGCCACTGAGGAAGAAAACCTTGTGGACGTCGTCATGAGGGAAACGGATGGCGAGGGAGTGGACCTGGCGATCACCACTTCCGGCACGGTGCAGGCCCACGAGGACGCGATCCGCATGGTGCGCCACAGAGGGTTCGTGAACCTCTTCGGGGGATTGAAAAACCAGCCGAAGCTTGCCCTGGACTCCAATCTCATCCACTACAAGGAGTGTTTCGTGATGGGCAGTCACGGCTCGCTTCCCCGCCATCACAGAACGGCCGTTGGCCTGCTTGCCAGCGGCTCAGTTCAGGCAAAGAAGTACATCTCCCGCGTTTTCCCGCTGGCGGAAACGCGCGAAGCGTTCGCCTTCCACGAATCCCGCGCGGGTCTGAAGGTCGTTGTCGCGCCGAACGGCGAAAGGACAGCCTGGTCGTGAAGAAGATCAAAATAGCCCCGTCCCTGATGTGCGCAAACTTCATTGCCCTGGGGCCTGAGCTCGATCTCATGAAAGGGGCTGGAATCGATTATCTCCATATCGACATCATGGACGGTCGCTACGTGCCCAACTTCACCCTGGGCCCGGACTTCTGCCGCAGCCTTTCCGCCTACTCTCCCATTCCTCTCGACATTCATCTCATGATTGAAAATCCCGACGACCATCTACAGAAGTTTTGCTCTTTCCCCGGAGCCACCGTCTGCATCCACCCGGAGACGACTCGTCACCCTCTTCGGACCCTCGATGCCATCGCGAGCCTTGGCGCGCGGGCCGGTATCGCGGTGGATCCGGGCATGCCTGCCTTGGTGGTGAAGGATCTGCTTCCGCACGCCAGCCTTGTCTGCGTGATGACCGTGAACCCCGGGTACGCGGGCCAGAAGCTCATTCCCGAGATGCTGGGCAAGATTCGCGAGATCGCGGACATGGTGGCTTCACTGGAGCGCGACATCGAGATCGAGGTAGATGGGAACGTGAGCTGGGACAACATCCCGCGCATGGTCGAGGCGGGCGGGGACATCCTGGTCGCAGGAACCTCGTCCCTGTACGACGGGAAGGCGGGATTGAAGCAGAACATCGAGCGCATGCTGTCTTTGCTGGGACGCGCCTGATTCACCGGACCGTTGCTCCTGGGCATAGGTTATACTTGACTAATTCGCTCACATCTTGGTACTTTTCCAACGCCGCCTGCAAATTTGTGAGCTTTTAGAATCATGCGGTGTGGCGCATCGACTTTTCGGTAACATGCGCGCAACAGGCGTCACGGTCCTGGCAAAGGAACGAGAGGCTGAAATGCAGGAGACATCGCGACACGCTTCGGCGGCACCCACGAGCAGTTTTGTCGCGCATTCACGGGCAGAACGACAAGAGCGCCTGGCCATCCCCTGGCGGGAAATCTGCGAGCTTCTGGAAGCAATAGAAGGCGAGCAGACACTGCAGGGTTTCTTCCAACGGACGCTGGAACGACTGGAGGTGCTTGTGCCGTATGACTACGGTCTTGCAGTCCTGTCAGATGCGGCTCAACCGGACCGGCTTCCCATCGTCATCAGTCGCTCCGCTCCGCGGGAGCTGATCGACAGGTGCTTTCGCCAGAACAATCCTTTGTGCCCCGTTGTCTCGACAGGGGTCGGCGATCGGCTGCGCTCGTCGCCCCCGAGACATTCGGTGTTCGGCACCGGCGCTTCGATCAGTGTCGGCAACCTGAAAGAGGCCGATTCGCACGGGTTTGTCATTTCCCTGCATCGAGAATACGAACGCGCTTTTTCCGCGCTGGAAAGGAAAATCCTTGAAGCGCTTTCCCCTCACCTGCACAACTTCGTTCGGGTGTTGACCGGTTCCCTCGGGCAGCACCAACGACGGCTTCTGAGCGTCGCCGCGAGCGCCGGATTGAGCAGACGCGAGAAGGAAATCTACCTTCTCTTGTGCAACAGGCTGACCATCGCCGAGATAGCCCAGGGGCTGTTTATCAGCAGGCATACCGCGGCGAAGCACATCGAGCATATCTACGACAAGCTCCTGGTCTCCGGAAGGCGAGGCGCGTGCCAGCCTGCAGACCACGGCGAGGGCGCTTGAGCACCGAGCGACACGCTCTCTCAAAAATACGTCACTTTTGCTGATGTTCCGCACCCGAGGGAAGCCTACTCTTTTTTGCATGGACGCGCCGGTGAAATCGGAAAGTCCCGCTGCGCGCGGAACTCGTTGCCGGCTTCTGCGGGCTTCGCGCTGTCAGCCGGGAGCCCTCCGCCCGTTCTCCTGAAGCTTTTCCACGATGACAGATTCCGGGGCGTCGCTGCCCTGCCAGCCCCGGCGGCCTCGCGAGAGAACCGAAAGCAAAAGAAAGGATGCCAGGAAAAAAGCGACGGCGCAGCCGGCTCCCACGGGTTGCGAAGCACCTGGGAATCCCAGGAGCGCGCAGCCAAGGGCTCCCGCGCCGTAGCCTCCAAAGAGAAACGCAAGAGGCATGAGGAAAAGAAGGGCGGCGGCCCACCCGGGGGACACCCCGTGTGTTTCGATTCTCACGCGGTCTCCCGGAGCGACTCCGAGACGGTCCACAGCGCGGGCAATCATGGAGGCGCCGTTTTCGGAAATCTCGCACACGGCGCACCCCTCACACGCCTCCGAGCGGTCAATGCGCACGCGCGCCACCCCCTCAGCGCAGTCTATGACAGTTCCTCTCTCTTCCACCGCGGAAACCGCCTCAGCCGTCAATGGGGTGCACGAGGGAGTCGAGCATGGTATCGCCGTCGAAGACGAAGAAGCCGCGAAAGCCTTTCCCTTCGATCAGCATCGGCAGCCACAGGGGATCATCCGCCCACATGCGCTCGTACGGAATCCGGTCCAGCGGGGTCCACAGGGGAGCGGCCTCGCTGGTTTCGCACAGCGTGCCTTCGAATCCGCTCGCAACGAACACGCTTCCGTGAAGCGAGTATCCGTCGACAAACTGGAAGTGCAGCTCTCCCGCCGCACGGACGCCCGTCGGCGTCACACACAACTCCTCCTGGACTTCGCGGATCGCGCCGTGCAGCGCGGTCTCTCCCGGGTCGATGCGGCCGCCCGGCCCGTTGATCTTGCCGGCCCCGAGGCCCGTCTTCTTGTGTATCAGGAGAATCCTGCTCTCTTGTAGAATGAACAGCAGTGTGGCCTTTTCCGTCGGCTGCCATACCTGCCAGTCGATCTCGCTCACGCGTCTTGGCGCGGATCCAGTCATGTCCTCGGGCATCGCAGGAAAGGTACAATGTCGTGGATGCATGATCAACGCGGCAGGCAGTCGTGCTACTATCACGTGCTATGATGCGGCGCTTTTCGCCGTGTGCGACATTCCTCGGCCTGGCCTCACTCGCACTGATCGCCTGCATGACCGTCGGGTGTGTGACCATGGCCGCGCCGCCGCCCATGGCGACCTTTGGAGGCCCGAGGGTTGCTCTTTCTGGCCACTCGGAAGCAGGAGTCGGCGTGGGCAGCGGCATGTCGTTGTTTCCCGGTGGCGCTTTCGGAACCGGAACGACTGTTCCCCCTGCCGATCTCCTCCTGGTAGGGGCCATGGGAGCGGACGGCCGGATCAGCGGGAGCTCTCGCTTCGTCGCTGAGCTCGGAATAGGTCCCGCTCTCGTCCAGGGGTGCGGCGACGTGGGCGTTGTCTTCTATTTCGGGGCGGGAGTCCTGTTCGATATCGGTGGCGCTCGCTGAGCCGCCGACAAAGAAAATCCCGTGCGATCTCTTTTTTCTTGCTTTCCTGCACGGGTAGGCGTATAATGGCGGCGATGAATCCCATTCATCACTGAAGGGGATTGTGAGAAGCAGGGACCTCCCGACGGAGGATGATGGGCTCTCAAAGAGACTCACCCTGACATGAGCCTCTCACATCCCCTTCCCCTTATTCCGCGCACCGAGAAGAGCCTGAGCTGCCGCGCGGTACGCAAAGAGTCGCGTCGCGCCTTTCAAATCACTTTCTGGTAGATGACCTTTGCATCCCCGGGAGCATAGAAGTCGTCGAGCACCGCCGCCGCCGTGTAGCCCCGGGCAAGGTAGAACGCCCGCGTGGGCTCATAGAGGTCCCGCATGGAGGTCTCGATGTAGATTCGCGTTCCGCCAAGGGAGCTGATGGCGTTCTCGCTCGCCTTCAACAGGCTGGTGCCAAGCCCCTTGCCGCGGAAGTCCCCCGCGACCACGATCCAGTACAGGTCGTAGCTTGTGCGGGTGCACGCGATCGGGCCGTAGCTCGTGAACCCTACCGTGCGCCCTTCCTCCTCCGCGAAAAGGAAATGGTACCCACAACGGGGTCCCTTGGACAGCCTGTCTTCCACCAGCTCGACCGCGGTATCGATCTCGTCGGGATAAAAGAACCCCGTGGACTCAGCGATGGCGCGTACGCGCTGCACATCTGCCTGCTCAACGGTGCCGCGGAGTGTTATCACCTGGGTGCCCATGCATCTGGCTCCTTCTTCAAAATATTGGCAGCGGCCGCGCTCTCGAGGCGCATACTGTCGCATTCGTGGATGATCCGTCGAACAACCTCGTCACGCGACAGCCCGGCCCGAGCCGCGGCCGCCATGAAACCGGCGTCCGGCGAGAGGCAGGGATTTGTATTGACCTCCAGAACCCACGGCGTGCCATCCGCGTCCACGCGGAAGTCCACTCGAGCGTATCCCCTGAGGCCGAACAGGTCCCAACAGTCGCGGCTGATGCGCCGCAGGGTGTCCAGGAGCGCCGAATCCCGCTCGGGGAAATCGAAACGCCGCGGCGTTTGGCTGTATTCGAAAGACGCCTCGTCCCATTTCGCCCGGTACCCGACGAATCGCGGCTTGCCCGGGGGGTAGTCGAGGAACTGGATCTCCGCCGGAGGAAGGTACTGTGGATCGCCCTGGTCGCTCTGCCCGCCGAGAAGAGCGATATTGATCTCCCGCCCCTCGACATAGTGCTCCACGAACAGCTGGTCAATTCTCTCGGCGGCGGACCTGCGGCGTATCTCGGCCGAAAGCTCGCGCTGCGAGGAGACGACCGCGCTGTCTTCCATGCCGATCGAAGCGTGCTCCCAGACCGACTTCACGATCCAGGGCGGCGCGCTTCGCGGCTGGGCGTCGACAGCGATGGCGGCAGGAGTGTACGGCGGCGTGGCGATGCCGGCCGCCTCCATGATCCTTTTACCCAGGATCTTGTGCGAGGTGAGGAGAATGGCCTCGGCGGGAGCCCCGGTATACGGGATGCCGAGCGTCGTCAGGAGGCTCGGAGCGAGATGGATCAGGCTCCCCTTCCCTTCGATGGTCTCGGCGAGGTTGAAGACGAGCAGCGGCCGCGAGGATCGAAGCACTGCCGCCGCGACACCGAGGTCCAGCGACAGAGGAACGTCCATCGTCATGTAGCCCAGGGACTGGAGGGCGGCGCGCACCGTCTCGACCTGGACCAGGACGTCTTTCTCGTCCTGGGACGCGTTCCGGTCCAACCTCCCGTAGAGAAGCGCTATCGTGCGTTGGCCCATGGCAGGTGGCGGGGAAATGAATGCGCAGCGCTGCAAGACAGCGCTGCGCCATGTTTGCTCATGGACTCTGCTCTTGGGGATCCGGGTAGCGGAAATACAGCCCCTGGTAGTTCCTCAGCACCAGCTCGTCGCCGTCCCACCCCGCCGCATACTCGGGAAGGAGGGGAATCTTTCCTCCTCCCCCGGGGGCGTCGATGACGTAGCTTGGCACCGCGTAGCCCGAGGTGTGTCCGCGGAGGCCCTTGATGATCTCCAGGCCCCTGCGAACCGGCGTTCGGAAATGAGACGAGCCGACGATGGGATCACACTGGTAGAGGTAGTACGGTTTCACGCGCGCCATCAGCAGGCCATGCATCAGCCTCTTCATGGTCTCCACGGTGTCGTTGACGCCCGCCAGGAGCACGGTCTGGCTCCCCAGCGGTACGCCGGCGTCGGCAAGGCGAGCACAGGCCTCCCGCGTTTCCTGGGTGAGCTCGTCCGGGTGCGTGAAATGTATGCTCATCCACAGGGGATGGTAGCGCTTCAGCAACCTCGTGAAGGCGGGCGTGATCCGCTGCGGCATCACGACGGGGGCCTTCGTCCCGATGCGCAGAAACTCCACGTGCGGGATCCGGCGCAGTCGGCTCAGGAGCCACTCGATCTTCTCATCCGACAGAGCGAGGGGGTCTCCGCCGGAGAGCAGCACATCCCGCACCTCACCATGCGCCTCTATGTATGCGATGGCCTGCTCCCACTGGGATTGGAAGAAGATGCTGTTGGCATCCGGGTTTTCCACGATGCGCGACCGCGTGCAGTAGCGGCAATTGGAGGCACAGGTGTTGGCCACCAGGAACAGCACCCGGTCGGGATAGCGGTGCACGAGGCAGGGCACGGGGCTGTCCCGGTCCTCTCCCAGGGGATCCTCCGCCTCTCCCGGGGCGGCCAGGTACTCGTCCATGACGGGAACCATGGTGCGCCGAAGGGGCTGCTCGGGATCATCCGCGTCGATCAGGCTGAGGTAGTACGGGGTGATGGCAAACGGCAGCGACCCCGTGCGCCGGCTGATTGCCGTGCGTTCATCGTCCGAGAGCCGCAGGATCTTCTCCAGCGACTCCAGTCGCCTGACGCGGTTTCTCATCTGCCAGCGCCAGTCGCACCACTCCGCCGCAGTGGCGTAGGGAAAGTGACGCGCGCGGAACTCCTCAGAGCGGCGCGAGACGGGAAACTTTGGCGAGGACGGTGCGCTTCTCCGGAATGTTCGCTGGTAGGAATTGAATGGCGGGATCGTAGTCCGGATACCGGCAAGCCCGGCAAGCTCCTGGACTACGGGCATGGTACCTGGAGGTTCTGCCTCCTCAGTGCTGAGCACTTTGGTTTCCATTGTCTGTCAGGACTCCTTCATCTCATCGAAAGTGGAGGGGCAATGCCCTTCACCCAATTCATACTACAAGGAAATCAAGAATGCAAGCGTTTTGAGGAGAATATCGGCACTCCGGCCGGAAATCTGATACACTTCCCGGGTGCCGGACGACAGGGCCATACTGGTGGGCGCCGAGCTGAAGGGCAGGAGAACCTCATGGACCCTCGAGGACTCGCTGGACGAGCTCGCCAGGCTGGCCGGAACCGCCGGCCTCTCCGTGGCAGGGCGCACCTGGCAGCGGCTGCCGCGTCCGGATGCCTCCACGTGGATCGGATCGGGCAAAGTTCGGGAAATCGCCGGGCTCATGGCAGCCGCCGATGCAGGGTACGTGCTCTTCGATGACGAGCTTTCCCCCGGTCAGCAGAGAAACCTGGAAAAAGAGCTGGGTGAAGGGGCCCAGGTCATCGATCGGACCCGGCTCATCCTCGACATTTTCAGCCGGCACGCCCGCTCCCGGGAGGGCAAGCTGCAGGTGGAGCTCGCCCAGTACCAGTACCTCCTTCCCCGGCTGGCAGGGCTGCGGCGCGGCTTGGCTCAGCAGGTGGGCGGAACCGGAGCCGGCCCTGTCGGCCTTCGCGGCCCCGGCGAGACGCAATTGGAGATGGACAGGCGGCAGGCACGCCGCAGGATCACGACGCTGCGCCGCGAACTGGATGAGGTGCGGACACAGAGGCGTCAGCATCGCCTGCAGCGCGCCAAGGCCGGCCTTCCCGTCATCGCCCTGATCGGCTATACGAACGCGGGCAAGAGCTCCCTCCTGAACGCCCTGACAGGCGCACGAGTGCTCGTGCAGGACAGGCTGTTCTCGACCCTGGACCCAACCACGCGCCGGCTTTCGCTCCCCGGCGGGCGCGAGGTTCTCTTCACAGACACCGTCGGCTTCATCCGCAAGCTCCCGCACGAGCTCGTCGCCGCCTTCCGCGCCACCCTGGAAGGGATCGAGGAGGCCTCCCTGCTCCTGCACATCGTCGACAGCTCCCACCCCCACCCTTCGGAGCAGGTCGCGGCCGTGGAGGCAGTGCTTTCATCGCTTCGTGTCTCCCACACGCCCGTGCTCATGGTCTGGAACAAGATCGACCTGGTCAGCGGTCGAAGCCTTCCCCAGCCCCGGGGATCGGCACACAGGAGCTTTCAGTCCATCAGCGCGCTTACAGGAGAAGGCATCCCATCTCTTCTGGAGAAAATCGACGCCATGCTGGCCGAGGATCTCACCACCATGCACCTGCTCATTCCGTACGATCGCTACGACCTGGTCAGCCTGGTCTACGAGCAGGGGACCGTGACCGCGAAGCAGGATACCCCGACGGGAGTCCGCGTCAGGGCTGCGGTGCCAAGGACGCTCAGGGAGCGGCTGGCCGAATTCGGCGTCTTAGAAAAAAAGCATCACGGAAGAGCCGAACGTGAGCACCTGCATCGAGATAGTGAAGACCTTCTCCGGAAGGCGACGAGCGGCGTGGATCCCCAGCACGGTACCGACGAGCACCACGGGGGCGAGGACTGAGTCGAAGACGAGCGATTGCGGGGTGATCAGTCCCAAGGCGACACTGAAGGGCACCTTCACCAGGTTCAGGGCCGCGAAAAACCAGGCCCCGGTCCCCAGGAACTCATCCTTGGGCAGCCGCATCGCCAGCAGGTACAGCATCATGACCGGTCCCGCGGCGTTTGCAAGCATCGTCGTTGCCCCTGCAAGCACTCCAGTAAGAGCAGCGAACCACCAGGCCGAAGGAACCTCGGACTTCCCGCGTGCGACGAAGTCCCGCCATAGCCCGACCCCGAGCATGACTATCACCACCGCGCCGATCACCGGCCGAAGCTGCCGATCGCTGATCCTTCCCAGGGCAAAGAACCCGATGACGATTCCCGCGACGGCCCATGGGAACAGCCGCAGGAGGTGACGCCAGACCGCGTGCCGCCGATACCACGTCACCGCGACGACATCCCCGACGATCAAAAGAGGCAGGACCGCGCCCGTGGAGATCCGAGCCGGCAGCACGATCGCAAAAAGGGGAACAAAAAGGCTGCTCAATCCCGGGATGCCTGTCTTGCTCAGGCCGACGATGAGAGCGCAGGTGCCGGCCAGAGCCCATTTGCCCGCGGTGAGGGCGTAGACGCCCGTCACCCTGATACTCTCCCGGTCCTCTGCCGGTATTCGGCGTATGTGCTGAAATGGTCGGTTCCTGACAGAAAAGCGACCGTGTTGCGCGTCTTCTTGGCAAAATAGAGCGCGCCATCGCTTTTCTCCACCGCCCTCGCCATGTCCTGCACAGCCGTCACGTCGGCAACCCCTATGGAAAGGGTTCCACACGGCTCGCCGAGCAGCTCCTCAAGGCTTCGAACGTCCGCCATGGCGTCCCCGTTTCGGACTTCCTGCTCCTGGGCAAAGCGCAACCTCTCGGCGAGGATGATCCCGGTGTGCAGGTCGGAGGGAATGACGACGAGCAGCTCCTCCCCGCCGTATCGTACCGCCAGGTCTCCTTCCCGGACGCTGTCAAGGATGGTCTGTCCCGTGGATTTCAGCACCTCGTCACCCCGTGCATGCCCCAGCTCGTCGTTCACCCACTTGAAGTGATCGATGTCGATCATCAGCAGCGTCAGCCGCTTGCCCTGAGCCTTGAGCTTTTCCGCCAGGGCGGGCAGCTCGTTCAGAAAATAGTCCTTGTTCTTCAGCCCGGTCAGAGGATCTGCAAACCGTCCCGGGAACTCCTCCTTGAGAGTGACCTGCAGGCTTTCCGCGGCCCCGCGTCCGCGGGTGCCCTTCTCCCGAGCCCATTTTTCTGCCTCCGCCTTCGAAGCCACCACGACGCCGTGGCTGGCAGAGGCCGCGAAGCTCTGCGGATCATTCACCAGGAAATTGTACAGCTCCGCGGTGCCGCGGAACGCGTCCATGAACGCTACCTGCGATTTCACGGGGATGTCAAGAACGGGCTTCTTGAACCGTGCCTCGATCCAGCGGCGCACCTGCCGGGTGACCGGCCGGTAGTCCGGTGATGAAGTCCGCGATCGAGCCACGAAGTCCACGATCTTGCGCGCGCCCAGCTCCCCGGCGACCCGCTTGCGGACCGGGTCCTGGGCGGCCAGGAGGTCCTGGTTGACGATCTGCCCGACGTCAGAAAGAAGATCCGACAGACGGGCGGCCAGCTCGTAGAGCTTCGACCCCTCGTTGTAGTCGTGGTCGACGATCACGTGGCCGAAGTTCCTGATCGCCCGGTTGCGCAGGTGGTTGATCCGTTCTTCGATTCCCCGGGCCCTCTGGCTTTCGCGGAACATCCTGACGAACCGTGCCTCACCCCCCAGCTCCCGGGCGAACTCTCGAATCTCGTCGAGGTAGGGATCGAACAGGCGCCCGTATGCCTCTGCCCACAGAGTGCGCAGCGTGATCAGCTCCCCCGCCAGGGTTTCGCGGCCCATCGCCGTCTCCGCGGCGTATGGCTCGACGGAGGACAGGAGGTCGTCGAGAATGGCATGGAAGACCATCACCGGCCCCATGATGTCCGAGGAGGCGATGTGCTCCATGTCGGCGAGCCGGGACTGGAACAGCGCCGTGTGCGTGAACACCCTGTTCACGAAATAGGGCAGGAGGTATTCCCCCTGCTCGACGCGCTCGATGCCAGAATCGGGAAAAAGCGATGACAAGGTGCCGAGAGTTCCCTCGAATCGCGCGGAAAACTTCTGCGTCTTTTCCTGCTCGAGCCTCTCCAGCTCCCGCGCTCTCTGCTCGACAAGCGCCTTCTCGCGCTCCTCGCGAGCCTTGCGCTGCCAGCCCTCCCACGTGAGGATCTCATCCTCCCGCAGGCCGAGGAAAGAAAGCACCAGCGCGCGCTTCTCGGCGCTGGCGTCGTCTTCTTCATAGAAAGAGGCGATCATTTTCAGCAGCGCCGGATACATCTCGTGACTGTACCTGCGCAGGTTCTGGTACGCGGCGCGAAACAATCCCTCCGCGTCGGCAATCCGGCCGACGTAAGGATCCCCGGGCCGAATCGCGAGGTTCACCTCGCGTACCACGTCGAAAAGAGTCTCGAGCTTGTCCCGTTCGACGGCCTCCGTCATGACGATGAGCCTGCCGCCGTCCTTGACGACCCTTGCGGTCTCCGCGACGCGCACCCGGACTCCGGCGGCGAGCCGGGAGGCGAGAAAATCGAGGCTCCTGCGCAGCATCTCCTCCGGCTTTGTGAACTCGCCAAAGAACTCCAGCGCGAAGGGCTCACGGGAGGCGATCGCACGCGCGACCTCGTTGCTTTGATCCGCGCCCAGCCTCTCACCGCCCTCCTGATGACCCGGCTCCCTGCCCAGGAGAGTGAGCGCGGATTGCCGCAGCAGGTCCAGGTTGTCGAGGAAGGAGAGCGTGTACGGATTTCCCTCCCGGTGCCCTCTCCGCTCAACGAGCAACCGCAGGAACGCGCCACTGACATAGTCTTCCCGCGTCGGATCAAAGTGGCTGAGGAAATCCTCGACACGCTCGAGAAGCCGGGTAATGAGAAAGCCGTTGCGCCAGGCGTAGCGGTTGATGCGCCTGCGCAGCCACGGCGGCACCTCGGGGAGCCAGTCGATTGCCCGTTTTGCGGCTTCGGGGGCGACAGACTTTGGAAGCTCGGGCGCTTTCCGTCTTTCCGGGATCGGGGCGGCTCTGGGCAACGACGGGGAAGCCTTTCGCTGCTGCGCGTGCTCAGTCCCGGGTCTCTGAGGCGCCAGGGTTTTCTCGCGGGCGAGCTCGGCGTGCGATCTCCTGCGGGCTTCCTCCTCGCCATAACCCTTTTCACGCAGGCCCCGGTAGACTTTTTCGATCTGGGCCCTGGGCACCCCCTGCTTGAGCAGATTCTCATACAGGTTGTTTCTCTCTCCGTCGTCAAAACGCATGGCGCTTTTCCGGCCCCACCACTTCGAGTATAGCCACCTCCGGATGTGAAGTCGATTCGGGAAGAAGCGTCAAGCGGGGAGAGGCGGCAAGGACGCGATCCTGAGCGCGGCTGCCCGAAGCTCCGTGACCCTGCCGGAAAAGGCACAGAGAATGGTCCTCAACAGGACGCGCCTGCTGTCCCTCCCGCCGGCGGGTGGCGAGGCGCAGGCAATCTCGCGAACCGCATCGGACGCCAGGCGCGAGCCGGGACCCGCAGAAGCGGCACGGAAGGATTTGACCAGCAGCTGCCCGCGGCCATCGTCGCGCTCCTCAATGCCGATGAAGGTTCCTCCGGCCGGGGACGCTTTGCCGCGCAGGAGCTCTCCACGTCCACGGATCTGTGTGAGGTTCCACAGCCACACGCTGGGCGGGATCTCTCGGGAAACCTCGAGGGTCGTTTCCTCGGTATAGCCTGCCTGCCGCAGCCACCGCGTTCCCCAGAGCTCGGAGATCTCCTCCTCGCCGAGCGGCCGGATGCGCCGCAGAACATGGAATCCCAGTATCATGTCCGACTTCCAGGCCCGGACGTCACCCCTGTTTTCCATGGAAAAGATGCCCTTCTCAGAGGCTCCTTCGTACTTTCCCGGGTCGACGGACGGGGGAACTGCCTCCGCGGGAAAAAACTCTTCCCTGGGCCCCAACCATATCCTGTCGCCGCCGGGGTTCGACCAGCCGTCATCCTTGGCTCCGATCTCCAGCAGTCGCAGGAACTCCGGATTCACCCACAGGGCGTTTTCTCCCCGCCAATGCGGCCAGACCCCGAGAACCCGGCCGTATTCGGGCAGGACCAGGACCGCCCCCTCTGCCCCCGACTCCAGCACGGTGTACCCGATGCCGAGCCGGTTCATGCTGACGACAAGATCTTCCAGGCTCATTCAGACATCGTGCGACATCACGAGGATGGTCGTCCGCTCCTCCCACCCGATTCTCTGCCAGAAACGCCTGCCTTCGACATTATCCGCGGCAACGAAGATATGACATTTGCGCATGCCCAGGGCTGCAAGCCCTTTGAGCGAGCGCGCAACGAGGGCCTTCCCGACGCCCTTCGCCCGGTGGGGCCTTGCCACGGCGCAGTGGTAAAGAAAACCGCGTCGTCCGTCGCAGCTCGCGAGCACGGCGCCGACAAGGGGACCACCGGCCGGTTCAGCCACGAAGCTCAGCCCGGGATTCTGCACGAGGAATCGCCCGATGTTTTCCCTCGAGTCAGCGGCGCTGAGGCCGATCCCTTCGCTCGCCTGCCACAGCGCATACGCTGCATCATAGTCGTCCACGCGGAAATCCCGAATGACGAGGTCCGTTCCCACGAATCGCCCTTTCACAGGAAAGTTACCACGTCTCGCTTTCTTTGGAGACAGGATTTTCGTGCCCCCTCGGTATAGGATGCCGCATGGAATCAGTCCTGCGCATGGTGAAGCAGCACGGGCTGCTGGAGATGGACCGACTGGGACTCGAGACCTTCCGAAACGAAGGCGCGCAGAGAATCGAAGGCATGGACGCCGTCATCTACCGTCGCTCCATTCGCGCAATTGAGGACACCCTCTTTTTTATCGGCGTCGCG
>DATKLB010000161.1:0-19277 GCA_035542615.1 Spirochaetia bacterium | reverse complement strand
TCCTCGGGCCGGACCAGCTTCAGCGCGGCCTCCGCTCCCTGTGCATCGAGGGCAGCGCGGAATCCTTTGCGTCGAGTCTCCAGCCCGCGCAGGGCATAGTCGCGAGCGCGGAGAAACAACTCGCGCGCCCGGGCATGCATCGCCACCTGCCGGTCGACCGCATCGACGGGAAGCTCGTCAGCCGGAATCTGCACGAACGCGAATGTGTACCCGGCAAACGCCCGCGCGGTGGCAAGCGCCAGCTCCGCGTTGTCGCGGTCCGACTGCAGGAGCGCCTCGTACGTCTTCAATGCAAAAGGTAAAGCGTCGCGGACCAGCTCGGGATCGTCCTCGGTTTCAAAAACATTGTCTTCGCCGTTCCCCGCCAGAACGCCGGCAACGGCCCGAACAGCGAGGTTGTTGATGGAGCAGGCAGCAAGGAAAACAACGAACACAGGGACGACGCTCTTCACAAAGACCCGTGCGACATTTTCCCTGCGCATGGTTATAATATACGGAATGGCTCCATCGAGCGCAATCAGAGCGAACGGTCTGCGCTACCGCTGCCTGCTGATCGACCACGACGACACGGCCGTCGACAGCATGGCCGTCGTGCACTACCCTGCACACCTCGAAGCGCTCGCCACCCTGCGCCCGGGGCGGGCTTCCCCGACGCAGGAGCAGTTTCTTCTCCACAACTTCCACGGCATCATGGATTACCTCGTGGGCGAGCTGGGATTGAACAGGGAGGAGCTGGCACAGGAGTTCGTGATCTGGCGTCGATGGACGACAAGCCGTACTCCGCCGTTTTTCCCCGGCTTTCTCGATCTGCTGGAGGAGTATCGCGGCCGGGGCGGCAAGGTCGTGGTGATCTCCCACTCGGAAAAGGACGTCATCGAAGGGCACTATCGAGCGGCAAGAGATCCTCCGTTCCTTCCTGATCTCGTGTTCGGCTGGGAGCATGACGAGCTGCTGCGCAAGCCCAGCCCCTGGCCGGTGCAGGAGGCGCTGCGGGAGCTCGGCCTGGCGCCCTCGGAGGCGCTGATCCTCGATGACCTGAAACCAGGCATCATCATGTCTCGAGCCACCGGCGTGCCTGTTGCCGCGGCCGGGTGGAGCCACCGGGTGCCCGAGATCGAAAGCTACATGAGGGCGCACGCCGTGGCGTATTTTCCCCGAGTGGCTGACCTGCGTGAGTTCCTTCTGGATCCCCTGGCTTGAGGGTCGAGCCGATTGTCGCTATACTGGAAGTTCGCTCATCCAATGAAACGCGATAGCCTGCAGTTATTCCGCACGATCGAAACCCTCTATGGCATTCGGGACCTGGACTCGCTGCTCGAACGCGTGTTGACCGAGGCGAGGCAGTTCGTGAATGCGGACGCGGGCACCATCTACATCGCGGCCCGGAACCACCTGTACTTCAGCTACGTCCAGAACGATACGCTGTTCCGCGGAGAGACCAAGAGGGACAAGTACATTCCCAGCAGTGCAGCCCTGGCGATCGACAAGAGCTCCCTTGCAGGCTACGTGGCCAAGACAGGGGAGACGGTCCTCATCGACGACGTGTACCACATCCAGAGCAGCTCCCTGTCCTACTCCTTCAACCCGGCCTTCGACCAGAAGACCAACTACCACACCCGCTCTATCCTCTGCGTGCCTCTGAAGACCCGGGACAAGGAGATCGTCGGCGTTCTCCAGCTCATCAACGCAAAGAACGAGAAAGGCGAGGTCGTGGCTTTCTCCGTTCAGGACGAACGCTTCATTACGCAGTTCGCCCTGAATGCCGCTGATGCCGTAGAAAGGGAGCGTCTGTCGCGGGAAATGATCCTGCGCATGGTCAACCTTGCGGAGCTGCGGGACCCCTTTGAGACCAGCCAGCACGCGAGGCGCGTGGGCGCCTATTCCGTCGAGCTGTACGACCACTGGGCAACGCGGCGAGGATTCTCGCAGCGGGAGATACGCAAAGTGAGCGAAACCCTTCGTCCTGCGGCTATGCTTCACGACGTCGGCAAGATCGCCGTAAGCGATCTGATCTTGAAGAAAGAGGGCAGCCTGACCTACCAAGAAAGGATGAGCATGCGTGAGCACACCGTCCTGGGTGCGCGCCTTTTCACCCGCACCAGCTCCGCATTTCTCCCCGATGGCAGCAATTTCAGGGACTCCATGTCCGCACAGGTTGCTCTCAATCACCACGAGAATTGGGACGGCACCGGGTACCCGGGCCGCATCGACAACCTCTTTGCCAAAATCTACATGGGCCCTGGCAAGCGGGGCCTCGAGATTCCGATCTATGCCAGGGTCGTCAGCATTGCCGACGTTTACGATGCTTTGGTCACGCAACGCGCCTACAAGTCGGGCTGGCGTCAGGAACACGCACTGCGCTACATGCGGTATCAGGCGGGCAAGAAGTTCGACCCCGAGCTGGTGAGCATCTTCCTGAAAATGGACCAGTTGCTCTTGGCGATCGAAAAGAAAAACGAATACTGAGCCTTCCCGCCAGGGAGCGCCATCAGCAGCCGTCGGTGTTCTAGGAGATGCGGAGGTGACTCGCATGTACTGCGTGAACTGCGGAAAGGAGCTTTCCAACCAGGCCGTCTACTGCCCCAACTGCGGCCACCCGGTGCGCTCCGCGGGAATGGCCCCGGGGTACAGCAGTGACAAGTCGGTGAGCCCGAAAAGCAGGCTCGCGACGCTCCTGTTCTGCATCTTCCTGGGCTGGCTCGGGGTGCATCGCTTCTACGTGGGAAAGGTCGGCACCGGCGTGCTCATGCTGATCACCGCCGGAGGCTTCGGCATCTGGGTCGTCATCGATTTCATTACCATCGTGGTCGGCGGATTCACGGATATCGACGGCAAGTTCGTCCTCGATTGGCAAGTCTGAACCGGCCTGGGCCCTACAGCTCGTTGACGGCGATTTCGCCGCGCGCCATGACGAGCCGGACGCGAACCTCATCGTCGAACAGAACGAGATCGGCGTCCTTTCCGGCCCGCAGGCTCCCCTTGCGCTCGTCCACCCCCATGATCCGGGCCGGAGTGAGGGTCATCATGCGCACCGCGTGCGCTAGCGTTACTCCCTTCACGCCCTTCATGGTGCGCACCAGCCTGTCAGCGGTTGCAACGCTGCCGGCAAAAAAAGAACGGTCCGGAAGCCAGGCGACTCCCTCGTCGACGAGCACTCGTTGTCCGCCGGTCAGGCTGCCGAGGATGCTCTCCTTCACGTCGAGGCCGGCCGCGCGCATGGAGTCTGTGACCAGGCAGATGCGATCCGGTCCTTTCACCTTGTACACCAGCTCGAGCATGCTCGGCGGCAGATGCATGCCGTCCGCGATCACCTCGACGGAAAGCTCATCGAGGATCAAGGCGCTTTCGGCGACGCCGGGATGCATGATCGCGTTTCTGCGAACCAGGCGCGACATGCCGTTGTAGAGGTGCGTCACCAGGGTGTAGCCGCTTCGACATGCCTCTTCCACCTGCTCGTACACGGCGTCGGAATGCCCGATGGAGGCAACGATGCCCCGGCGCGCAAGCTCCCTGCCCATTGCCAGGGCGCCGGGGAGCTCGGGGGCCACCGTCCATCGCAGGATCCCGGGAAATACATCCAGGACCCTCAGATATTCGTCGGGATCCGGACTCTTGAGGAACCGCCCATCCTGCGCGCCTTTCTGGTGGAGCGAGAAATACGGCCCTTCGACGTGGACGCCGGGAATCTCGGGCATGCCGCGCCCGGGCCGCCCTTCGTTGGTGCGGATCCTTTCGATGAGTGCGAGGACGGAGGACAGCTCGTCGAACCTGCTGGCGAGAGTCGTTGGAACGATCGTCGTCGCGCCGTGGCGAAGGTGAGTCCGGCAGGCCGTGATGACTGCCTCCTCGGTGCCATCCATGAAATCCGCGCCGCCGGCACCGTGCGTGTGGATGTCGATGAACCCGGGAGACAGGCACAAGCCGGCAGCGTCGATTCGTCGGGAGCCGCGGAAGCGCCCGTGCGCGCTGCGGTCTTCCAGCACCTCGCGGATGACGCCACCCTCCACGGCGACAGCACCCGAGACAATCCTGTCCGGAAGAACGAGCCGCGCGTTATCGAGAACAGTCAGGGAGGCCTCGCCCGGCTGTATGGTCATTCTTGACACTCCGGCGTGTCCATGGTTTAGTGAGCTTTCTCCAATTCTGTCATCCTACGTCGGCCTTCCTCCAATGACAACAAGTCGCGAAATACGTGCTGGGAAACGGAGCACTCCGTGCATGAAGCCGAGCGGGAAGCAAGGAGATTGACATGAGCGGGAATCGGCACCGTTTGATGCGGCGCTCGGAACGGCAGGTGACCGATCCGAAGGAGATCCAGGGAATCCTCGCGGAGTCACCGGTCGTTTCTCTGGCAATCCATGATGAACCTGCACCCTACGTTGTGCCGCTTTTTTTCGGACACGAAGACGGAAGACTGTATGTGCACAGCGCGCTGAGCGGAACGAAGATCCGGCTCCTGCACGCAGATCCGCGGGTAGGATTCACCGCCTGGACGCCTGCCGAGATCGTGGAGGGAGGAGATGCCTGCTCGTTTTCGGCCCGCGCACGAAGCGTCGCTGGCACCGGCGTAGCACGGATCGTTGAGGATGAGAAGGAAAGGATGCACGGCCTGGATCTCATCATGCGCCACTCCACCGGGAGGGAAGCTGGCTTCGCGTACGACCGCGCATCTGTTTCGCGGACACTCGTGATTGCCGTTGACATCGTCGCTATACTAGGAAAGAGAACGGAGAACCGGCCGGAGAGCCCCCGGGCGCGGGGCGCTGGTCAGCAAGTGAGGTGACTCTCCGATCATGCCTGCCCTGCTGATCCTCGACACGATCGCACTGTGTTTGTGCGCGCTGCTTTCCCTTGCCCTTTCGGTCGCTGTCTGGGCAGCGGGTGCCCGCCGGCCGCTCAACCTGAGCTTTTCCTTCTCCGTCCTGTTTGCCGGTGCCGTGTGCGCGTTCTCCCTGCTCCTCCGACTTTCCCTGTTCTATCACGCGGGAAATCCGGTCCTGCTCCTGCGCCTGGCGGCAACCTCTCTTTCTATCATGTGCTCATTCCTCTTTCTGTTTGTTGCCGTCTACCTCAAGGTCGACAGAGGCTGGCTTGCTGCCTTAGCATCCGTATCCGTTGCGGGCGTGGCTGCCCTGGCGTCCCTTCTGTATGCCGGAAAGCTCATTCTGCGGCCGTGGCTCGACGGTCGCGGGATCACGCACTTCGATCTGACAGCAGCCGGTTCCCTTGCCGCAGCCGTCCCGCCGGCGGTGCTCGCTGCCAGCCTTGTGCTCCTTCTCTCCCGCAGATCACGAGTCAGGGAGCCGTTCATCGGCGCCAGCATCGTCGTGCTTTTGGCAGGCTACCTCGTCGGGGCGTTCTCCCGGCTGAGCGTGCCCGTGTCTTCCTTCACGGGCTTGATCAGCATCGCCATCCTCGGCAGGGGCATCATGCGCCACCAGCTCTTCAACCCGCTTCGCGAGCTCGCTGCGAACCTGGAGGAGCGCGCGCATCGCCAGATCCTCATCGCTCGTGTCGGGCGAAGGACCACGGCCATCCTGGAGCTCGAAGAACTCCTCACCGAGGCTGTGGATCTCATCAAGGATTCCTTCGCCTATTCGACGGTCACCGTCCTGCTCAGCGAGGGAGACGACCTGGTCCTCCGGGCGTCTTCACTGCCGCTCATCCACTCCCACGCCGGTTCCTTCCGGCTGAAGATCGGATTGGAGGGAATCTGCGGCTGGGTTGCTGCCACGGGATTGCCTTTGTGCATTCCCGATGTCGAACGGGATCCGCGCTATGTAACGCTGTCCGGGCACGTAACGACCCGGTCCGAGCTCGCGGTTCCCATCCGGCGAGGCAGTGAAGTGATCGGGGTGCTGGATGTTCAGAGCCCCGCGCTTCACGCCTTCGACGAAGGGGACGTCGCGGCGCAGGAGACGGTGGCAGACCAGCTCTCGAGCTCAATCGAGAACGCCCGCCTCTATGAGAAGCTGCGTCGGGAGCTCAGCGCGCGCAAACGCACCGAGCGGCTCCTTCACTCCCTGAACGCTGCTGCGCTTGCCATGGAGCAGGCCCTCACCCCTGCCGAGATTTTTCCGATTGCCATCCGGGAGCTCACAGACCTGGGGTTCTCCGGCGCGATTTTCCACGCCGACTCCACCGGCAAGAGGCTCGCCCTGGCCTGCCGCACGCGGGACGAGGGAGGCGTTGAAATTGCCTCTGGCGGGGTTGAGACATCCTGGTTCGACCTTCGTGGCGTTCCGACCCTTGCCGAGGCGCTCCAGAACCAGGTGACTCTGTCCCTGGAGATCGACCAGGCCATGATCACGGCGCTGCCACCCCTTGCAGGTCTGCGTTCCCATTCCCGCAGGGACTCCCGGCGGGCCGTCTTCGCGCCGTTGTCGGCGATGGACGAGCTCATGGGCGTGCTGTGCGTCCGGGGGGAGAGCCTGGAAGCCGAGGACCTCGCAATGTTCAGGGCATTCGCCTACCAGACTGCCGCGGCAATGCGCAAGGTCAGGCTCGTGCAGGATCTGCAGAGCAGTCTCCAGCAGCTCAGCCGGACGCAGGAGCAGCTCCTGCACTCCCAGAAAATGGAGGCAATCGGTCGGCTTGCCGGAGGCATCGCGCATGATTTCAACAACCTTCTGACGGTGATATCGGGATACGCGAGCCTTCTCACGGACTCGGTTGGCGCCAATGTCACGGCTCTTTCGGACCTGGATGAAATCCGTACCACGATCAAGCGGGCGGCCGGCCTCACCAGCCGGCTGCTGACATTCAGCCGCAAGCAGATCAGCCAGCCTCTGGTCATCGACCTGAACAGCATCGTCGCCGGCGCACAGACGCTCCTGAGGCCTCTCCTCGGGGAAGACGTCGAGCTTGTCGTGCTCCTGACCCGTTCGCCTGTCTGCGTGAGAGTTGATCCGTACCAGCTGGAGCAGGTGATCATCAACCTGGCGGTGAACGCGAGGGATGCGATGTCCGACGGGGGGCGACTCAGTCTTGAGACGGCCGCCGTCGACCTGAGGCCTTCCTGCCAGGAGGCCCGCTGCCCTCCGGTTCCGGCGGATCTCGCCACGGGTTCGTACGCAGTGCTGTGCGTCCAGGACACGGGCGCGGGAATGCCTGAGGAGGTTCTGACCCATCTCTTCGAGCCTTTCTTCACCACGAAGGAGCACGGAAAGGGTACAGGGCTCGGCCTCTCCATCGTCTACGGGATCATCACCCAGGCAGGCGGAAAAGTCAGGGTCGACAGCACTCCCGGGCAGGGAAGCATGTTCACGGTGTGGATCCCGCGTGCAGAAGGGGTCGACTGCGCAAAACCGGACGACAGCCCCGCGGCGGGCCCCGCCGGCACGGGTACTGTTCTTCTCGTGGAGGACGAGCCTGACGTACGGCTTCTCACCCGCAGGCTGCTCGAGCAGGGCGGCTACACGGTGCTGTCGGCCAACTCCGCGCGGGAAGCGCTGCTGATCGCGGAAGGATCGGCCAGACTCGACGTGGTTGTCACGGACGTGGCGATGCCCGGCGGCATGAGCGGCCTGGAAATGGGCGAACGGCTGTCGCGATCGCGGCCCGAGCTTCCCGTGCTCTACATGTCCGGCTATTCGGACGACCGGAGACTCGCGACCGGCTCTGCCGGCTCCACGCTTCCTTTCCTCTCGAAGCCGTTCCAGCCGGAGGATCTCCTGCGCCGTCTCTCGGAGTTGGTAAAGAAAAGGTGAGCCCTGGACCGGGAATGCTGAGAGGTCAGCCGTTCAACCGGCGAGCCCCCAGGTCGGATGCAGGTCCGCAACGCCTTTCACGGCATCCTCGATCCGCTCGAACACCTCCGGCGTGAGCTTCGGCAGCACGTCCAGGGCCTTCATGTTCTCCTTGACCTGTTCGGGCCTGCTTGCCCCCGTGATGACGGTGCTCACGTTCGGATTGTGGGCGCACCAGGCAATCGACAGCTGCGCCAGGGTTGCGCCGAGCCCTTTCGCGATCGGCTCCAGCTTCTTCACCGCCTCGATGCGTTGCGGCGTCACGGCGTACTTGCGCAGCCAGTCAAACCCGGGCAGCGAAAGCCGCGAGTCCCGAGGAATGCCCGCGTTGTACTTGCCGGTCAGCACCCCGGAGGCAAGAGGGCTCCAGGTGGTGAGGCCCAGGCCGATGCCCGCGTACAGCCGCTCCAGGTTCTGCTCCACCTTGTGCCGGGTGAACAGGTTGTACTGGGGCTGCTCCATCTGCGGCTTATGGAGGTGGTGTATCTCCGCAACGGCCCAGGCCTCCCGGATCTCCTCCCCGCTCCATTCCGAGGTGCCCCAGTACAGGGCCTTGCCGCTCTCCACCATCATGTGCATGGACCAGACCGTCTCCTCGATCGGGGTATCGGGATCGGGGCGATGACAGAATACGAGATCGATGTAATCCAGCCCGAAGCGCTTCAAGGCGCCGTCGATGCCTTCCCGCAGCTTCTTCCTGTTGAGGGTATCTTTCTCGTTCACACCGGCGTGCATCCCGAAGAAAATCTTTGTGGACACGACGTAGCTGGCCCGCCGCCAGCCCAGCTTCTTCAAGGCCGCGCCCATGATCTCTTCGGACCTGCCGGCCTCGTAAGCCTCCGCGTTGTCGAAGAAGTTGACCCCCGATTCCCAGGCGGCCTTCATGATCGCCTCAGCCGCGCCCAGATCAACCTGCTTGCCGTAGGTGACCCACGAACCGAGCGACAGCAGGCTGACCTTCAGGCCGGCGCTGCCCAGACGACGATATTCCATGACGCCTCCTTCGTGATGACGGGGATATGCACCGGACAAGATACTCCGGTCAAACCGCCCGCGGCCATCGGCTTCAGCTTCGAGCCGACGGAAGAGAGCACGCGACCAGCGAGTCTCCCCGGGAGTAGTCGATTGTGCGCCCGATGCTCGCCGCAAGTCCCTCCATGCAGAACCCGCAGGCGCCGGTGGGCTCGCTCACACACCGCTTCCCCGGGTAGATCTCGTACAGCTTCTTGTATTCGGCAGGAGTGAAGTTCGGCATGAGGACGTTCGCGCCGGCCGCGAGGCCCTCGATGCGGTAATCCCGGCCCATGCTGCCGAGGGCGGTCGTGGCGGGCAGGTGCGCGTTCTTCGTGACGATCCGGGTGAGCGCGACGGTCTTCAGGGTGAGGGGGACGCTGCCGGCAGGCTGGAGACCGAGCCGCGTCTCTGAATGCGGAATGAACGGACCGATGCCGATCATGTCGAACCTGCTCTCGGCGAAGAAAACAATATCGCCGGCGATATGGCGCGCGCTCTGCCCTTTCAGCCCGACCATCATTCCGCAGCCCACCTGGTAGCCGAGCAGGGTGAGGTCGAAAAGACAGCGGAGCCTGGTTTCAATACGCCTTCCATCATGCAGGGACTCGTAGAGCTTCTTGTCGGATGACTCGATCTTCAAGAGGTACCTGTCGGCGCCGGCCTCCCGCCACAGCTCGTAGTCCTCCCGGGATCGCTCACCAACCGAGAGGGTCACTGCGATCCCGAATCGCTTCTTCACGTCACGCACGAGCTCGGCGAGCCAGGAAGCATCGAGGCCGGCATCCTCGCCGGACTGGAGGACAACGGTCTGGATGCCCTGGGAGGCGATTCTGCCCACGCTTTCCAGGATCTCCCCACGACTCATCCGGTAGCGCTCGATCCTCGTGTTTCCCGCGTGCAGTCCACAGTAGAAGCACGTGTTGCGACAGAAGCTGGAGAACTCGACGATTCCTCGAAGCAGGATCCCGTCCCCCATGTACCGCCTGCGCGTTCTATCCGCGGCAGCGAATATCTCGGCCGTCTCATCGGCGCCCTGCTGCTGGAGAAGGAGCTCCAGGTCGTCGACCCTCGGACTCCCGGCGGCCGACACCCTTTCCAGCGCATTCCTGACGTCTCGAATGCTCACGTCAACCTCGGGCCAGCGCCGGCTCGCGAGCCGGCCGCATTGCCTCTTTCTCCCGACGGAACGCATCGAGAGCGGCGGGGAAAGGAGACAGGGTGCGCTCGATCACTCCCTGGAGCACTGAGATGGCAACCCCGTAGTTGGTGATGGCCACGCCGGCCTGCTTTGCTTTCTCAATGCGGGAGAGCATTTCCCTTCTGGTGAGCATGCAGCTTCCGCAGTGGATGACGAGCCGGTACTGAGAAAGATTCTCCGGGTAGTCCCTGCCCGCGCACGTATCGATCTGCACATCTGCTCCGACGTACTGGCGCACCCACCGCGGGATCTTGACCCGGCCGATGTCGTCCTCGATCGCATGATGACTGCACGCTTCGGCGATCAGAATTCGGTCATCAGGCCCGATGTCTGTCAGGACGGCGGCACCCCTGGCGAGCTCCACGAGGTCCCCCTTGTTCCGGGCGAAGAGGATGGAGAACGTGGTGCACGGCACCTCCCGCGGAGTGTCTCCCACCACCTTGAGAACCGCCTGGGAGTCACAGACGGCGATGTCCGGCAGAACGCGCAGCTGCTGCAGGAACGCCGCATACTCCCGCTCCTTCACGATGGCGACCGCGGCATCGCAGTCCAGGGTGTCCCGAATGGTCTGGACCTGCGGCAGGATGAGCCTGCCGCGCGGCGCCTGGAGGTCGATGGGCACCACCAGGACGGCAAGCTCGAGACCCGAGCCGGAAGAAAGGAGGTCGCCTATCAGAGGCGGGGGAGCCAGGAACTCCTCGGGGCACACGTCCAGGAGATGCTGCTTGAAGAGCCTGAGGCATTCCTCCCTCCCGTCTGGCGCAACGCTGGAGCAGGTGACGATCCGGTCCGCCTTCTTCCGCAGAGAGCCGAGGAACTCATCAGAAGGCCGGCGGAGGTCGGTCTTGTTGACAACGAGGATGACCGGCACTTTTTTCAGCGCGGCATGAGAGAGGATCTCCTCCTCGTAGATGGTCCAGGTGTCCGGTTCCAGTATCAGGGCGATCACGTCCGCCCGGTCGAAAGCTTTCATCGTCCTGGCAACGCGAAGCTCGGCGAGCTGCGAGCTGTCGCCAAGGCCGGCAGTGTCCAGGAAGACAACGGGACCCAGGGGCAGCAGCTCCATCGGCTTTTCCACGACATCAGTCGTGGTGCCCGGCACCTCGGATACAATGGCAACGTCCTGCCCCGCAATCATGTTCAGGAAGCTGGACTTGCCGACGTTCGTCCTTCCAAAAAGTGCAACGTGGAGCCGGAGAGATTTCGGGGTCTGCGTCATGAAGAGCCGTCCTTGTATCCCAGCGCAACGAGATTCTGCGGGGAGAAGACCGAGCGCACCAGGTCCTCTCCGAGCTTCTCATCAAGAAAGTCCAGTATGTTTTCCCGGCCTGATGCCAGGAACTGCTGGAGGAGGTCCGTCGCCTTGTCGTAGCCGATGCGGGGAAGCAGTGCCGTCACGATCATGGGGCTTTTCTCGAAATAGGAGCGGCAGCGCGCTTCGTCGGCCTGGAGTCCGCGCACGTGATCTGTCAGCTTCGTGTCGACGTTCGCCAGAAGGTCGAGCGATTCATGCAGGGCAAAGCTCACCAGGGGCAGGAACTCGGTGATCTGAAGGCTGCCCCGAGAGCAGGCCTCCGCGATCAGCAGGTCGTTTGCCATGACTTTCATCCCGACCTGCATTCCCGCCTCCAGCAGCACGGGATTCACCTTGCCCGGCATGACCGAGGACCCTGCCTGAACAGCCGGCACCCGGATTTCCCCGAGGAGCCCCAGCACACGAAGGTCGTTGCAGATCTTCACCAGACTGGCCGCGTGGGCCTTGAGGATCCCGGAAACCTCGACGAATGAGTCACTATTCGCGGTCTGGTCCACGAGGTTTTCTCCGCGGGCGAGCCCAAGACCCGTCACGTCGCGCAGCCGCTCGACAACAAGGAATATGTAGCTGCGGGGGGCGCTGATTCCGGTGCCGACCGCGGTCCCGCCGATATTGACGACGCGCAGGCGCTCTTCGCACTTGAAGGTCCGCCACCTGTCGCGGCTCATGGCTTCGGCAAAGCCGGAAAACTCCGCGCCCAGGGTCATCGGGACTGCTTCCTGGAGCTCTGTCCTCCCGATCGTCACGATGCCCGCGAGCTCCTTTTCCTTTTCCTGGAACGCCCCCTGCAGACCGGCGATGGCATCACTGAGGCGCCGCAGCCCCATGATCGCGCTCACCTTCAGCGCGGTAGGATACGTGTCGTTGGTGGACTGATTGAGATTCACGTCCTCGATGGGATGAACGCGACTGTAATCCCCTCGAACCCCGCCGAGCAGCTCTGCGGCCCTGTTGGCGATGACCTCGTTGACGTTCATGTTGGTCGAGGTTCCCGCGCCGCCCTGAAGGGCATCGACAGGAAACTGATCCTGAAGGCCGCCGTTGGCCACTTCATCGCACGCCTGGACGATCGCTTCTCCTTTTGCGGGAGCGAGGAGTCCAAGCTCGGTATTGGCAAGACAGCACGCTTTTTTCACGAGCGCGAGCGCTCGGATCACGCGGGGATGCACCCGGTAGCCGCTGAGGGGGAAATTTGCGCGCGCCCTCTCGGTATGCGCTCCCCAATAGGCTTCGGCCGGGACCTGCACGATGCCCAGGAGATCTTCTTCGCTCCGATGATCCATGCTGGCTCGTCCCCCGGCTCTCAGAAGCAGAGATCCCGCTCGCCCGCTTTGATCCGTCCGTGGTACTCGGTGAGCCTGCGCACGATTGCGGGAGTGAAGTCCCTCGTCTCCCTGGTCCGGATTTCCGCCATCTCCTTCTCGATGATCGCCTCCCCGATGCGCCGGGTCTCCGGGGAGGCGAAGTCTTCCAGCCATTCCTGGAACGTGAGGATGGCGTTCAGCTTGCAGAAACATCCCTCCTTACCCGTACGCAGGAGCGTCATGATCTTCTTGCCCGTCCTGCCGCAACGGTAGCCAGCCGTGCAGAAGGAGGTGATGTATCCCATCGAGGCGAGCTCGCGGATCACCTCGTCCAGGGAACGCGTGTCGCCCAGCAGGAACTGCTGCTTTCTCTCCTGCTGGTCGTCGCCGTCGGCGCTGTAGGCCCCGATGCCGATGCGGCTGGAGGCGTCGCGCTGAGTGCACATGGGGATCACCTCCCGCAGCAGCTCGGGACGCTCCCGGCAGGTGACGATCAGCCCGGCGTACGGGATGCTCAGCCGCAGCACCGCGATGAGCTTCTTGAAGTCGTCGTCTGTCACTGCATGAGTCAGCCAGCCGAAGCTTGTGTTCACTGCCGGCTCGATGCGCGGCACGGAAATCGTGTGGGGACCGATGCCAAAACGCTCCTCCAGGTCGATGGCGTGAAACAGCATGCCCATGACCTCGAACTTCCAGTCGTACAACCCGAACAGCGCGCCGATGGCCACGTCGTCGATGCCTGCCTCCATGGCGCGGTGCAGGGCGTAGAGCCTCCACCCGAAATCAGCTTTCACGGTTCCTGCCGGATGGACGGCCGCGTACGTCTCATGGTGATAGGTCTCCTGGAAGACCTGGAAGGTCCCGATGCCGGCGTCCCGGATCTTAGCGAGGTCCTCGATCGACATCGGTGCGGCGTTGACATTCACGCGGCGGATTTCGCCAGTTCCCTTCCTGACCGGCGGCCTGACCGAGTAGATCCTGCGCATGCTCTCTGCGATGTAGTCAGCGCCTGTCGACGGATGTTCTCCGTAGACCGCGACGACCCTTTTGTGGCCCACGTCGCCGGCAAGCACTCTGACCTCCCGCTCGATCTCATCGAAGGTGAGCACCCGGCGCTGAACGGCGCCGTTGTCCGCGCGAAAGCCGCAGTAGATGCAGCGGTTCACGCACCGGTTTGCGCAGTACAACGGGGCAAAAGTCACGACCCTGTTGTCGTAGACCGTGTTTTTTACCCGGGCGGCAGCTTCAAAGATCTCGTCCCACAACCGCTGGTCGGTCACGTTCAGGAGAGCGGCTGTCTCCTCGGGCCGAAGTGTCTCGATCGCCAGGGCCTTTTCGACAACGCCCCTGATCAGACCGGGGTCGGGATCGCGTCCCTTCCACAAAAGTGTCTCGATGAGCGAGTCGTTGATGAAATCCCGTCCATCGTGAAGGTACCTGCCGATCTCGTCTTTCCTGATCACGCTGCTGTTCCAGCTTTTCTCTAGAGTTCTCGTTGCCTGCATGTCGATGCCGCCTCAGATCTTTGCCAGGGTCGACTTGACCGTGACGTCCTGGATCGTGCCCAGCCTCCCGGTGAGCGCGCCGATCTGATCGGTTGTGGCATCCACGATCAGCGTGATGATATTGAGGTCGCGCGCCGCATACGGCAGCCCCATCCGTCCCACGATGATGTCCCCGAACTCGGTGAGCACGGCATTCACCTCGGGCGCACCTTTCGCTCTTTTTTTCACGATTATCGCAACGACTCCAACAGCTCGCTGATCCATGGTTTTCGCTCCTTGACGCTATTTTCGCAGAGAGGTAAGGGGGGACTCGCAGCAAAAAAAACCCGTCCGCGGCGGGACGGGTGTTCGCTCGAATCAGCGACCCTTGGCTTCAGAGAAGCGCTCCTTACCGCAGGTATATTTAGAGAATACACTCACGATTGCGATTTGTCAACCCGGGGAAAAGAGATGTACAATCGGCGGCAGGCACACTTCGCCAAAGCCCGTCTGCAAGAGGTTGAGTCATGCGTCTCAGTCATTTCGCCGCAATTTTTCTCATCGCGTTGCTTCATGCTGTTGTTCCCCTTGCTTTGATTTTTTGGACAGGCAGGAGAAGCTATTCCAGCATGGCAGCCGTGGATCTGCAGACGCTTGTCCTCCTCTCCTACGTGGCGTTCATTTTCCTCGCTGGGTCGTGGGTGTTCGCGAGCTTCTACCTCCGCTATGCCATCCTTGTCCTTGCCGTCCTGGCCATCGTTCGCTCCTTCGCTCGCGCATACGCTCTTCCGCTGTTCGTCGAGCCCCGGCTGCTGGGATGGATCGGGTACGCAACCGGGCTCATGTTTTCCGCTGCGATGATCTTTCTCGCGGTCGGTGCCATCCGCTCGTTCTGGTATCCGGAGGTGCCGCTCCGCCTGAGCTTTCCCTTCCGTCACGGCGTGTACGCCGTCTTCGAGGGCGGCAACGGGAAGGCAAGCTCGCTGATGAACTATCACTACAGCGCCGCGATGCACAGGGGCGCAGGAACAAACGCCTCCATGAGGTACGCCACGGATCTCACCAGGCTTTCGCGGTGGGGAAACGATGCTGACGGGTTCCTGCCGACACGCAACGAGCGGTATGCAGTCTTTCACGAGGTCGTGTACAGCCCGCTTGAAGGCGAGGTCTCCGATGTCGAGGACTCGTGGCCGAACGAAACCCCCTGGACGGGCGACCCGCCCTACAATGTCGGCAACCACATCCTGATCACATCGAATGGCTACGGAGTTCTGCTCGGGCACCTGCAGAAAGGCAGCATCCTGGTCAAACCCGGGGACAGGGTCAGCGTGGGACAGCCCGTGGCCCGGGCGGGCAACTCAGGATGGACGAGCCAGCCTCACCTGCACCTGCAGGCCATGCGGATCTCGGCAGGCTCGTTCTGGGGATGGGAGGGTGTGCCGGTCTCTTTCGAGGGAAAAAATCCGACAAAAAACCGTCTGTTCTTCACGCGCTGAGGAACCGAGCGCCGACCGTCAGATATTCTCGTCGATCCAGTCGAAGATGCGCTGGCTCGAGACAGCAAGGGCGCCGACCTGCACGTGCAGCGGCGCGGCTTCCTCCGCGGTAAAAAGGAGATAATCCTTCGGGCATGTGAGAGCCGCATACAGCTCCTTTGCCTGGCCGAACTCCTCGGCCTCGCCGTCGATCACCAGGGTACGGGCGACGATTCTTCCGGCATACCCTCGGTTCGTGTAGCGCTTCATGTCGAGGAACAGCTCTGCCGGCGTGGGCACGCCATGTCTCCACATGCTGTCCGCGAGGCCCCACTTCAGGAGCGGGCTCGCCTGCGCTGCCTGAGCCATCAGGGCATTGAAGCGTTCAGGATCCTTCGCCGGCAACTCCGCGATCTCGGGATTCCCCTCCGCCACGAAGCTCGTGTAGATCCTCGACCACTCGAAGACACCGGGATTGGCGATGAGGAGCTTCAGCCGCTTTTCGAAAGAGGCGGCCCGAGGGGCCAGGGCGCCGCCCATGCTGATCCCCATGAGGGCGATCCGTTTCGGATCCACGCCGGGCGTCTTGACCGCGTAGTCGACGACGGGAGTAATGACTTTTTCCCAGTCAGGACGGAAGGCAAGCCCCTGGAGCCTGATCGTCTGTCCCATGCCCGGACCATCGAAGAGCAGAGCGTGGTAGCCGCGCCGCATCGCTTCCTGGGCGAGATACAGGCAGTCTTCAGCCCAGGCATCTCTGCCCTGGTGCACGATCAAGACAGGCGCCTTTCCGCGGGCGACAGGCGATCTGAAGAAATACCCCGGAAGGGTTGTTCCCTCATAGGGGATCCTCACGGGCTGTGCGGGGATACCCAGAAGGCGGATCGCCTTTGTGAAGCTCGCAACCTCGAGAGCGGCCATATCTTTCACGGCCTGGTCAGATGGGGTCGGGTAGCGATGCAGGGATGCGCGATAGTACGTTGCTGCCCGCAGGTATGCCTGCCCGGCGCTGAAAGGGTGTCCGGCCTGCTCGCATGTCATGGCCCGCGCGCGGAGCCTTTCGGCCGTTCTCTGCCACTCCCTGGTCCAGCTATGCTCGTCATCCGGTAGTACCCTGCTTGCCGTGTCCAGGACCTCCCCGATATCGGATGAGCCCTGCCATGCTTCGGAGAGGTAGAAAAGCAGAACCTGGTCCAGGATGGGATCTGCCATCACCCGGGTCTGATACCAGGGGTTTGCGAGCAGCAGCGGGGGCGACTGGGTTTGCAAGCCTTGCTCCGGCTCGGACCACAAGGGACCTGCGGCGGCAAACCCGAGAGCCAACGCTGCCGCGAGCAAGATCCGGCCAACATTCAATTCACCATCTACACTCATACAGAATGAGACGGGAGAAGCCGGGGAAACCCTTCACGCAGGAAAATCCTGAATCCTGCGTTACATTCCTAGGGGTCAGGAGGAATAACCATGAAGAAGCTCCTCATTGTGCTTATCCTGGCGCTTGTCGCGGGGGCTCTGTTTGCGCAGACAATCCCAAATTTCGCGGCCTTCCAGGGTGCCATACAAAACTTCGCCAACGGCGCTGCGAGCGCTCTTCCCCTGGAATCCTCCGTCGGGCTCAACTGGTCGGATGCCTACATTGGACAGTTTCCGCACTTGGGCATCGGTCTCACGGTGGGAGCGGCCACCATCCCCTATTCGGCCATGCAGAACACGATCAGCACCTTCGGGGGCACCATCCCTTCGAACCTCAGCTTTCTATCAAAGATTGGAATCCCGGTGCCCGCATACACGCTCGAAGTCAGGATTGGAGGCTTCATCCTTCCGTTCGACGTCGGCCTCAAGTTCGGCTACCTGCCTCCGAACGCCTTTTCCGCTTTCAGCAACGTCTCGGTAGACTACCTTGTCCTTGGCGGTGACGTGCGTTATGCCCTCGTTCAGGACAAAGGTTTTCTTCCCGGCATATCGGTTGGTGTTGGATACACGTACATGAGAGGAAACGTCTTGATCCCCGGCGTTTTGAATGGGAATATATCTATCGGCAGCGTTGGGCCTTACACGCTGTATTTTACCAACCCGTCGCTCAACTTTTTCTGGAATACGAATGTGATCGATGCCAGGATCCAGGTCAGCAAGAGCTTGTTCATCATCACGCCCTATATCGGCCTGGGGATGTCGTACGGGATATCGAACGCGGGCGGCGGCATGCAGTCTCAGATGTATGTCAATTCCCCAGGGAATGTGCCGAGTCAATCGCAGATCGACCAGATCAACAGCCTCCTTGGGACAAACTACACCAACGCCAACCAGTCACTCACCGCAAACGCAGGCGCGAACGGTTTTGCGACGCGCGCGTTCGGCGGCCTCTCTTTCAACCTGACCATCCTCAAGATCGGCCTTGGCGCGGAGTACGAGTTCCTGAGCGGATCCTTTGCCGGTATGCTGAACTTCCGCATCCAGCTCTAGACACTGGGCAAGAACGCGAGCCGGCAGGGCACTCTCCCTGCCGGTTTTTTTTGCGCCGCTACTTCTCGCAAACGCTTTTTCGTGGTTCACTTCGACCGGCCGCCCACACATGTTTTCCAATCGCGTTCAGAAAAGCCCCACCCCGAACCGGCTCACCGCGGCCCTCGAGCGACAGAAGAAGGCTGGTGCGCGTATCGCCGACCTCACCGAGTCCAACCCCACGAGGAGCGGCTTTCGCTACGATGCGGCCGAGATCTCCCGAGCGCTCGTGCAGCCAGGCGCGATGCTCTACGAGCCTCATCCCCGAGGTCTTCGTGCAGCACGCGAGGCCGTTGCAGGGTACTACCGCGAACGTGGGGTCGTGGTGGACCCGGAATGCGTGGTTCTCGCCTCGGGCACAAGCGAAGCATACGGGCACCTGTTCAAACTGCTGGCGGATCCCGAAGGGGAGATCCTCGTTCCCGTACCCGGCTATCCCCTGCTGGAGGTCCTGACCGCGCTCGAGTCGGTTCGGCTCGTCTCCTATCGGTACTCCTATGATGAGCGAAAAGGATGGGTGCTCGACATCGAGCGCCTTGGGAATACCGTCAGCAATCGGACAAAGGCGATCGTCGCAGTCAGCCCCAACAATCCCACCGGCGCTTTCTTGAAGAAGCACGACCTGGCGGCAATCGCCGAGGTGTGCCGACGATTGGACCTGGCGCTGATCGTCGACGAGGTTTTCAGCGACTATGCAAGCGGCGACGACGGGGCCCGGGTGGCAACCGCGGCTGGCCACGACGGTGCCCTGACCTTTGTGCTCAACGGGTTCTCCAAGATCGTCGGTCTGCCCCAGCTCAAACTGGCCTGGATTGTCGTGAGCGGGCCGCCAGAGCTGCGCGGCAGCGCTTTGGAAGGCCTCGAGTTCATTGCCGACGCATACCTCTCCGTCTCGACTCCTGTCCAGCACGCCGCCCCCATGATCCTCCGCGGGCGCGGCGCGATCCAGTCACAGATCCTCGAACGGCTGGATGAGAACGAGCACACCCTGGCATCGGTGCTCACGGCCGTGCCCGCATGTCAGATCCTGAAGCGCGAGGGGGGATGGTACGCTGTTGTCCGCCTTCCCGATGATGTCTCGGACGAAGAGTTTTCCGTGCGCTGTCTGGAGGACGACGGCATCCTGGTGCATCCCGGATACTTCTACGATTTCCCCTCGGGGAATCATCTCGTGCTCAGCCTGCTCACGCCGGTTGACATGTTTCGCGAGGGAGCGGCGAAGCTCGCTGCCCGATTG
>DATKLB010000160.1:0-14602 GCA_035542615.1 Spirochaetia bacterium | reverse complement strand
CGGCGTGGCCTCAGGTTTCCTGAACGGTCTGATCGTTTCAAAGCTGAAGATTCCCTCTTTCATCGCCACGTTGGGTACTCAGGGAATCCTTCTGAGCTGCGCTTACCTCCTGTCAGCCGAGCCGCTCGCAGCCCCGGACAGCGGTCTTCTCGATCTCGTCAACGGTGCGCTCGGACCCGTGCAGGCAGTCTGGATCATCGGCCTTGGAATCTACCTGATCTACTACTATGTACAGCGCTTTACGCAGATAGGCCGCTCGATCATCTACATCGGTGCCAATGAAAGGATGTCGTACCTCTCCGGCGTCAAGATCGACAAGGGACGGATCTTCGCTTTCGTCCTGTCCGGATTCGGAGCGTCGATTGCGGGAATCATTCTCGCCTCTACACTGCTTTCCGGCTACCCCACCCTCGGCGGTGTCTACGTCCTGAACTCCATCGCCACAGTCGTGGTGGGAGGCACAGCCATGACCGGTGGTGCCGGCGGTGTGGTAAACACTCTCGTCGGCGCGCTCATCATGGGCACGATCAACAACGGCCTGACCGTCATCGGGATCGACGTCTACGCCCAGCAGGTTTTCCTGGGCGTGCTTATCATCATTGCCGTTGCCGTCACCTTCGACCGCAAGAAGGTCGCGATCATCAAGTAGGCGCGTCGAAGCTCACAACGGCGGCTTTCAGTGTCCCATCGGGGTTCTTGCTGCCCCGGACGAGCACGTGCGTTCCCTCTTTCACCGAGTCGCGCTGAACGGTCACAAGGCGGTGGATCTCCGCCGAGTCGGGCACTGTGATGGGGTATGTCTCCCCGTTGTAGCTCATCGTGAGCGAGTGGCCGTCTCCGCCGGCCATGTATGCGCTGACCACCGCGTTGGTCATGATCTGGCCAGGCTGCTGCATGGGAAACTGGCCCTTGCGCACCACCTTGTACAGCTCGGGGGAAAAGATGTTGATCGCTGTCGCGACCATGCTTCCGTCCTCGGCGCGATGGGTGGTGACTCCCATTGCATCGCCCTTCGCGATGTCGGAAAGAGCTGCCGTCCGCCTCTCGAGGATCAGGGTACCGGGACCGAGAGTGGCAACCTTCGTGCTGCCGTCCGCTGCCGTGAGAGTGATCTGAGACGCGCTCAGCGACGCGACCGTCCCGTCGATGGAAGTGGTCATGGTCTGGGAGAATGCGACGGCACCCCTCCCTGCCAGGAAAACCGCGAACAGGATGATCATGGCCTGTGATGCCGGCCGACCGCGAATTATCGTGAGCATGGATTTCCTCCTCGTCGCATCCAATGTAGGCAGCGGCCCGCCGTATCGTCCATTGCTCGAGAAACCTTGACGCCTTCTTGCGAACGCGGCTATTCTCGAACGGTGAGCATCAAGATCGGGCTCGCACTCGGAGGAGGCGCGGCGCTCGGGCTCGCGCATATTGGCGTCCTGCGCGCGCTCTCGGATGAGGGAATCACGGTCCATTGCGTGGCCGGCACGAGCGCGGGGAGCGTTGTTGGCGCCGCGTTCTGCGCGGGCCGCTCCTGGGGAGAAATCTGGGAAGCCGCCGACCGCCTGGAATGGTCTCACATCGTATCGCTGGCCATCCCCCGGCACGGCATGCTGCGCCTCGACAAGCTGGAAAGATACGTCGAGAGGATGATCGGCGTGCGCGATTTCAACGGTCTGCGCATCCCGCTTGCCACGGTTGCCACTGATCTTCAGCGCGGTGAGCCTGTCGTTTTCACCGCCGGGTCCGTTGCAAAGGCCGTGAGAGCGAGCTGCAGCGTTCCGGGGCTCTTCGAGCCATTCAGAGACGGCAATTCCGTTCTCGTGGACGGCGGTCTCGTGGACGACGTGCCGGCAGATGTGGTCCGCTCAATGGGAGCGGACCTCGTCGTTGCGGTGAACCTGCACGCGCGGCGGCGTCAGTCCGGCCCTCCCCGCGGCCTCCTCGACATCGCCTACTATACGTTCGACATTCTTCTCTCCAACTCAGCGCAGAATGGCATAGCTTCCGCCGACATCGTGATCTGTCCCGATCTGCAGGGCTTCAACTACCGCGACTTGAAGAGAGTGGACGAGCTTGCCGAGCGCGGGGAGCAGGCCATGAGGGCGGCCATGGGGGAATTGAAGCGCCGCATTGACGGCAACAGCCTTGCCCGATCGGGCTCATGATGCGGACACGGCCGCGTCAGGTCCGTGACGCACGCTTCGCCACGGGCTCCGAGGCAGTCCGCGGAAGGGGATGAAGGCCGGGAGAAAAAGCAGGCGCCTCTGCGCCTGATTCTCGGTGAGAAGCATATTCCTGCGCACCCAGGACAGGGAACGTTCAAAATCGTCCCGGTCAAGATCGCTCATGGCGCCTCCTCATGATGACTCGGAGGACGATCACGCCGATGACAAGAGCGGCGAGAACCGCGGCTGCCAGAGGCTCATAACCCCGGAGGAAAAAGACGATCCTTTCGCCCTGCCTGCCGAGGTGAAAAAAGAGAATGCTCCAGAATCCGACCCACAGGGCGGCCCCGACGGCGTTGTAGACGAGAAAGCGCCACCATCGCATGCCGGCGATTCCCGCGATGATCCCGTTGAGCTGTCTCAGGATTTCGATGAACCGGGCTATGACAACGACCACTGCGCCCCGAGATTCGAAGAACCGTTCGGCGCGCCTGAGCCGGCTGTCCGTGACAAGCACGTACCTGCCGAAGCGCAGCACAAGCCTCCTGCCGCCGAACCTGCCGATGGCATAGCCCACGTTGTCTCCAAGAACGGCCGCGCTCCAGGCAGTGACAATGAGAAGGACGATATTGAAGCTGCCGCGTGAGGCCAGGAGCGCCCCGGCAATGAGGAGAGTCTCGCCGGGCATCGGCACCCCGAAGTCCTCCAGGAAGATTGCGGCGAAAACCGCCAGGTATCCGTACTGCCTCAGCCACGGATCGAGGGCCCGCAGCAGATGGTCCATCATCGGCCCCGGAAGCTACACGGACGGCTGCGTCAACGGGACATCATCGTCAGGCGCGGCGGGTCCGTCGGGAGACTGCCCCCGGTCTTCCTGCTTCTCCTCGGGCGGCTCGGCGGCTTCCTGCTCGCTCATTTCGGCCGTGAAACTGCCTTTCGGGAAAAGGATCGCTATTGCGTCGAGAACGGAATCCGCAAGCTCGAAGTCCAGGTCCTGCTGCACCTCGGCGGGGATCTCCTCGAGGTCCTTCTCGTTGCGCCGCGGCAGCAGAACGTGGGTCATCTTGTAGCGGTGAGCCGCGAGCACTTTCTCCTTGACGCCGCCGATCGGCAGAAGCCTGCCCGTCAGCGTGATCTCTCCCGTCATGGCGAATCCGCTCTTCAGCGCGACTCCTGTGACCGCGGAAAGCAGCGCGGCTGCGAGCGTGATCCCCGCGGACGGGCCGTCCTTGGGGATGGCGCCTTCGGGGACGTGGATGTGGATGTCGCGGTCTTTCGTGAAGTCAGCGGGAATTCCCAGGGCTGCATGGTGAGCGCGCAGGAAGGAGAGCGCGGCCTGCGCGCTTTCCTTCATCACATCGCCGAGGCTGCCGGTGAGCATCAGCTCTCCCTTTCCTTCCAGGATCGCCACCTCCACCGGCAGGAGCTGTCCGCCCACCTCGGTCCACGCGAGACCGTACGCGAGACCCGGCTTCACGTCGCGCGAGAAGGTGTTTTCCAGGAACTTCACCTTGCCCAGGAACTTCTCGACGTTCCGTCCCGTAACGGTGACCTTGAAGGGCTCGGCAGGAGGCGGAGCAGCAGGAGCCGGAGCGGCAGGCGTCTCCACCGGCACCTCCAGCGCCGCGGCGACAGCGCTCTGGGCGGCTTCCGTCGGTGCCTCGCTCGTCGGCTGCTCGCCTTCCACCGCGGAGAGCTCCGGTTGTACAGCCGTCGGAGGCATCCTCCCCTGCTTCACTGCTTCCCGGGCGATCTTCCTGATGATGTTCGCGATCTCGCGCTCCAGGCTGCGGACGCCCGCCTCCATGGTAAAGCCGCGGATGAGCTTGAGGATGCCTGACTTGTGAAACGTGATGTCGGCCCAGTCGAGCCCGTTCTCCCGGATCTGCTTGGGCACCAGGAATCTCTCGGCGATCTTTTCCTTCTCGAACTCCGTGTACCCCGATATCTCGATGACCTCCATCCTGTCGCGCAGCGGATAGGGGATGTTGTGCGACGAGTTGGCCGTTGTGATGAACATCACTCGGGACAGGTCGTAGGGCACCTCGAGGTAATGATCGACAAAGGCGGCGTTCTGCTCGGGATCCAGCACCTCGAGGAGGGCCGAGGCGGGATCCCCCCGCCAGTCAGCGCTCATCTTGTCGATCTCATCGAGGAGGAACACGGGATTGCGGGATCCCGCCTTTCTCATGGACTGGATGATCTTGCCCGGCAGGGCGCCGACATATGTCTTTCTGTGGCCGCGGATCTCCGCCTCGTCACGCACTCCCCCCAGGGAGACGCGCACGAAGTTGCGGCCGAGTGAGCGCGCCACTGATCTGCCGAGGGACGTTTTGCCCGTACCGGGGGGGCCGATGAAACAGAGGATCGGGCCTTTGACGCCGCTGGAGAGCTGGCGCACGGCAATGAAGTCGAGAATCCGCTCCTTCACCTTTTTCAAGTCGTAGTGGTCCTCGTCCAGGATCTGGCGGGCGCGTTCGATATCGTGGTTGTCAGCGGTGGTCTCCTTCCAGGGAAGGTCGACAATCCACTCGAGGTAGGTGCGCAGGAGAGCCGACTCCGGCGACATTGGCTGCATCCTGCCCAGGCGCCGCAGCTCTTTCTGGCACTTCTCGGTAACTTCCGCCGGCAGCCCCTTGGCCTTCACCTTTTCTTCAAGCTCGCGGGCGCCCGTGGGGTCATCACCCTCGGCGCCCAGCTCACGCTGGATTTCCTTGAGCTGCTCGTTCAGGAAATAGTCCTTCTGCGTCTTCTCCAGCTTCCGCCTGACCTTGCCGGTGATCTCCTGCTCGAGGGTGAGCACCTCGATCTCCGCTGCCACAACTGCGGCGCATTTCTCCAGGCGAGCCTCGGTGTCCTCGATGGACAGCAGCTCGAGCTTCTGAGGGAGCTTGAGCGGGAGGTTTCCCGCGATCAGGTCCACCAGGGTGTCAGGCAGCTCAGCGCTCTCCACGGCCGTGACCGCTTCCGGGGGAACTTTCTTGGAGACCTCCGTGTAGCGCGTGAACTGCGACAGCGCGGCGCGCATCAGCGCCGACACCTGGGGCGTTGTGGTCGATACGGCGGGGAGCGGCCGCACGACCACGCGGAAGGAGTCCCGGGTCTCCGCGTATTTTGCGATGGCGGCTCTCTCCAGGCCCTCGACGAGGAGCCGGACCTTCCCGTCCGGGAGCTTGAGGATCTGGAGCACGCGGGACACGGTTCCGACGCTGTGCACATCGCGTTCGTCAGGCTCATCCGCGCTGGTCTTGCGCTGCGCCACGAGGAAGAGCGGCCGTCCGAGGCGCATGGCCTCCTCCACGCTGTGCAGCGACTTGCGTCGGCCGACGAACAGCGGTACGACCATCCGCGGAAATACCACGAGGTCCTTCAGCGGGACCATGAACATCTCGTGTCGCTTGAGGAGGATTTTCATGCTTCTGGACGGCTGTCAGGCCGTCTTCTTCTGGCCCGAGAGGATGATTTCGGGCTTCTCCGAGCTCGTGACCACGCGCTCGGTGATGACGACCTTCTTTGCTCCCTTGAGGGAAGGGATGTCGAACATGACGTCCATCATCAGCCCCTCCACGATTGCCCGCAGGCCGCGGGCGCCCGTCTTTCTTTCGATCGCCTTGCGGGCGATGGCGTCGATGGCGCGCTCGTCGAACTCCAGCTCCACGTCGTCCAGCTTGAAGGATGCCTTGTACTGCTTGAGGATGGCGTTGTGCGGCTCGGTGATGATGCGCCGCAGCGCATCCGCGTCCAGCTCCTCGAGGGGAACCACGATGGGGAGCCTTCCCACGAACTCGGGGATGAGTCCGTACTTGATCAGGTCGTCGGGCTGCAGCTGGCTGTACAGCTCCACGAGGTCTTTCTCTCCCATGCCCTTCGGGTCAGCTCCGAAGCCGAGGGGGTGCGCGACTGTTCTCTGCTCCACGATCTTGTCCAGCCCGACAAAAGCTCCTCCGCAGATGAAGAGGATGTTCGTGGTGTCGATGCGCAGCATCTCCTGGTTTGGGTGCTTGCGGCCGCCCTGTGGCGGCACGGAGGCCACGGTGCCCTCCACGATCTTCAAGAGGGCCTGCTGAACGCCTTCCCCCGAAACGTCGCGCGTGATCGAGGGATTGTCGCCGCTCTTCCTGGCGATCTTGTCGATCTCATCGATATAGACGATGCCGCGTTCTGCGGCGGAGATGTTGTTTCCCGCGTTCTGAATGAGCTTGAGGAGTATGTTCTCAACGTCCTCCCCCACGTAGCCGGCCTCCGTGAGGGTGGTCGCGTCCGCGATCGCAAAGGGCACCTTGAGCTTGCGGGCAAGCGTGCGAGCGAGCAGGGTCTTGCCGGTCCCCGTCGGTCCGATGAGAAGGACGTTGGACTTCTCCAGCTCGACGTCGGTGGCCACCTTGTGGCCCAGGGCGATCCTCTTGTAATGGTTGTAGACAGCGACTGAAAGGACCTTCTTGGCCTGCTCCTGGGCGATCACGTACTGGTCGAGATAGTCCTTGATCTCGCGGGGCTTGGGGATGTCTTCCGTGAACTCGATGGAGAGGTTTTCCTCTTCCTCGTCGAGGATCTTCTTGCAGACGTTGACGCACTCGTCACAGATGAAGACGCCCGGTCCTGCAATGAGGCGCCGAGCCACGTCGGCGCTTTTTCCGCAGAACGAGCAGACCTTGAAACCGTCACTTTTGGGAGTTTTCGCCACTCTTTCCCCGCTTCAGGATCTTGTCGATGAGGCCGTACTCCAACGCCTCATCCGCCGACATATAATAATCTCTCTCGAGATCCTTTTCCACCGTTTCTGCGGACTTTCCGGTGTGCTCGGCGAAGTACGAGATGATGAGCTTCTTGATCCGCACGAGCTCACGCGCCTGGATGCTGATGTCCACGGCCTGCCCGGAGACTCCTCCCCAGGGCTGATGAATGAGGATCCGCGACGACGGAAGGGCCACGCGCTTGCCGTGCGTTCCGCAGGCAAGGAGGAGCGCTCCCATAGAGGCTGCCTGGCCCAGGCAGATGGTCTGCACATTCGGCTTGATGTACTGGATGGTATCGTAGATCGCGAGCCCCGCTGTCACCGTTCCTCCCGGCGAGTTCACGTAGAGATGGATGTCCTTCTCCGGGTCCTGCGACTCGAGGAAAAGGAGCTGGGCGACCACGAGATCGGCGTTCACGTCGTAGATCTCGCCGTCGACGAAGACGATCCTGTCCTTGAGGAGCCGGGAATAGATATCGTAGGACCGCTCCCCCCGGCCAGTCTGCTCGATGACGATAGGGACAAGGTTCGTGTCCTTCTCTTGCGTGGCGCGCGCTTCGGTTTTCACCATACTGTATGGTACCTAATTCCCCTGCAGAATGTCCAATACTTTTCTCTTTTCCCCCGTCCGCAGGGTCGTCTTGGAGATGAGAAAATCATAGAGCTTGTCGATCCGGAGGTTGCTCTTCATGTAATCCACGAGGTTGTTCCGGGAAAGGCTCTCCTTCAGCTCCTCGGCGGTGACCTTGCGCTGCTCGGCCATCCGCGCGATCTCCGCGTCCAGCTCCGCATCCTCGATGGCGATGCTTTCCCGCCGCGCGATCTCGGAGATGACGAGCTGCAGCCGCGCGCGCTTTTCCGCCGACGGCAGCCATTCCGTCCGAAGGCTTTCCATCGTGGTGCCCTGCGCCTCCAGCAGCGAAACGAGCTCCTTCTCCTCGATCCGCATTCGCCCGACGTACTCCTGCCAGATATTCTCCAGCTGGTAGTCGACAAGCGACTGCGGGAGAGGAATCTTCGACGTCTCCACGATCGAGTCGAGAATCCGCGACACCGTGCGCGAGCGGACGGTCTGCTTCACCGTCTGCTCCAGCTTCGTCCTGATGTCCGCCTTCAGGTCGTCGAGGTTCTTGAACTTCTCCGAAATGTCCTGCGCGAGCTCGTCGTTGATCTCGGGGAGCTGCTTCTCCTTGACGCTGTTGAGCGTGACTCTCAGGGTCACCGATTTTCCCGCCAGCGCGCTCGTTTCGTAATCCCCGGGATACACCTTCGTGATGAGCCTGGTGTCGCCTTTCTTCATGCCGGTGATGTCGTCGTCGATCGCGTAGGCGTTGTATCCCGTTCCCACTTCGAACACGAACGCCTCACGCTTCGTGCCGGGTTTCTCCGCGCCGGCCTCCATCTCCACGTAATCGATGTTCACGATGTTGCCCTTCTCCACCTCACCGCTCTCCTTGTCGGTGAAGAGGGCGTTCTGCTCCTGGATGCCCTTGAGCTCCCGGCCGATGTCCTCGTCCGTGACTTCCCACTGGGGCTGATCGATCTCGAGGCCCTGATAAGGGCCGAGCTCCACGGTCGGCCACGTGTCGTAGGTCACCTCGAAGGCGTATTCCTTGCCGAGCTCCAGGGCGTCGTCCGCCTTGATCTCCGGGGTCGCGTAGGGTATGGGCTTCTGCTCCACGCTCTCGAAGACTTCGGAGAGACTCTTCTCGAGCACCTCGGACCTCGTCTGGTCGATCAGCGCCGGGCCCAGCTTTCGCACAATGATGTCCGCCGGAACCTTGCCCGGCCGAAAACCCTTCACGTGAGCCTTCTGCGTATATTCCTTGAGGATGTCATCGTACTGTTTCCTGACGTCCTCGGTCGGCACGTGGATGGTCAGCTTCACTTTCGAGTTTTCGAGAAGCTGTACTTCCCTGGTAGCGTTCACTCCTGTTCCTCTTTCGACGTGAGCTGCGAGCGGCGCAAAGACACGGCCTTCATGGCACGGTATATCGCGCGGCGACGCGAGTCAAGCGCTTGATGTATATATATAGTACAGTACAGCTTTCAGCGGGGTCTCGGCAACCCTGCCGCTTTCGGTAACCCGGAGCGTGTCCTGGAGGGCCCGCTCGGAGCGCGCGGCGATCCTCAGAGCGACCTGCTTCGCGTTCGTGACGATCTTTTCTCGCCTTGATTTGGGCGATCCGAGGTCGACTTGATTTCCTCAGCTCTCTGAACTCCGGTTGAAGGGAGGTCGCCGTCGATTCAGATTCCTCCGGCGCGGAGCAAAGGCGATTGAGAATTGCATGAGAATCCTCTTCACCAGCGACCTGCATGGACTCCCCGAAGCCTACAGAGGTTTTTTAGAAACGCTGAAGATGTTTGACATCGGCATCATCGCCGGCAGGGCTTGGTGCCGGGCATCGGAGACTTCAGGCCAGCAACTGCCTGACGCTGAGTGCTTTGAGCGGGAAACGGGACTTGAACCCGCGACATCCACCTTGGCAAGGTGGAGCTCTACCAACTGAGCTATTCCCGCGCGTTCTCTGCTGCGCGGCACCGCCGCCCCGACGCAACGGGGCGTTCGCACGCGCCCTCTTCCACTGCGAGAGAAGGGATTTGAACCCTCAAGCCTTTTGGGCACCAGATCCTAAGTCTGGCGTGTCTGCCAAATTCCACCACTCTCGCCTGGATATTTACCACGGCACCGGACGTGAGTCAATACATCCAGGCGCCGTCGTCATTGAGCCGCACAGGACTCGACCCTGCGACCCGAAGATCAAGAGCGACCTCTCGGCTCCTTGGAGCACTGCCTCCGGGCGAGAATTTACCAGAAACGTCCCCTATGTGTAAAGAGGGTCTCGATTTACTGAGAGGCACCATGCGGTGCCGCTTTGGGGTGGTCGCTACGAATACATCGATTGATACACTGAAGTGAAGCTGTGTGTGTCACACTCGTCTTGTGGAGGTATCAGCGCGGTGCCATCCGCGTTGGCTTGCCCCTATACTTGCGCTGCATGATGGAACCACCCGTCTCCCAGAGCGAACTCTTCCATTAGACAGGCGTCTGGCGGCGCACCACGGCTCTGCCCATGCGCATTTGGGTGCCCGACGATGGAGCGCACGGCGGCAACATCAAAGTCCAGAGAACGCACATTGCGGTGTCCCTCCCCAACGAGGTGGCGCTGGTGTCGATCTCCGAGGAACCGAGGTTGTTGACGGTGCGTTCTCCCAGTCGGACTTCGCCGCATTCAGGGCGTTCGTGTTGAGCATCTGGTTGTGCTCAGAGCTCACCGCAGCGGCGAATGCGACAGCGCGGAGCTGGTTGAGAGGCTGAAGCGGTGACCTGCTCGGGCTGGAGCAGATCAGTCGGTCACCTTTCCAAGTTGCCGCTCCAAGATAGGAGCATGAACAAGAACCCGATCGGAAGTCCGCGAAGGCAGCTCACGTATCAAGTGATGCAGGAGTTCGTCGAAGAACTGAAGGCGTTCGGCGACATCGAGTGCGACATCGCGTTTCTGAAGGACGCAAACCTCGCCGATTGCAGGGGGTGCGGCGACTGCTTCGACAAAGGAGAGGAGTACTGCCCGCGTCGCGATGATCGCGACGCGCTCATCGAAAAGATAGAAAACTCCGACGGCGTGATCTTCGCCACCCCCAACTATTCCCTCAACGTCTCGGGCATCATGAAGACCTTCCTGGATAGGCTGGCGTTCGTGTTTCACCGACCGAGGTTCTTCGGCAAGGCCTTCATGGGAGTGGTAGTTCAAGGAATCTACCGCGGGAAGGATGTCGTGAAATATCTCGAAAAGGTTGGAGGCGCCTGGGGATTCACAGTTGGCAAGGGATTATTCGTCACCGCCTTTCAACCTCTGACTCCAAGCGAGCAAGCGAGAATATCCCAAGAGGTTCGGAAGGCCGCCAGGCGGTTCCACCGAGCGCTCACTGGACCTTCCCTGCCAGTCCCTTCGCTTCTCAGGTTGATGCTCTTCCGCCTCTCGCGCTCGAGCATTCGAGCGATGCTGGACGAGACCTGCCGAGACTTTCGGTACTTCAAGGAGAAGGGGTGGTTCGAATCCCCGTACTACTACAAAGCTCCAGTTGGACCCGTCAAAAGACTGGCGGGACTGCTCGGTGATCGTCTCGGTGAACGGATAGCCAGGAAGCGTCTCGCCGAAGTGGCAGCAGTCGGAACCCCGAGGTAAGCAAGCATCCCCGACGACAAGCCGTCAGCTCGAAGACGCGCTTTGAGGTCGCTTGACAATTGCCCGTTGAGCAAGGAGAATTTCGAGCCATGAAAACGCTCATTCTTTATAGTTCAAAGCATCACCTGAACACAGAAAAGGTGGCCAATGCCATCGGTTCCGAACTTGCAGCCGAGGTACGGAAGCTCGCGGATGTCCAGCCGCGCGACCTGGAGAAGTTCGACCTCATTGGATTTGGCTCAGGCATCAATGGCTTCGACGTGCATGCCGAACTTTTCAGTCTTGTGAAAGGCTTGGCGGAGCGGCATGGTCAAAAGGCGTTTGTCTTCACCACCTGCGCTTCCAACAAGGACTGGACGGGGAGATTCCGCTCGCTTCTCGCAGGAAAGGGTTTCACCGTTGCGGGCGAGTTTCACTGTCCTGGACTGTGGACCCCTTGGATCTTCAAGGTACGCGACGGCCACCCAGACGAGGCTGACATCAAGAACGCCCGCGCCTTCGCCAAGAGTTTGCTTCAGTAGCTTCAGCGTCCCTGCCTCGCCCTCATCCCGGCGCTCTCCTCGCGCGACGGCCGGCAGACGCTGGGAACCACGACGCCAGCGGCACGCATCAGGACGGCCGCTGCCTGCTGTTGCAGCGACTCCTTCGCCTTCTCGTAGGCGTCCGCAATTGCCGCAGCGGCGCTGGGCACGGGCATCCCGCGGGGTGGTGCCTCGATCGTGAGGCCCGCGGCGGCGGCAGTCATCCCGATCATAATGACCATGTGCCAGGCGATGTCGCCGAGGGATCTCCCCTCGGGGTCGGTCTTTTGGGCGAGGGAGGTATCCGTGAGCGCCCGCTCGACCTTCAGGCTCAGGTCGCTCTCCCTCGTCCAATCGTTCACGAACTTTGCGACGGTCTTGTGCATGACTTGAAACCACTCTGCCGCCGACCGATTGACGACATCGGTTCAGCCCAAAGGTGTGCGTCAATGACTCGACGGAAGTTGTCCCACAGTTCCAATCGGCTTCTTCCGACACAACCGGCGCCTCGGGCGAGCACTTCCCGCACAAGCGCCGAATCGCCCTCCGTGGTAGTCCTTGACCAGAGGTGATCTGCCGATTGGCGGTAGTACCGCTCGGCCCACAGTCGAGTTACAAGTGGACGGCGTGGCGGAGTAAGGCGGGAGCGGGAGGCTCAGACTCCAGGTCTCACACTCACACAAGCAAGTTCTCGCCCTCAGTCGGCTTTGGTTTCGGCCTTGGTGCGGACAAGCCGATTACTTCGACTACTTGTGCCGAGCCATAAAATCCTGGCAGACAGTTGCCAGATTCAGCGGCACCTCGAACATCGGGTAATGAGCGCAGTTGCTCAACACCTCAAGCTCCGAATTGGGAAACCACTTCAAGATTGTCTGCTTTATCATGTCTGCTGTGATGGTGTCGTGTTCACCTACAAGGACCTTTAGAGGGACTTGGACTCCTTGAACTTTCTGCACGAAATTGGTATCTGCCCATGCCAGAGTGTATTTGGCGAAGACTTCGTTGTCGGTCGACGCAACGGACTTCTCCGCCACGGACCTTGCCCAAGCGATGTTGTAACGATTGGCGGTCCCTCCCATGAAGAACATCGTCAGCCCTTGTGTGCTGTTGCCTGCCTTCAGAAGAAACTGTCTCCTTGCTTCGTCCATCTGGGGCGCGCCGCAAGCAGGAACAGGCGTCACCGCGACTGCACTCTTGAGGCGGGAGGGCGCCGCTGCCGAGACAAACTGCGCGACCATCCCACCCATCGAGTGTCCAATTACGTGAAAGGACTTCCAGTTCAGATGATCCACCAGTTCGATTGCGTCTTGGCTGATCTCAGCTATCGAACAGGAGCCTTTCTGACCCTTCGAAAGTCCACAGCCGCGGTAGTCCATGAAGGCAAATGTGAACACCTGGGTATCAAAGGCGGGATACATAGGAGCAAAGGCCGAATGGTCCAACCCCCATCCATGAAAGACGACTACTTTCTCGGGGCCGTTACCATACGTTTCGTAGCCAGTCACGACTCTCCTCCTTGGAACTATCATACCCCCAGCGCCAACCTTCAAGTGGCTGAACTGGACGTCGGTACGCTTAACGCATCGGCGCGGAGGATTTCAGGCCATATCCTCTCTTTTGACACAGGGACTTCGTGTTCCTCGAACGAGCTATCGAACCTCTTGCGCAGGCACTAGGTCGCAGAAGTAGAAACGTTCGTCGCGCAGGACCTTTTCCCCGATCGTGAATCGCACCGCCTCACTGAAGATCGGTCCGTCATGGACGAATGAGTGGTACTCCCCGTTCTCGCCGCAAGGGTCAACGGAAGCGGGCAGATCGGCGAGGAACTTCTCGTCGACGAGCCGTCCCACGAAGTCCTTGTCGAGCACGTTGGTGTCAACGCAGGTCGTAATCGCCTTGAATCCGAGGGAGATGAGGGACTTGGCGAGCTCCTTTGTGCCCCTCATCCAGATGGGGAAAACTCCGCTCATGCCGACCGAGGCGAGCCTTTCTTCTCGATACTTTCTCAGGTCCTCAAGAAAGAGGTCACCAAAGACGACCTTCTGGACACCCTGACCTGCGTACTTCGCCAGGACGCTCTCAAAGTTCTGTTCGTAGACCGCGTTGGATGCGTTGCTCGGGATGAACACCTTCTCCAGGGGCAGCCCGAGCGACGCTGCCTGTTGCTCAAGAAGCGCTCGGCGAACACCGTGCATGCTGATGCGGTCATAGTCGGCGGTCACTGTTGTCACCAGCGCGGCGACACGGTACGTGCCATTCTTCACGATCTCGTTCAGGGCGAGGGTGCTGTCCTTCCCGCCGCTCCAGGAAACAAGCACCCTCTCGGTTGATGACCCCACCGTTTGCGCTCCCCCTCGTTGAAAGGGGCGACAGCGTTATCTCCTTTTCAAGCGGACTGTCGGGGTTTATCCTATCGTGAAAACGCTGTCACCCCCGTTAAGTCTATGTGCGCCCAGTGCAGCGGTCAAGAAAAAGAGAGGTTGGGAAATGTGGCTTCGGAATCTCGGATTGCTTGATTCTCTTCTCATCTGCGTGTCGTTCCTGTGGGTCGTCTCTGAAGCGGTGGTCAACATTCGAAGGCACTCGGGCGGCAGCACCCAGCAACTCGATAGGGCGAGTCATGCCATCCTCATCGCAACCACGACCATCACGATAGCCGCTGGAGTCACGGTTCACATCCTCGGCAGGCGTAGCGGAGTGGGGGCGTTTCGTTTCGCCCACTCTGTCCTTGGATATATCGGACTAATTCTGATGCTGGGGGGCATCGCAGTACGGTGGACAGCGATCGTCACCTTGGGGCGACAGTTCACTGTGGACGTGTCCATTGTAAAGGACCACAAGATCGTAGACCATGGAATCTACGGTCACGTCCGCCACCCGACCTACGCGGGGCTTCTGCTTTCCTTCTTTGGCCTCGCGGTGGCCTACGAAAACTGGATCAGCTTCCTCGTGATCTTTCCTCCCATCCTGGCGGCCTATCTCTACAGGATCATGGTCGAGGAG
>DATKLB010000159.1:0-11069 GCA_035542615.1 Spirochaetia bacterium | reverse complement strand
CCAGGAGCGAATCCTCCTGGTGTCCTTCGGATCAGGTCGCTCGCTTCCAGGATCTGCTCGACCTCCGCCTCCCCTGAGGTGAGTGAGAGACCCTGACGGGCCGCTTCCGTGAAAAACCGCGCGAGATCCTCGGCGCGGTAGTCATGGGCATTGTATCCATGCCTGCCCTGGAGAGCCGCCGGATCTTCGATAGTCCCGCGGTAACCGGTCTTTTCCACGAAGAAAGCAAGGCGCTTGAACATATCGTCCTGCACCGCGTACGTGGCTGTGTCGAAGATCAGCACGTTGGGAAACCTGTCCCAGAAATACACCTCGAAATCGGGCCTGCGCCACGTTGCGCGGTCCCACCAGAGGATCATGCCGGGATCGGCGGGAATCGGCCTGTCGGCAGGAAGCAACGAGATGTCGAAGCTCGTGACGGGAAGCTCAGCGCTCACATCTCGGGGAAGGAAACCCACGCTGCCCCGCGCAAAGCTCAGGCTCCCGATGCCGGCTGTCTCGTCCACGGAAAAGACGGCCTTGCTGCCAACACCCGAGGAAAAGCGGATGGTGCTGTGCCGATCTTGCTGATCATGGTCCGCGGAGATGCCGATCCGGATCTCCCATATCCCCTGGGCCATCTCGCGGAGAGCGGCACGAGTGATCCGTGCTTTCGCGCCGTCAGGCCCGATTTCGGCGAGCTCAACGCTGCCGTCTACCGAGAGACCATCGGGCGTGACCGTGAAACCATGGACGAACGGGCCCGTCCCCGCGCCGATGAGATGCAGAACCTGCCCCGCGGCAGCGGGGCTCATCGCGCTGAGCTGGTATCCCCAGATTTTCTCTCCATGGCCAAGAGGCACGAGAAAACGAAGGGCGCTTCCGCCCGATGGCGGAAGCTGGACGCTTCTCAGGGAAGTCTTCCTGTCGGACAGTACTGTGAGCTTGCAGTCGGGAAGGGAGCTGCCGTAGGACAAGACGAAAGCCTGCCGCGGGGCCGTGATCTCCACGCTCGTCCTCAAGCTGTACACGGGGCTCGTGAGGTGGGCGCTTGTGGGAGCGAACACGGCTTCCTGCTCCCGGCTGCGCCCCGGGGACTGCCTGATTTCGACTCGATCGCCCGCGGCAGTCACAAAGGGAAAGCTCTCGAAGCGAGCGGCGCATCCGGCAAGGAGCAGAGTCAAAACGGCCGGCAGAAACCCGGGGAGGAGCGGCCGCCTCAATCCCTTTCCTCGAGCGCCAGGGGCATCAGGCTTCGAATCATGTGCTGCGCGATCTCGCGCCGGGCTTGCTTCGTGATCGGCGGCTCTGCGGGACGGATGAAGTTGTCCAGCCTGCCCAGGAAGCCGTCAGGCAGTATCGGGAGCGCCGCGATGCGGTCGTTGAGCAGCCGGTCCGAGGGCTCGAATTGCCGGTTGGCGGCAAACAGGAAGCTTGCCACGCCGCGAAGGAAGCGGGCCGCCGAGACGAGGAAAAACAGATCGTCGGCCCGGTGGGCCGCGGCTCCGAGGTCCACGAGAGCTCGCTCGGCGAGGGCGTAGGCGCGAAGCCTCGCCTGCCACCAGAACTCAGCGGGAACATGCGCGAGCGCGGCCCGCGTCTCCTCCATCCACCCATCCCGGCTGAAGAGGACCTCCCCGCGCTCCAGGCGGTACAGCACGTGGCTGCCCGGCTCATGGAAGACCCACGTCTTCTCGGCGATGCGCAGCAGCATCCGGTCCACTTCCTCGGTGCGAATGTAGTGCACGCTGACGGGAAGTCCCTCGACCAGGAACCTGTCGATGGTCGATACGGGAGACGTCTCGAACGCAGTCACCTGGGGAACCAGGCTGCTGCGTTTCGCAATATGGGGCAGGGCACCGGAGACGTAAGCATCGAGATCAATCGTGAAGTACGGATCGGAGACATCGACGTCAGCCGATTCACCCAGCACCACGGCAAGCACGCCCTCCGTTCCCGCGAGGCTCGCTTCCAGGGCATCGGTGATCCGCTGAACCTTGCGCTTCATGCGGGCATTGTAGCAGGGCGCGCGGGAAGCGTACAGCGGCCGTCGGTGGACACGGTGGACACGGGCAAGCTTGAGCCCGGATACCGCCCATGGTACGATGAGCCACAATGAAAGCGGAGGCTCCGCTCCGCGCGCGCCGGCGATGGCTCTGGATCGTTCTTCTCCCCGTCGTTGCCGCCTGTGTCGCTGTTGCCGTGGCGACGGCGCTCAAAGCGGACAGCGCGCTCCTTTTCGCGGCAACGCCGGCCGCGCTTGCCCTTGCGTTCCTGGAAGGTGCTCTCGTTGCCAGGGCGCTTCCTCGCCAGCGCGCCCTGGAAACGCGCGCAATGCAGGTCGAAGCGGTCTGCAACCTGATCCGAAAGGCGGGCGCGTCCCTCGACCTCCAGGAGGTCCTGGATTCCATCACCCGGCTGACGGTGCAGGCCGCCGGCGTGCGCGGCTGCTCGATCAAGCTGCTGGATCCTGCCCGGGGACACATGAGCGTGCGATCGATCGCCGGGCTTCATCGACAGGCAGCGGAGCTGAGCGCTGAGGCCGCGGCAGGCATCGCCACGAAGAGCCTGCTCGATGGACAGCCCGTTCTGGTGGAAGGCGCTGCTCAGAGCGACTTCCCCGAGCTGGACGGCGAGAGCGAGTCGCTGATTTGCGTTCCGCTGCGTCACGACGTGAAAGTGATCGGAGCGCTGTGCGTGTACGGGGAGAAAGGGGGAAAGCTTTCTCCGGAAATGCTGGCATTTCTCTCGCGGTTGGGAGACCTCGCGGTCCTGTCCATCCAGAATGCCGAGGTTTACCAGACGCTGAAGAAAGTCGACGAGGCAAAATCCTGGTTCCTCAGAAAGGTGGCTCATGAGCTCGCGTCCCCGCTCTCGGTCATCCAGTCCATGGCGCAGAACTTTCTCTCGGGGCACCTGGGCGAGCTGGATGACGCTCAGCTCGCAAGCCTGGAGCGAATCCGCGCCAGGGCCGCCGGCCTTTCGGACGTCGTGGCCGACCTCCTTGCCCTCGCGCGGGGCAAAGCCCGCGTACCCGGGGAAAGCATGACAAGGACGGATCTTGCGACAGCACTCGTCGAGGCGATCGACTTTTTCCAGGCTGCCGCCAGCGAGAAGGGCATCAAGCTGATCGCCGACATGCCTTCCGAGCCGTGCGAGGTTCCTCTGTCGACCGAGGAAGCCCGGTCCGTTCTCACGAATCTTCTTTCCAACGCAATCAAGTACTCATCGCCAGGGGGGGAGGTTAACGCACGACTTGCGCCGGGCGACTCCGGAATCGAGCTTTCGGTAAGCGACACGGGGATCGGCATCCCCACCGCGGAAAGGGACAAGCTCTTCAGCGAGTTCTTTCGGGCATCGAACGCCAGGTCATTTACCGAGTCGGGCACGGGCCTCGGCCTTGCCATCGTGAAGTCGATCATCGAGGGCGCCGGAGGGTCCCTGGCGGTCGAGAGCGTGGAAGGAGAGGGCACAACAGTCAGGGTCCGTTTCCACCGGGCTCGATGAGACACCTGCTTCTGGCAATGCTGGCTCCCGGCTCGGCCGAGGCCGAAATCGGCAGGGTGCAGCAGCATATCTTCGCCGATCATGGCCTGGTATCGGCGGTGGCGCTGCCGCCGCTCGTTCCTGTGGCGTTTCTCGCCGAGCTGGAGCGTGTGTCGCGCCGCGGCCTTCTTTTGGAGCTGAACGCCTCGGTTGTTTCCCCCTACCGCATCGCTCTCACGGGTTTATGCTGGCGAGAGGGATGGCTCTACTTCGCCTTTCACTCAGGAGGCGTCTGGGAGTCCCTCCGGGCCGCGGCGCCGCCGGCGACACAGGGCCTTTTCCCGGCGTTCGAAGGCTTCTTCCTCGGGTGCGGGGAATCGAAACCCGAGCACCGTGAGATGATCCGCCCCCCGCTGCCTGCCATCGGCTTCACCTCATCCTCTCTGGCTCTGATCGAGATCACGACTGCTCGTCTTGACGGCGCGTGGTGGCGCGAGGTCTCAACTGAGACACTGGAGGAGATTCCGCTTCGAGGGAGGCGCAGGACATGAAATCATTTCCCGCTTTCGGGATATTGCTCGCGTCGCGCTCCCAGCGCGGCGCCCTTCTCTCCCTGTTGGAGAAAAACTCAGGCTTGCCGGGACCGCGCGCCAATCTGGAGCTGATGTACTCCTTTGCCCGGGCGGTCTCCTCCTTGAAGCTGCAGGAATGGCAGTGGGAGCTGATCGTGCAGATGGCCTCGATCTCTCCCTCCAAAGCGCCTGTAAATACTCCCAGGGAGTACCTTTCCGTGTGCGGGGTTGCCGCCATGGGGGCGCTGTATGCCGCCGGCCTCCCCCGGCCACGGCGTCGCGCAGCGCTTGCCGCGATTCGCAGCGCAGCGTCCGACTCCCGGTGGAGAACCAGGGAAGCAGCCGCCATCGCCCTGCAGATCATAGGGGAACAGGACCGGGATGCTCTTCGCGAGATCGTGGAGACGTGGTCGCCTGACGCGTCGCTGCTGGAGAAAAGAGCCATTGTGGCCGGGCTGGCGCATCCTCCTCTCCTGAAAGACGAGGCGTTTTCGCGTTTCTGCCTCGAGGTCTCCCGTACGATTCTTGCCTCGCTTCAGCACCTCGATGCCGCGGTCAGGCGCAGCAACGAGTTTCGCGTGCTCCGACAAGGGCTCGGCTACGCGATCAGCGTGTTCGTGCACAAGAGGCCTGAGGAAGGTTTCTCGCTATTGTTGAATGCCGCTGGTCAGAAGGACCCTGACATCCGCTGGATCGTGAGAGAGAACTTGAAAAAGAAGCGGCTCTGGGAAAACTACCCGGAGGAGGTCGAGCGGATTTCCAGGCTGGCTGGCGGATGAAGGATCCGCGCGACGTACTCGTCGAACGGGTACTCCCGTACCGTGCGCGGACCGGATGAGCGCTCGATTTCTGCATGGTAGTCGAGCAGCACGGCGCGGCCGTCCGTCACGCGCCACAGGAAGCGCTCCTGCGCTGTACCCCGGTCGAACTCTGTTTCCATTGCAAGCGCCACCTGAGCACCCTGACCAGGTGAGGCGTTGACCGAGAACCCGCCGGGGGTTGTCTTTCTCGTTTTCCCGAGCCGGGAATGGACGTCACGCAGGTAGTCGACAAAATCCGTTCGCGACGTCGACTTCTTGAGGGAATCGTCGCTGCGCGCATAGATCGTCTCGTATTGCTCCGCGTCGAGAAGGGTGTGGAACTCCTTGACTCCCTGCTCCGCAACCATGCGCGACCTGCGAAACCCGCACGAGGCGAGCAGCAGGCAACAGAGCAGAAGGACACCGATGCGGACGGCCGGTCGGAGGGCATTCTCAGTGCAGCGCGGGCAACCGGACATCGACCACCTCCTTGAGAGACTTCATGACTTCATCCACGGACAGTGAGTAGCCTTCGCGAACAAGGGTGGTGCAGAAATCCTCGTGGCTGCGGCCAGCGCGATATTCGGGGACCCGGGAAGGCATGGCGAGGTACCGGGTGAAGATCGAGATGTCGTTGCTGACGAGGAGGCTCGCCTGGTAGAAAAGCACCAGGCGTCTTCGGTAAATCGATGTTCCCAGGATCTTTTTCTCCGCAATAGCCAGGTCCGAGATGCCGCGGGGTACGACCCCCTGGACGCCCAGGGCTTCCAGGGCCTCGATGAACCACGAGTTGATCGCGGCAGCATACTCCCTGTTTCGAAAAGGGGAATCGACCTCTGTCACGCATGCCAGCACCGCCTGCCCCGGTGTCAGGACGACGGCACCGCCTCCGCCGCGCCTGCGCAGCCAGGGGATTCCGTCCGCTGCCAGTCGATCCAGATACAGATCGGCCTGCGGGTCGCCTCCCGCTCCCAGGACAGCCCTGATGTCTTTCGGCTCGTAGATCCTGGACACCGGCCTGCGGGCCTGCTCGAACTGTTCCAGCAGGTCGCTGTTGACCGTAGGCTCAGACGCGGTTCCGGGCTTCACCTATTTTTCCATTTTATTTTTCAAATCGTCCAGCGCGGCCTTCGTTTCTTCCTCTTTCATGGCCTGGGCCAGCTCGTCCTTCTTGCCGACCACCATTTCCAGCTGAGCGAGAAGGAGGTCGGTGTCAACCGACCTGCCGCCGGTCGCCCGAACATGGACGAGCTTCTGCTTCAGCACCGCGACCTTGCCCTTCAGGTCGGCAAGCTCCGCATCCAGTCCCGCTTTCTTCGCCGAGGCCTCATCGAGCCTTGCCTGCGCCCGGGCGGCCAGGGTCTCGTCACCCTTCGAGCGGGCAAGCGCAACTCGACGCGTCCAGAGTGAGACGTTTTCCTCTGCCGAGGCAACTGCCTTTTCCGTCTGCTTCAGGGTGGTGATGAACGCCAGCACGTACTCGCTGGCTTCCTTCGGTCCAAGGCCCTCGATATCAGTGTCGATCATTGAGTATCCGCCTTCAGGGTAGCATGGAGCGCCATGCCTTCTCCAGCGCGGCGCGCGTACGCTGCTGCAGGCGCAGCGGCGAGGTGCTTCGCTCCCAGACAGAGACGACGGCGGGGCTTACGTCCAGGGTCCTGGCGAACTCTCCCTGGTTCAGGTCCATGCGCTCTCGAAGCAGCCTGACGTCCTTCCCTGTGAGAGATCGTGGAAACGGGGCGTCGGCCCCGACCTGTTTTCGCTTCGGACTCGGCCTTCGAGTTTTCGAGCTGGCAGCCGCGTCTTCGATCTCGATGCCGAAGACCTCCGCAAGATCCGAGTCGGCTATTCTCCTGCCTTTCCCCTTTTTTACCGTAACCTGCACAGCAGCTTCCGCGTGCGCTTCGATCAGCTCCTCGTGGTCCACGCCCCGAAGGAGAAAAAGCAGCTCGGGTTTCTCGTCCAGCCGTGCCCCCACCCCGTAGAGGACGGCGGCGACATGCTTGCACATGACAGCCCAATCGGGACAGGAACACTGCATCTCGATCTGCGTCGGCTGGGGAAAGAGACCCGCGCGGCGGTCCGTCACGACCTCCATGACGCCGGCGGACAGGCGGCCCTGCAGGAGGTCCAGAAGCGAGCTGATCTTTCCCGTGCATCGCTTCCTGATCGCGGTCCACTGCCGGGCGTCCAGGGGATCGATCCCGACGGAGACCGTGTACATCTCGCTGCCCTGCACGCGGGCGCGGATTACGCCGGGCAGGATCTCCAGGTGGCGGACAGAGCCATTTCTGACGTACGTCCGCCCGCGAGGGAGCCTGTTTTCGAAATCGCTGAAAGACTCCAGGTGGTCGCACCACGCCTTGCCCCAGAAGGTGCGCGCGATGAGCCGGCCCTCGATGCGGACCGGCTGCACGGCGACGCCCCGGCGTCGCATGCCGGCCACCTCCGCCTCGGCCCTTCTCCATCGCTCGGCCATGGGTACGTAGCGTCGAAAGCCGTACGCCATATCCGTCCTATTCGACCTTTGCCCGCTCGATGTCAAGCGCCACGGTTGCCAGGAGCTCCTCGTTCCCCATCTCCGTCAGGAGGGTCTCAGCACCGCCTTCCAGCAGGTCGCGCGCAAGAGTCGTCTTCTCCTGGATGAGACTGTCGATCTTTTCCTCCACGGTGCCCCGGCAGACGAACGTGTGCACGAGCACGTTCCTCTTCTGGCCGATGCGGAAGGCCCTGTCGGTTGCCTGGTTCTCGACAGCAGGGTTCCACCAGCGGTCGAAATGAATGACCTGGGAAGCGGCCGTGAGGTTCAAGCCGGTGCCGCCCGCCTTCAGGGACAGCACGAAGAACGGCGGACCATCTTCCGCCTGAAAAGCATCCACGAGCTTCTGGCGGTCGCGAACGGGCGTCTGCCCGTGGAGCACAAGTCCCGCGCGGCCGAAGAGGGTTGCCAGGAAGGATGCAAGAGGCTCGGTCATTTCGCGAAACTGGGTGAACACCAGGAGGCGGTCCTGTCGAGAGGCGATCTCCTCCACGAGCTCCCGAAGCCGGCTAAACTTGCCGCTGTGCTCGGGCTCCCAGCTCCCGTCTCCCCGCAGCTGCGCGGGGTGATTGCAGACCTGCTTCAGCTTCATGAGGGCGGCGAGGATCAGCCCCCTGCGCCTCATGCCCTCCTGCGCCTGGAGATCCTCGGCGAGCTCATCGACAACGTGCTTGTACAGCACCGCCTGCGTCTTGGTCAGGCCGCAGTACGCCGGCATCACGATCTTGTCCGGCAGATCGGCGATGACGTTTCGGTCGGTCTTCAAGCGCCTGAGGATATAGGGCCGCACGAGGTTGCGCAGGGGAGCGAACCGCTCGCCCTCGCGCTTTTCCAGCGATTTCGAGAAGCTCGTGAACCGTGACAGTGAGCCAAGCAGACCGGGGCAGAGAAAATCGAACAGAGACCAGAGGTCCGACAGCCTGTTCTCCACAGGAGTTCCCGTCAGGGCGATCCTGGACCGAGCCCGAAGGTGTTTCACTACCTTCGTCTGCCGGGCTCCGGGGTTCTTGATGGCCTGCGCTTCATCGAGGATCACCAGCGTCCAGCTCCGGTCCTGCAGCTCGGGAATGCGATGAAGCATCCCGTACGAGGTGAGAACGATGTCGGCGCGCTGCAGGCTCGACTGCAAGTCCCGCGGGGGCTGGAAAGAAGGGTGGAGGTACAGTGCATCGAGAGAAGGCGCGAAGCGCTCGATTTCCGCCTTCCAGTTGGCCAGAAGCGATGCCGGAAGCACCAGGAGCGATGGCCCTGTCTTCTCTGGGCGAAGCGCGAGGAGCAGGGCGAGCACCTGCATCGTTTTTCCCAGGCCCATGTCGTCCGCAAGGCACGCCCCGAGCCTCAGGCCGGTCAAAAGGCGCAACCAGCTCAAACCCGTTTCCTGGTAGGGGCGCAGAGTCGCCTGCAGGTCCGGGCTTGAGACAGGCGCGGCCAACGACTCCGGGGAGCGAAGCCTGTCAAGGAGCTCCTTCAGCCATCCGCCGGCTTCCACCGAGGACCAGGCAGGGGCCTTCTCATCCTCCGCGTCGCGGAGGTCGGACGGCGCGCCGGCGAGCAGCCTCATGCCCTCGATGAATGAGATGCCGTCAGCCGCGCTTTCTTCCACGCGCTTCCAGTGCTCGAGGGCCTCGGAGAGCTTCTCCCGGTCCACTTCCACCCACCGACCTTTGAGAAAGACGAGACCGTCGCCGCCGGCAAGGAGGCGTTCCACCTCCTCCCGCGAGAGAGCGGTCTCGCCAACGACTGTTTCGATGTGGAAGTCGAGCAGGGAGTCCGCCCCCAGGACCGAACGCGCCTCGGAGCCGACTTTCACGGAAACCCTCGGGCGGCTGCGCCGCGTCCACCAGTCCGGCACCCGGACGAGCACTCCGCTTTCCTCGTACCGCGGCACGTCCTTGAGAAACCGCCAGGCGACCTCAGGCGTCCATGCAAGTGCGTGATAGATATCGCCGGAATCCACGAGCTCCCGGATGAGGGCGCTCTTCTCTGCCGCGCGATTGATCGGCGTGAGAAGGCGCACGAGAGTTTTCCGATTTCGTTCTCCCGCGTACTCCTGGAGGGCGCGGCCAAGGGGCTTGTAGCGGATTCTGGCCGACTCGGTGAGGCTCGGGGCGTAGGTGGCCAGAAACCCGAAGGGGTACGCCGTGTCCTTTTTGTTCTCAGCAAGGTGGAAACAGATGCGGCCGACCTGCCTCCACAGCGGCGCCCGGGCCGCCAGGAATTGCTCCAGACCTGCCGCTTTCGCCGCCTCGGCGCGAACCCACTCATCAAGGGAAACCCACAAGGCGGCCAGGGTTTCCAGGTTGATGTACTCGGCGCCCGGCATCGGCGGCACCGATAAGAGAACCACAGAGAGATCGTCCGCCGGTGGGGGAGGCACGATCTCCGGCGTGGCGATCCCCGCCGGAGTGTGGCACACTTCCGCAAGATAGCGGCCTGCGAAATCCCGCCAGTAGGCGAGATCGGGCGGAAGGCCTCCGCTTGCGGAGTGCGCGGCCAGCTCGAAAAGCCCCTGCGCGCTGCTGCGTCGGAACGCGTCCAGAATCCGGCGAATTGCAGGAGAAGCCTGCCTGACGTGCTCGGGCTGCTCGGCGGGAAGCAGGTGGCCCGCCGGAGTAATTCGAAGAAGATCCGGGGAAGCGACAGTGTCCGCCACGGTCAGGGGTCAGCCCGAGAGGCCCGGGGAGCCGGCTCGCTGCCAGGCCCACGCAATCTCGCGGCGAATGGTTGCGGCAAAGCGCCCGCCGCGAGCCAGAAGGTCAGTGAACTCTTTTCGCGTATAGACGAGCATGTCGGCAGGAACGGGCAATTCCATCGTGTCGAAGGCGAGAGCCCGACGCTCGAACGGCACATCGCTTTTTTCGAGAACAAGCACAACATCCACATCGCTGCCGACTCCCCAGTCGCCGCGTGCGTACGATCCGATATATCCGACCGCGAGCAATTCCGGTGTCGAGTCGGCGCACATGCGAGCCCAGGACTTCAGCGCGGATTCAACGCTGCTTTTCTTCGGCCATGCGAGCACGGACGTATTCAATGATCGCACCGGCATTCTGGATCGCCTCCTCACTCTGATATTTGCCGTAGTGCTGGAACGGCGCGCCCTCGGGGTGGCCGTTGGGATAGCGCGTTGGAATATAGAAGTTGTCCAGAACTTTTGCACGCTCGATGAGGTCAGCGGGCGGCTTCTGGGGTAGATCCGTGAGGAGTCTGGCAACCACGTGCCCCCAAGCCTCCTGCCCAAGCCAGAGATGCAAGGCTTTTACCGCGAGCTCAGCGGCTTGCTGGGCGGCAAAGCAGGCCCACTCATGTCGATCCTCCCTCTGAGACGCCCGCGCGTGCTCGAGATCCCGTTGCGCCTGCTCAAGCCAGTCCCGCGACCTGTTCGGCATGATGGAAAACTCTATCAGAGGCAAGGCGCCGTGGAAAGCGAGCTCCTTGACTACTCGGGGAAGGCTAACTCCCTTTTGTACGACGTCCTTTTTCTGTTCCTCCACCCGGAGACCGCCTCGATCGCATTGAGGCATCCGTGCGGTGAGCGGATTACATGCGAAAGCCTCACCATTCGGAAGGAAGACCTGCGCTGAGATCGACAGAGAGCCGGCTCTGCTGGATCAGAGCGTGGGCTTTCGAATCGAAAGTCAGCCAGAGAGCGTCGAGCTCTTCGGCAAGTGCGACATACACAGCATCGTATCC
>DATKLB010000158.1:0-21803 GCA_035542615.1 Spirochaetia bacterium | reverse complement strand
TAGTACCTCATGAACAGCTCCTCCAGGTGCTCCCTGGTCATTCCCTCCGCGCGGGGCAGCAGCCCCGACATCATGAGGGAGCAGAACCCGTGCAGCATCATCCACCCCATCATGGCGCCGTGCCGGGGATTGGGGACAGGCACGCCCTGCGCCGCCATCTTCTCCAGCGCGCCCCGCGCTGCGAGGTACGTGAAGTACAGCACGGGGTGGTCCTCCGCCTCCGCGCGCTCGTCGAACGGCGCCTCGGTCAGCAGCCGATACAGGTTGGGGTTCTCCCGCGCAAACGCCAGGTACCGCTGCCCCAGCTCCCCCAGGAACTCGTCGGGGGAGAGGCTGGCGTCGATTGCCCGTATCCTGTCGTTGAGCCTCTCCGCCGCGCCGATCCTCAGCTTCCTGAGGATAGCCTCCTTGCTCTCGAAGTAGTGGTAGATGGCCGTGGCGCTCACTCCCACCTTGCTCGCCAGGCGCCGCATGTTGATCCCTTCATAGCCTTCGGCGATGACAACCCGCTCCGCCTCTTTCATGATCCTCGTTGGAAGGTCGATGTTGGCTGCCCTGGTCATGTCCTCCGCCCTCCCCACTTCCGCCTATAACTTAACAACGTTACTTTAACACCGTTAACTCAATTTGTCAACACGTGCATGCCCAGATTTTTCTCCAAAAGAGAGTGCGTCACATTGTGGAAAACGACGGATTTGGAGCCCCGCTTCTAATTCCGTTGATTTTCACAATGGCAGTGACCCCCGCCGGCGCCCTCGCCTGCCCCTAAGCCGGCCCCAGCGGGTCTCGAATCAGGAGCCCCGGAAGCCCGACAAAGCCGGCGTCGTGCGTCCAGATCTCGCTCACGCCCGCCTCCAGCGCGGTCAGGCTGATCTGCAGGTCAAAGATGCGCGGGCCGCTGAGATCCATCTGCTCGGCGAGCTGGAGGCACCGGGGCACAAGGGCGGCGGGAGGGGGAAGAATGACGGCGCCGGCGGTCTCCATCAAGGCATGGATGAAGCGCCTGGCAACGGAAGGCTTTGACGGACCGCCGGCACTTGCGGGGTGGGTTACCACGCTCCAGAACTCGAACACGCAGGAAGCAGGAATGCCCCACTCCTCTCCCTGGCTTGCCGCCTCCTCGAGCGCACGGCGCGCCTGTTCGTGCTCAGGGCAGCCCGCGCGGTGCGCGTACACAAGGAGATTGGTGTCCACCGCGATCACTTTTCGGATCCTATCCAGGGAACGAGGGAGGAGCGATCGGACACGTCCAGGCCCGGAGGCAACCCACCTGGAGCGACGATCCACGTGACCTTCCGTGGGGCACGAGGTGAGCGGGCACGCCCCTGTCCCGCGAGCTCCCGACGGAGCCCTCGTTCGATCAGCACTCGCAGCGGCGTCCTGGTTTCTGCGGCCCTTTTCTTGGCCCGGATGAGAAGGTCATCCGGCAGGTCAACCGTGGTTTTCATACAGGAAAGCATATTCCCATATTCCCATATCTTTCAAGAGGCAGGTATTCCAGGAACCTCCCGAGCGCGTTTCCGCGGAAACGTTGATTATCGGAAGTGGGTAGGGCCCGGCCTCCGGAAAAACCGGCGCACAAGCGCCAAGACGCCTGCACTGTGTCTAGATCTTGAAATGGATCTTGACTTGAGCCCAGACATGACCGAATATGGTCTCGTGAAGACTATAACGATCTCGTATTTCAAGGCCCACATCTCGGAGCAGCTCAGGAAGGTTCGCAAAGGGGCCCGGATTGTCATCAGTGAACGGGAAACGCCAATTGCTGAAGTAGTGCCATTCAGGTCGGAGCCGCCAGCCGTCTCCGTCCGAGTTCCTCTCACCGCGCCTTTCAAGCCCCCCCGGCCATCGTTCAAAATCGATCACGACCCGCTGGAGTACCTCCTGGAGGACCGGGGAAAAAGATGAGGACGTACGTCGACTCCTCGATCGTTCTGCGATACATCCTCAATGACGATCCTGCGTTGAAAACTGCCCAGGCTTCTGATGCGGTTGGCTCGAGCGACCTGCTGGTCATTGAATGCCAGAGGGTGCTCCAGCGGGAGCGAATGGCCGCCCACCTTGATGATCAGCAGTACGCAGAGTGCGTGGCGTTGCTTGAGGACATCCTCGGCCAATTGCATCTCATCGAAATTGGACCCGCCGTGAAACGGCGCGCTGCCGGCCCTTTTCCGACGGTGATCGGGACCCTTGATGCAATCCACCTGGCAAGCGCCCTTCTCTGGGCGGACGCGGAGCCGGAAAATCAGGTTGCGATTCTTACCTTGGACAAGCAGCTGGCGCTCTGCGCGCGCACTCTTGGGCTGCGCGTTGCTTAGGGGAAGAGCCTGGTCGAGCTTCGAAAGCAGAATCCCCATCCGGTATCGTGCTCGTCTCTGCTGCCGCTGCTCGTGAACCCCGAGTGGCGAAGAGAGACTTCCGTCTTGCCGGCCCTCGCGACGAACTCCATGGCGACCACCGTCTCCTCTTCCGAGCCGTCCCAGCGCCATGTAAAGACCAGGCGCCGGGGACGGTCGATTTCCCGGTAGGTCCCCCGCAGCGTCTTGGGGCCGGTCGCCGTGCGGTCCCAGTGGATGAGGTAGTCCCCGCCGACCCTGAGGTCTATTTCCACTCTGCTTGCCGGATCCTCTGCGCATACGAACCACTGCACGACCTGGGACGCTTCCGTCCACGCGTCAAACACCGCCTCCGGGTCTGCGTCGTACACGTAGCTGGTCTTCAGGGATCCGTCAGCGACGTTCATGATGATTCCCCTTTGCGGGACCTTCTTTTCAGGAACCGGTCCAGAGACTCCAGGGAGGCCTTCCAGTTCTTGCGGTAGACGGTGATCCATTCGTCCACGGGCCTCAGGGCCTCCAGGTTGGCGCTGATCTGGTGCCGGGTGCCGATCTGGCGGCGCTGGATCAAGTGAGCTCCCTCCAGCACCTTCAGATGCTTCGAAATGGCGTTCAGTGACGTGGTGTAGGGCCGGGCCAGTTCCGTGACAGACGCCGGCTTGTGGGCGAGCGTCATCAACAGCTCACGCCGGGTGGCATCGGAAAGAGCGTGAAACAGGTGATCCAGCCTGCGGGAGTCAGTTGCAACCATCACCCCCATCATCCCCCAGGGATCTCTCGTAGTCAACCGCCCGGTTGAGGGATGCCCGGTTGTTCAACCTTTTGGTTGACTTTGCTCTCCCGCGTCGCTACTATAATCCTCAACCGAACGGTTGAAAAAGGAGGCTCCATGCACGACATGTCCGGGAAAACTGACCTGATCATCATCGCCAGGGCCAAAGCCATGCCAGGGAAGGAGAAGGACCTCGAACGCGCGCTGCGCGACGTGGCAGGCCTCACGCGGGCGCAGCCCGGGTGCGTTTCCTTCACCGTCCTCCGCGGCGCACAGGATCCCGCCGTCATGATCGGCTTCGAGCGCTGGGAGTCCAACGAAGCGCATGACCGTCACCTTCAGGGCGCGCACGTGCAGAAGTTCCTCTCCGCGGTGGCGGACGTGCTTGCGGAACCGCCGGACATCGTGGCGTATGAAATAGTCGATGGAGCTGAAAAGTGAACGCGCACTCCACCGTTGAGAGCTTCTATGCCGCCGCGGCAAAACGAGATCTCGCGGCCGCGCGCCAGTACCTGGCGGACGACCTCGAGTTCGTCGGCCTTTTCGAAACCTACCGGAGCGCCGACCAGTACATGACGGCATTCACGGGACTGCTATCCCTCACGGTGCGCCTGGATGTGAAGGCCATCCTCGCGGAAGGAAACGAGGCGGCGGTCTTTTTCGAGCTTCAGACAAAGGCCCCGGCGGAAGCAACAGTCCTGGTTGCCGAGTGGCACCGCGTCAGGAACGGAAAGATCGTGCACGTTCAGTCCGCGTTTGACGGCCGCCCGTATGAGGCGATGTTCGCCAAGACGCCCGATACCGCGGAAGATGAGCGCGCCATCCGCGCTCTCAAGGACGTCTTTGCAGCGGCCCTGCTCAGCAAGGACGCGAAGCGCCGCGCCTCCATCTGGACGGAAGACGGCACTGTAGTCCCGCCGCAGGGCGGGTTCTACCACGGCCGCGACGCGTTGGAGAAGCACTTCAAGACAGAGGCGCCGTCCGTCACGCCGCAATCCACCGCGGCGTTCTCAAACTACCGGATGCGGTTCCTGGCTCGAGACACGGCCTTCGTGGACGTTGACCTCACGCTGGGCAAAGTGTTTGGCCCCGACGGCAAGGTCCACGACGTAGTGCCGCTCGCCATCGCGTTTACCGCGGTTCGACGGGGCGCGGCCTGGTTCATCCAGGATGAGCGCGCCTTCTTCAAGCCTGCCGCAGCTCGATCTTCGCGGATGAGGCGCTGAAGCTGATGGTGAGCGGCGGGACAGAGGCGTTTTCCGTCAGCGGCCGCGGCTTGGGCTCCGTGGCCACGACACGGACCACGTCTTTTCGGCCCGCGATGAGGAAGATCGTCAGGACGAGTGCCCCAATGACCAGTGCCGCCGCGCCGAATCCAACCATAAGGTTCGCGCGCCGCGACGTTCTGATGACGTCCAGGACCTTCTGAAAGAAATTCCGGACCGCGATGAAAAGATGTTTCATGTGAGCCTGCCTTTGTTGAACGGAACCGGACGACTACGTTCTTGCAGACACTATAGCTCAGGCACGCGTTTTTGCCCATGCGAAGACGCCGCTGTCCGGTTGGCCTCTTTTGCAAGCCGGCGCAGCGCGGCTCGGAACTCCGGCGGCCCCTCCACGACAAACGGAACGCCCCTTCCCATGAGGTAGCGCGCGCCATAGTCCAGGTCTTCCACGGGCCATTCCAGCCGGACTCCGCCGCTCGTCTGCGTCAGGGATCCCAGTGATGACGGGATCCTTTCGCGAAGCCGCTTCATGGGCGCCTTGAAGACCACTTTCAGCCGCCATTTGGCGTTTCGGTTCTCAAGGTAGTTGATGGCGTGCGCGCGGAAATCGAAACCCGCAGTGGGGACGAACTCTTCCTTGAGGGGCACGGCTTTCCGGATGCGGTCCACGCGGAAGATCCGATAGTCCGTCCGGAGCCTGCAGTAGCCTACGAGGTACCACTTGCCCTGGCGCCCGACCAGGCCATAGGGCTCTACCGTGCGGCGCGTGGCCTCTTCCAGCTCGGAGACGTAGTCCATTTCAACACAGCGGCGTCCCTGGACGCTGTCCGCAAGGAGCATGAGCAGGGAAGCGTTGGGCCGCGCCTCATCGCTTGTTGAGGAGAGGATCATGACAGACGACATCGACAGGACGCGGTCCCGAGCGGCCTGCGGGAGCACGCGGGTGATCTTGGAGAGCGCTCCCTCAACGGCCGCCGGAGACTGCGTGACCTCCAGCCATGGGCTGCCCAGGAGCCCCAGGACGATGGCCGCTGCCTCATGCTCATCGAAAATCAGCGGCGGCAGCTTGAAGCCGGGTTTCAGGGAGTATCCGCCATAGCGGCCGGGGTTCGATTGGACCGGGATCCCGACGTCCTGCAGCTTGGACACGTAGCGGCGCACGGTGCGCACGTCCGTCTCCAGCCGCGCGGCCAGCTCGGGACCTGTCAGCCCCGGGCGTGACTGGAGCAGCTCCAGCACGGTGAGGACTCTGCCCGTTGGGTGGTACATGCCGCGACTCCTCCAGGACTCCAAAAATGAGGACCGAATATGTCCTCATTCAATCTTACATTGGATTTCGGAGGGCGTCCATGTATCGGAATTGGATCGAGGTCCGCGCCTACATGCTTGCGCGCCAGCAGGAGCTCCTTCGGCTGGCTGAAGCTTCTCGGAGGGCATCACGGCCTGCAAGGCCGCCTCGGCGCCCTCCAGGCTTTTTCCTGCGTCTGTTAAGGGGAGTCCGCGAGCCGGGCTGACAGGCTTGTGGATTTCCGGCAAGGGTGCCGCGACCATTGCGAATTCGTCGAAAGTGGAAAGCCGCTTGCCACTTCTTGCAGAATCGCGATGCGCGCGCCATGAGCCCCGGATTTCCTCATGGCAGCCTCTTTTCTATCAGTTGCTGAACGCTTCCAGGCTCAGCGCCGAGCGCCAGGAGAGAACGCACAAGCAGGTCCAGCGATACCGAAGGATCCGCCGCCTCCATCTTGGCCACCCGAGACTGGCTGGACCGAAGGCGCTCAGCCACTTTCTTCTGACTGAGGCGCAGCTTCTGGCGGCGGGCCTCCAGCTCGACTGCAAGGCGCACTTTGAGCTCGATATAGGCAGCCTCCGCTGGCTCCAGACAAAACGTCTTTTCCACACTCTTTCAGAAGGGGAAACCGGCGTCGCGCTTTTGCACCTAGGGAGACGAGACGCGCAGCTTTGGGAAGTGCCTGAGCACTCTCTTGGGATCTCTCGTGATGAGAACAAGGTCCGAGACGGCCGCATGGGCTCCAATGAAGAAGTCAGGAAGCGGGCTCGTTTTCTGCCCGCCGCGTTTTCGATACGTCAGGAACGCCTTTCCTGCCAGGAACAGCGCCTCACGGGGGATCTCACTCCATACCAGGTCACTCTCGGTGAGAGCCGCCTCCAATTCCTCTATGCGAGAAAAGCGGATGGAGATCTCCGCATAGACAGCGGGATTGATGAAAACTGTCCCCTCTGCCCACGCGCGCTCGAGTTGATCAAGGGACCATTCCGACCAACGCGGATCCTTTGTGAACACATCCAGGAGCACGGACGAATCAACGAGGTAGCTGGCCATCAGCGCGCCCGGGTCATTCGGAGGATTTCCTCTGTAGACAGACGGACGTCCCCTCTTCCGAGAAGCTTGCGGAAGGGCGACGCAGACTTTTTCGCTACGCGAATCACTATCCTGCCGTCTTCTTCGACGAAATCCACTTCTGCGTGGGCGTCGATCCGGTATTTACGCCTCAACTCCTGGGGTATGGTCACCTGGCCTTTGCTCGTCACTTTCATGGTATTACTTCTACAGTAAGAGTAATACCGCGGTCTGTGGCTGTCAATATCCTTTGTGGTACTCATCCCCTCCAAGGACGTCGCACACGGCTCGCCGCTTGCCTACCTCCCAGAACCGGACGGGTGGGGGAGGCGCGCGGCGGCGGCCGCGACGAGCCCCGCATTGGCCATGAGCAGCGCCGTGCTGTCCCACGTGCCCTCCACCAGGGCGCGCCGGCGGGACTCCGGCATCGTCACCTTCACCGTCAGAGAGCCCGCCCGAACCACCATCGCTTCCAGGTCGACTGTCAGCTCAGCGGCCGGCGTCTCACGCGCCCGCTTCTGCAGCGTCCCGACATCGCCCCTGGAAGCTGCCAGGGCCGGAACCCCCAGCATGGCGCAGTTGCCCGCAAAGATTTCACCGAAGCTCTCACCGACGATCGCCTTGATGCCCCACCGAAGCAGCGCCTGGGGTGCGTGCTCCCGGGAGCTGCCGCAGCCGAAGTTCGCGTTGGCCACAAGGATGGCGGCGCCCTGGTACTGCGGCTTGTTGAAGGGGTGATCCTTCGTTTCCCCGTCAGGGCCGAAGCGCTCGTCGAAGAACGGGTACTGGCCCATGCGGCTGAACGTGATTTCCTTGAGATAGCGCGCGGGCACGATGCGGTCCGTGTCCACGTCGTCACCGACAACGGGAACGGCGCGGCCTGTGATCTGCGTGATCCTGCTCACTTGGAGGCTCCTGTCTGCGCGAGCTCGCGCACATCCACGACGTGACCTGCGATTGCGGCCGCGGCAACCATGGCGGGAGACATGAGGAGGGTCCTGCCCGTCGGACTCCCCTGCCTGCCAATGAAGTTGCGGTTGCTGGAGCTGGCGGACACCTGGTCCCCCTTGAGCTGGTCGGTGTTCATGCCAAGGCACAGGGAGCAGCCCGCCTCCCGCCACTCAAAGCCCGCCGCTGTGAAGACATGGTCCAGGCCTTCGGCCATGGCCTCCTTGCGCACCTGCATGGACCCGGGAACGACGAACGCGTGGACGCCGGCGGCCACCTTGCGGCCTTTCACCACGGCGGCGGCGGCGCGCAGGTCGGACATGCGTCCGTTGGTGCAGCTTCCGATGAACGCAACGTTGATGGCGATGTCCCGGGCTTTCTGGCCGGGCTTCAGCTTCATGTGCCGGTAGGCAAGCAGGGCGGACTGCCGGTCTCCGTTGTCGGGCATCTTCTCGGGATCCGGCAGGGTCTGCAGAACGCCGACGCTCTGCGCCGGCGTGACGCCCCACGTGACCATGGGCTCGATGTCCGCCGCGTTGAACTTCACCACGTCGTCATAGACGGCGTCAGCATCGGAGGCGACTGACTTCCACCGCGCAACCGCCTTGTCCCAGTCAGCACCTTTGGGCGCGTGCTCCCGACCCTTGAGAAACGCAAAGGTCGTCTCGTCCGGGTTGACGTAGCCGATCCTCGCGCCGCCCTCGATGGCCATGTTGCACACAGTCATGCGGCCTTCCATGGTCATCTGGTCGAAGACCTGGCCCGCGTATTCATACGCGTGGCCGATTCCCCCCTTCACACCCAGGCGGTTGATCAGGAACAGGGCCACGTCCTTCGGGGTGACGCCGGGGCCCAGCTTGCCGTTGACCTCCACGCGGCGCACCTTCATGGGCTCCATGGCCAGGCTCTGCGTTGCCAGAACGTCCCTGATCTGGGACGTGCCAATGCCGAACGCAAGGGTCCCGAAGGCGCCGTGGGTGGAGGTGTGGGAATCTCCACAGGCGACGGTCATTCCCGGCTGCGTCAGGCCGAGCTCGGGACCGATGACGTGCACGATCCCCTGGCGGCCGCTGGCAAAGTCCAGGAAGCGCACGCTGAACTCTTTCGTGTTCCGCTCAACGGCGGACATCATCTGCTCCGCCTGGCCGTCCCGGAAGGGGCGCGCCTGGCTCATCGTGGGAACGATGTGGTCGGCTGTGGCGAAGGTTCGGTCCGGGTACGCTACCTTCAGGCCGCGCTCCCGAAGCATGTCGAACGCCTGGGGACTGGTCACCTCGTGAACGAGGTGAAGCCCGATGAAGAGCTGGGTCTGCCCCGTGGGGAGGACGGCAACCGTGTGGGCATCCCAGACCTTGTTGTAGAGAGTTCCTTGTGCCATGGGGGCAGGGTAGCAGGCCGGTGACTATTTGTAAAAGATATGTTATCTATGGGAAGCATAGGAATAGACTATGGAAAGGCGCGCCTGATTCATGGAACTTCACCAGCTTCGATACTTCCTGGCGATTGCTCAGCACGGCTCTTTCACGGCCGCGGCGGAGGTCTGCCACGTCTCCCAGCCTTCACTCTCGGCGCAGGTAGCCAAGCTGGAAGGGGAGCTCGGCGGACCGCTGTTCGAGCGCTCAAGGCAGGGCGCGCGCCTGACGCCCCGCGGGCAGGTCTTCCGCCCCCGCGCGTTGGAGGCACTTCAGCAGCTGGAGAGCGCCCGAGGAGAGATGGAAGAGCTGTCAGGCCTCACGCGCGGGGAAGTGGTCCTGGGCTGCCTGCCGACCACGGGCGCCTACGTCCTGCCGGGGATCCTCACCGCGTTTCGGGAAGCCCACCCGGGTCTGCAGGTGAAACTGCGGGAGGAGTCGTCTCCCACGCTGGGCAGGGCGCTCCTGGATGCCGAAGTGGACCTGGCGCTCATGGACGAGGCCGGGCTCGCCCCTGGCCTGCGCTCGGAGGTCCTTTTCCGCGAGCCGCTCCTGGTCATTGCACCAAGGAACCATGCCTTTGCGGCCCGCAGGAAGATTCCCCTGTCAAAGCTCGCGGGGGAGCCGCTCATCCTCATGAAAAGCGGCCACGGCTTTCGGAAGATCGTTCTTGACGCCCTCGCGCTGGCCAGGGTCGAGCCCACGGTCGTCTACGAAACGGATGGCATCGACACCGTGCAGACGCTGGTAGAGGCAGGCCTCGGCCTGAGCGTGGTGCCGAGCATGGTGCGGATGGCGATGGTTCGCAGGGGCAGGGGGCCGGCGTATATCGACATTGCCCCGCCGACGCCAACCCGGACTCTCCTGCTGGCCCGCAGGGATTCAAGCGCGCTGAGCCCGGCCGCCGCCGCCATGAAAGACGTGATTTCCGGACTCCTTCGAAAATGAAAGAAACATGAGTAGACTGATCCAGATCGCTCTCCTCGGCGACGCTTTCGGAAACGGCACCTCCGCGGCAATCCTGAACGAATAGCGCGGTTCAATATCGGGGCGGGGATGGACTCCACGCCATTCGGCGAGGTTCCGGTTCTTGAAAACCTCGCACTGCACGCGGAGGCAGGCTTCTCCCAGGGCTCGGATCGACTCGTCTATAATGACGCCACAATGCTTCTTGCCGCACGCGGACCACGGGATGATTTCTATAAAAGCTTCCTGGCCGGCGTGCGCTGCACCCTGCCAGGCTGGGACACGCTGATCGTGGCGGAGTATTTCCACATCGATGACGGCTACAGTCCCGCCGAGCTGGATTCGATCCTGAGCCATTGGTTGATCACGCAAGTCACCTATGAGCCGGGCCTGATGTGCCGGAACAACCTGATGGTTTCAATCACGCCGCCCCAGCTTACCCAGCGCTCCAACCCCTTCACGGACGCCCTGGCCGTTTCCGCCGCAATGCTTCTCGACCTCGACGACTCCAGTGGGGCCGGCCCTTCTTTATTCTATGCCATTCGCCGACCTTCCACGTCCGCAAAAATTACGCCTTTTGCAGGACGGGCGCCCGTGCGGGCGCCCGTCCAATTTGGCATGAGGCTCAGAATGGAAGAGCGGTGGATCCGCACTCAATTGACGAGTACTGCGCAGTGGGTTGAAGTCCGTTCAAACCCATTGATTGGAAGAGAGCCCCAAGATCGATGTTCCGCATAGAGCCGGTGGCAGCGGCAGCTATGGTCCAGAGGGAAACCTTCATGCTCCTCCCGGAGAAAGGGCTTCGAATCGCAGAGGGAAGAACAATGGTCGGGTTGGGCGACATGACAAAAGCGCCGCACGTGGGCGGGTTGACATTCTCTGAGATCGAAAACTGATAGTAGTCCGTGCCTGCCGCGACCGGCACGGAAAGAGTGCCGCTTGCGCTCGCGTACGAGTAAGACCCGGGACCGGAATACCCGGTCGGTCCAAGGGACATACCGAGGGCAGGCAGCACAACGCTCAGGGAAATAGCACCAAGGCTGCCGCAGCTCGTCCAGTGCTTGACGAAGCCAGCCGCCGGGGTGTTCGGCGCGTCGAGTTGCTGAACCCAGAATCCCTGATATCCGTAGGGATTCGAAATGTTCGCTGTGGTTGTCCCAGAGGAAGAGAAGTCAAAATCCCACACCTGAATGTATCCATACGGACTCTGGAGATAGAGTTGCCCTGAGTTGCCCTGTTGCGATGCAGTTACGGTGACCGATGTTGTGTGGAGAGAATCCGCGTACAGATTCAGGGACGTTGGTCCGCCAGTGAGGTCGACATTGTTGGCAACCACCGTGAACGCGCCCGTTGTGCCGGGATTGACGGTGGCGGCCACAAGGCAATCCGTGCTGAATGCGGTCGTGGTGATGAGATAGGGTGACGCGTAGTTGAATTGCGTGCTGTATCTTCCCCCGCTCTTTGTCAGCACTTGGAAATACACAGGCGTGCCAGCAGCGATTTCTCAAACCGAAATTGGTCCTTATCAAGTTCGCACTCGCCGAGTACTGGTCCAGGCTTGGCGGACTCACCGTCGTTGTGCAACCGCGAGCTGTCACCCAGGGTACGTGGAAGACCCGGGGACCTCACGGGAGAGCGGCAAGGGAACTTGAAATTGTATCGTCTGGGCAAGTACAGGAAAGTTGCCCGACATTGACAGCCCCCTACTGGGGTACCGTTCAAGGAAGCCCTATCTCTGATGCCGTACCTTCGGCATCCCAGCCACGATCAAGCCCCTCGTGGGGGCACAGCAATTATCCTACGCCATCGGTTGGTTGCCGTTATCCGTAGAAAGTACGTATTTTGCATCCGTTTTTCGGGCATTTTCTTGAAATCAGCTGCTTGTCAGGAGATCACCTGAATGGGGGGCCTGTCTTCGCAGAGACGCGATCTCATAACCTGAGCCCCTAAGAACCCTTCATTGCGTAGAAACTACCTATTGACAACCACGACAGACTGAACAAAGCTTTGTTCTGCAGCAAGCGAGCCTGCAAATATGGTCCTTCCTTGCGTTTCACGCTGCTTGGCACGGAGGGAGCATGAAGTTCCTGGGAAACCCGCCTACAACGAATTTCTGGAAAACGGCAAGCTTGCCTCCTCTTGCATGGGGCAAGATCAATGACTTCCTCTTGCAGGTATGCGCTGCACGAAATCTGGATGAGTTTAGCGCCCTCGTCTGCACTCATATTGCGGACCTCGTCAGGCACGATTTTCCAATCCTCTGCGTAACCCTGAACAGCGATGACATTCTGCGCTTCGGTCGAGAGCATCCGAATGAGCGAATCGATCCCGGTATTCTTGCCGTCGCGGGGGAGCGAGGCACAACCGCCGATTTCAACCAATACTTCAGACATCATCTTCCAATGACGACGGGCTACCTCCTGGACAGGCTGGTTGCCGACTTCCGGCCCTTTGAGAACACCGAGTTTGTAACCGACTTTGTCAGGCCAAGAAGAGTCCAACGATGCCTTGGTGGCTGGTTCCGGCGATATACCACGATAATCCCGCGCTGCCGGCACGCTTCTCTCTTTAGCGACCAGGAGATAGCGATCAGCAAGATCATCTCACCTCATCTAGAGAACTTCTACGATGTTCTGTCCTTGGCAGCTGCAAGTCCCGAGAAATCTCGACTGCAAGCCATGAGAGCTGAAGCCTCGCAGGCAGGCTTGACTCAGCGCGAGCTGGAAATAGCTCTCCTTCTTTCAGAAAGGCTTTCCATGATGGAAATAGCGGACAGGCTCTTTATTAGCCGTCGCACCGTGGAGAAGCATGCGGAGAACATTTACCTGAAACTCGGCATAAAACGAAAGCAAGAAGTGGGCATGCAGTTGCTCAGCTTTCGTCCCTATCCTATGTCCTCATGACGGTGCCCGCTTGGAAAGCCAAAAGCATCACGAAAGAGCTGGATGCTTGATCCCGTTCGTCACTTCAAGGGGGAGTAGATGCTCTTGGGACAGCGGAAGTCTGGTCACCCTGATCGTCAAAAGAATAGCCTCGCAATATACGTAGGTACTGCGTATGAAAAAGTCTGCGGGAAATCATACAATCCGGCCATCGAAAATGAGGTCCTCAATGTGGCAGAACTTCTCTGAACCCGCTCCCGCGGGAATCACGAAAAGATTCTGTTCGCTTTCGCGACGTGAGGCGGAAGTGTGCTGCCTTGTCGCACGCCGTCTCAGCACTTCGGAGATAGCTGGCTGCCTGTCTATTGACCAAAGGACCGTGGAGAAGCACCTTGAAAACATATTCAAAAAGCTCGGCGTTCATCGCCGGGAACAGCTGAGATTGCGGCTGGGCATTCTTCCACCTACCACGAGCCGGGATCAAAGGCGATGAAGCCTCGGGTCCCCGCGCCGCTGGGCCACACCAGCTCGTGCTGCGGTCGGAACGCATGCCTTACCCAGTCCAGCGGTCCCGCTGCGGGCAGCCGCAGCGACCTGCGTTTCGAGAGGACGACTATCTAGAACATTACCTTGACGAAGCCTGCCGCGCCGGGACCGAGGGGATATTCCCTCAATTCTCTCATGGTATGGCGCTCCCCGTAGAACCCCTCTATCCCGATTGAAAAGATATCGGCTAGAAGGAGTTCCGCGCTTCCCAAGAAAAAAGGGAGCCCCGTGAAATGGGAGGTGATTTCCGTCCCCACCCTCAGCCTTTGAATCTTGACCTTCACGCCGAAAGTAAGCTCGGGATTCGCGGAAGTGTTCCCTAACAATGGCGAATCGATCCCAAAACGGAAAAATGCAATGTTCTTCCACGCGGCATCAGCCGAAACGAGGAGCGAGACGTTGTCTGGATTAAGCCATGTAGTCAGCTCGGGCCAACAGAGGGTCACCTCGCCGATTCTCAGACCCAAGGGTTTCACCGCCGAGGTTCCCTCAGCAATGAAATCATAGGTGCCCCTCGCCAGCGCAAGAAAACCACCTGACAACAGGCAGGACACGGCATTGAGGGAAACGACACTTCGACTGCTTACCGTGTTATGGCCCTGTTTGATCAGCAAATCGACATAGTTGGCCCCGTCAGAGTGGGGGCCGGTCTCCAGAAAATAGCTCACTCCCCAAAGCTTATTGAGCAGGTACGGTGCCAGATCAGTGATGTGCCCGGCACCTTCATCAATCTTCCTGCCTATCGCATCTGCTGTGAGCATGTTCGTGTTCAGCCCTTCGCCGGCCACATAGGCTTGTTCATTCAGCGTGGCATTGACTTTGGTGTACTCATAGAGTCCCGGTTCTAAGGTGAAGTTGAAGGACTCGAAAAAAAACTCCCAGATACTCATTTCGCGACTATTCGTCTCTCTTGCAAGAGAAACGCCTGACGCTCCGATAGCGCGGGCCGCTTCCATGTGACTCTCGTCGTGCGCGGTGAGCGAGAAGGCCCTGTTAGCGATCAAGCTCGCTCCGGTGAAAAGGGTGAGCATCCCGAAGCGCAATAGCCTCCGGTCATGACCGCCGAAGCAGCCCGATAGGCCATCCAGTCCGATCTGGAACAGCGCATTTACGTCCCGCTGCCAGCCAAGGAAAAAGCTCGTGGATGGCGCAGCGAACATCGCCATGTCAGTGTCCAGTTCGATGGCGCTACGTTCGGGCCCTGGAACTTCTTGCGCGTAAATATCGCAAAAGGAACAGGCCGCCAGGCACAGGGTCAGAATTGCTTTCATCCCTCAGCCATCCAGGCCTGTCCGTGGAAGAGATACCAGGACAAGCGTTTACAGCAGGCCCTCGCTCCGCCCAGGCAGCGGGCTGAAAGGCTGAGCCCGGGCCGGCAATCAGACGCGCCTAAACCTCCTCGAAAGCTCTTTCTCGGCATCCTTTGATCCTATTCGGAAAGCCACTACCCATGCGCATCACCCCGCGGATAAGACCTCATTCTGCACGGCTGGCTAGCTCTTCCCACCTGGCCATACGCTCATCGATGGTGCGCAGGACTTCCTGATAGCGCCTGGCATTCTTCGCCCGCGTCTCGGGATCCATTGGCTGATCCGGCTTTTCCTGGAATGCCGCCTCCAGCACTTTCTGTTCTTTTTCGAGCGCCTCGATCTCCGCCAGGAGCCCCTCGTATTCTTTTCGCTCTTTGAAGGACAGCCGAGCCTTCTCGGTGCGGTCTTCAGCTCGGGCAGGCTGCTGCGGCGGCTCGCGCCCTGCGCCTGCATCCCGCGCAATCCCCGCCGCCCTGGCAGCCTCTTCCTGCGCCGCCTCCCGGTACTCCTCGTACGTCCCGACGAACCCGCGGGCGCCCCCTTGTCCGTCGAACACCAGGAGCGAATCCGTCAGGCGATCCAACAGCGCCCTGTCATGAGACACCAGCAGGATGCACCCGCTGAAGTCAGCGAGGTAGTCCTCCAGCAGCCGAATGGTATCCAGGTCAAGGTCGTTCGTGGGCTCGTCGAGGAGCAGGAAGTTGGGCGCCGTGGCGAGCAGCCGTGCCAGCGTAAGCCGACGCAGCTCCCCCCCGGAAAGCCGGTCCAGCGTGACTCCATGCATGCTGCGCGGGAAGAGGAACCTCTCCAGGAACTGCTCCGCGGACAGCGACCCTCCGCGCTCCTGCGGCACCCGCTCCGCGAGCTCCCTCATGAAGTCGATGACGGTGACATTCCGTCTCGCCTCTCCGCCCGCCTGCGGCAGGTGAGCGAACACCGTGGTCTCTCCTCGAGTCACCCTGCCGCTGTCCGGCTCCACCTCTCCCGCAGCCAGCTTGAGAAAGGTGGTCTTCCCGGATCCGTTGGGACCGATGACGCCGATGCGCTCTCCGCGCCGGAAGCTGTACGTGAAAGGGCGAAGGACCTGCCAGCCGTCCCAGCTTTTCGCAGCCTCATGCATCTCCAGGACTTTCTTCCCCAGACGGCGATGCGCGGAGGTGAACTCCCTCATGGTCATCTCCGCCTGCACGTGGGAATCCAGGAGGTCCTGGATGCGCTGCTTGCGGCCCTTGTCTTTTCCCGTGCGGGCCCGCGGTCCCCGCTTCAGCCACTCCGCCTCCCGCCTGAGGATGGTGGCCCGGCGCTGCTCGTCTTTCTGGCGCACCTCTTCGCGCTCCGCCTTGCGCTCCAGGTACACGGAGTAGTTGCCCGCGTACTTGCGCACCTCGTGACCGTCGATCTCCATGATCGCCGTGCACACCCCGTCCAGGAAATAGCGATCGTGGGTGACGAGGATGAACCCGAAGGACACGCTGCCCAGGCGCCCTTCCAGCCATTCGATGGTGTCCAGGTCGAGGTGGTTGGTGGGCTCGTCCAGCAGGAGGAAGTTCGCGCGCCGGGCCAGGCACGCCGCCATGGACGCCTTGCGCAGCATGCCACCCGAGAGAGTCTCCATCCTGGCGGACAGGTCCGTCAGCCCGAGCTCGCGGCACAGGGACCGGTAGGCGTCGGCGACCGCGGCGTGTTCTTCCGCGCCTTCCGCGCCTTCCGCGCCGGGGGCCGCCGCGCTCACCGCCAGGCCGGCATTCTCCTGGAAGCAGTACTCTTCCAGCGTCGTCCCGGGATGGAAGAAGGGCCGCTGCGGCAGGATGCTCATTGTCAGGGAGCGGTTTCGCGACACCGTGCCCGCGTCCGGGGGCAGCTCCCCGGTGAGGATCTTCAGGAAGGTGGACTTTCCCGCGCCATTCCTGCCGATGAATCCTATCTTGTCGCCGGCATCGATCCCCAGGGTCACCTGGTCGAACAGGGGCGCATCCACCAGGGTCTTGCTCACTCCGTCGAGAGACAGGATGTTCACGGGGCCGGACTATAGCTGTCATCCCCGGGAAAGGCAACGAGCCCTGCGCCGGCCGTTCGAGTCTTCGGGCGTGCCCCGCCCGAAGGGAAGGGGAATGCGGCGGCACACGGCCGAGGTGCGCGCACGGCCTCCCGCCCGGCGGCGGTGCCGCGGGCCACATCAACGCGGAAAGCGGCCTGGGAGAATGGCGTGAGGGCTTCGAGCTTCTGGAGACCTTGCGCGACGTTCAGCGCTGGAAAGACTTGTCCGCGCAGCGCAAGATATCCCCCTATGAGAGCAGATGGCGGAGCAGTAGACCGCGCGGTGGAGCGCGGCAGGGACAAGGCGCTCGAGGAGCTGAAAAGCTTCTGCGCCCAGCCGAGCATTTCCGCTCAGGACAAGGGCATTCGGGAGATGGCACGCATGGTCGTGAGCGCCCTGGAGCGCCGCGGATTCGCGACGCACCTTGTGGAGACGCCGCGACACCCGGCGATCATTGCCGAGCGCGCGGGGCGGGGGGCGGGCGCAGGCGGCGCGAGCGGCGCGAGCGGCGCAGACAGCCGCGCGATTCTCTTCTACAACCACTACGACGTCCAGCCGCCCGAGCCTCTGGACCAATGGGTGACGCCCGCGTTCCAGCCCACGCTCCGTGACGGCAAGCTCTACGCCCGTGGGGTCATGGACGACAAGGGCCATCTCGCGTGCCGCCTTGCCGCGGTGGACGCGGTTCTGGAAGCAAACGGGGGCGAGCTTCCTTGCACGGTGAAGTTCCTCATCGAGGGAGAGGAAGAGATCGCCAGCCCGAGCCTCGAGCAGGTGATCCGGGACAACAAGGACTCGCTCGCGGCAGACCTCTGCCTGTGGGAGTTCGGGGACGTCGATGCGGAGGGTGTTTCCGCGCAGTACCTGGGCTTTCGCGGCATCCTGTACGTGGAGCTTTCCGTCCAGTCTCTTGCGCGGGACTGCCACTCCGGCGTCTGGGGAACCTTGCTGCCCAACGCCGCCTGGAGGTTGACCTGGGCACTCTCGACGTTGAAGACCGCGGATGAGGGCATCGCCATACCGGGGTTCTATGACAAAGTGATTCCGCCCTCCGCCCGGGACATGCGGCTGCTCGAACAGTTGCCTGCCATCCCTGAGTCGGAGCGCATTTCCATGGGCTCGCGAAAGTTCATTGGCCGGTACTCCTCCGCGGCGGAGCTGCAGAGGAACGCGACTCTGATTCCAAGCTGCACCATCTGCGGCCTTTCCGCCGGCTACCAGGGAGAGGGGCAGAAGACGATCATGCCGGCGCGTGCGTCCGCCAAGGTGGACTTCCGGCTCGTGCCGGACCAGTCCCCGGAGGAGATACTGGAAAAGCTGAGGAGACACCTGGATTCGAGAGGATTCGACGACATCCAGGTGGCGTGCATCGGCAAGCTCGACCCGTCCCGGACCCCCCTGGATCATCCCCTCGTGGGCCTGGTCGTGGAGAGCGCCCGGGATGTCTACGGCAGGCCCCAGCGGATTTACCCGATGAGCGGCGGCTCCGGACCGGCGCAGCTCTTCAGAAGGCACCTCGGGGTTCCCATCGTGACCGCGGGAGTGGGCTACCCGGGCTCAAACATCCATGCGCCGAACGAGAACATACGTCTCACGGACTACTACAATGGAATACGACACACGGCCCGCATTGTCACTGATCTCGCTGCAGAGGTGTCACTGCCCGCGCGGGATCACTCAGCCAGAGCAAGAAACTGAGAGAGGATTCGTTCTGTAATGCCCCAGATGGGTCCCTTGGGAGACGGGAACGCGGGGAATTCGCGCCTGCCGTCCTTGCTTTCCCACTGCACCGTTGCGGAGCGCCCGCTTCTGCGCAGCGCACCCACGGGCATCCAGAAGGCTTCCTCCACCTCCTCCGCTTGAGGGCGGGGGACTGCTCCCGGCGGCGCCAGGGCGACGAATGGCGTCACCGTGATGGAGGGAATGCGGGCGCTCAGGGGCCGGAGCGTTTGCAGCCTGCCGAGCAGCCTGCCGCCCTCTCGTGCATCGATTCCCACTTCTTCCGCAGCTTCACGCATGGCGAGGTCCAGCAGGGTGGCGTCCTCTTTCTCCGCCCGGCCTCCGGGGAATGCCAGGTGCCCGGACCACGGATCCCCCTCACGCTCCGCGCGCTTGATGAAGAGGATCTCGGCGGAATCGCCGGTTGCGTCGCCGTCAGTGGCTCCTGCCGGGCGCAGGAGAAGCGTCACCGCTGCGTGGGTGACGCCTTCCTCCGCAGCCGGCATTTCGGCCTGCCCGACAGGATCGAGCCGCCCTTCGACACGCTGGAGGAATGCTTCGAATGAGAAGTCCAAAGCCACCGGGGTTACTTCCTTGCTGCGCTCGGGAGCATATGTCCAAGAACGTAACCTTCCGGGCGCTCTTCGGTCAAACGAGAACCCGCACGCTTGACCGCGCAAGATGGTGGGGATAGTGTTTTTCCAGCCATGGGTCGACTCGTCCTCGGAATCGAGCTCCTGATCGTCGTCGTGGCGCTTGCGGCCCTCTCCACCGGCAGCGATTTCACACCACTCGTTTCGCTGCCCCCCCTCGCTTTCACGGTGGCAGTCCCGCTTCTCGGCGGTCTCATGATCTGGAAAGTCACGGAGGTGGCTGCCGCTTTTCGGGACGCCTTCAGCACGGAATGGATTGTCCGTGATCGATCCATGTCGCTTCGGATCTGGGTTTTTTTTGAGCGTGGTGCCTATCTCGGCGGAATTCTGGGCGTTCTTGTATCGGTAATGGCCCTACTTTCCCGGATCGGGCAGCCCGGCTCCGTCAGCACAAGGAATCTCTGGACTGCCGTCGGGCTGTTCGGCCTCTACGCCGTCCTCTTCGGGACCATGTATCGGATTCTGCGCGGTATCGTGGATGTCCTTTCGAAAAAGCCCATGCGGGAGCTGGATCTGACTCTTTCACCGGCGTTCAAACAACGGTATTCCCTGACGGAGCGAGAGTGCGAGGTGATCGCCTTGATCCTTCGTGGACGCCGCTATCGTGAAGTGGCGGAGGAACTTTTCATTTCGATCAAGACCGTGAAGACCCACGTGTACCACGTCTATGAAAAAACATCATGCCGGGGCAGGGTGGACCTCATAAGGCTGCTTCAATTCAACGGGGACTGACGACCCGGCAATGTGATGCGAATCATACAAAAGTCCGATGGGAAGACCGATGCCGGCAGACTATCCTTCGGGACGAGACGCGCAAGGAGGACGAACATGGTGAGATTCTTCACTGGTCTCGTGCTTCTGCTGGCGCTCGTCTGCGGGGCCATACTGATCGAGGGCGGGGACCTCCTCGGCTATGTTGGGTTTACTGCCTTCATGATTGTCTTTTTCCCCGCGGTCGTCGCGTCCCTGGCTGTCTGGAAAGCCCGCGATCTGGGTCAGGCTTTCCGTGACGCGCTTGGCGAACACGGAGGGGATCACTCGGCTGGCAGGTCGGTCCGCATCTGGGCATTCTATGAGCGAGTCTTCTATCTCTCCGGGGTCCTGGGATGGTTGACGGGTGTCGTGCTCATTCTGGGCACGCGCGCTTCTGACACTCCTCTTCTGGGGAGGCCGTTCTCCGCTTCCCTCACAGCCGTGATCTATGGGGTTTTCTTCGGCATCGTTGCGCGGATTCTGCGCTATCGCGCGGAAAGGGGCGTTGCATGATGAGGTTTTTCATTTGCGTCGTTCTCATGCTCGCCTTCATCCTTGGAGCGATATGGCTGGAGGGCGGCCGGTTCCCCGCGTTCTTCGCCCCGACCACTTTCGCCGTGGTCCTGCTGGTGCCTTTCATCTCTACGTTCGCCGTGTGGGGATTCCCGGGGATCGGAAAGGCTTTCCGAAGCGCCCTGGGAAAGGTCGAGGACGCCAAGGTTCTCGGACGGTCATTGATTGTGTGGGATTTCTTCGAGAAGACTACCTATGCCGCGGGCCTCCTGGGATTCATCCTCGGCATCATTCTTGTTCTCACGAGCATCACCGAGCCACGGACAATCGGAAAGCCTCTTTCGTTCTGCTTTTTGTCGCTTATCTACGGATTTTTCTTCGGAATCGTGGCGCGAATCCTCAGGGCCAGAGTGGAGGAGAACAGCGCCGGGTGACGCGGATTTGGCGTTACGGCTCTCCGGCCGCGCACGACCCATCGCGTAGTGGCCCAGAATCGTCAAGGCGAAAATGGAGATGTAGGCAGGCAGATCGCGCTCCAGTAGTTGTTATGCTCTCTTCGTGAAGAAGACTTTCACGGGAATCAACAGGCCTGCGAGAAGCCACAACAGCGCGACCAGGTGCGTTGCAAAATCCAGCCAGTTGGCGATCACGAGGTTCACGACCGTTCCGAACCCCAGGACGAGGCCACCGGTCACAAGCAGAGCCCACCATGCCCACCGCTGCGCCTTGCTGAAGCCTGCGAGCAGGATGAAGGCGGCGGCTATCGATATGGCAAGGCTCGCTACCCCCAGGTGCCGCAGGTATAGCATCGGCACGAACAGCGATCCGCCTTCCAGAACGCCTTCGAAACTTCTGCCAGCGATGGCCTGGAAGTCGCCTTCCAGCGTGATCCGTGGAGCGATGATATCTACAAGCGAGTATAAGGCAGTAAGAATAAACAAGACCAGGAGAATAATCGTGCCAGCTTTCAACATATCGACTTCCTCCTGCGGGATGCCCCGCGGAAATCAGGGTAGACGCGTCATGGCAGGATGTCAATCTTGGGAAGGCACATGGCCCCAAGGGGATCCCATGGGGAGCGGATAACGGGGAGTGGCCCCGATATTCCGTCCGCGTCAGACGAATCGCGCTGCGTCGAGAACCTCGCCGTTGTTCTGTCCTTCGACAGCCGCGATGTACGCTTTTGCTACGTCAGCCGCCGCCAGACCATGAGACTCTTCCATCTTCATTGATCGCAGCGTTTCCTTCACCCAAGGCGGGCTCACGACGTTCACGCGTACGCCGCGCCCCATCTCCAGGCCCGCCGCACGCACAAATCCCTCCAGGCCCGCGTTCACCAGAGAGACCGCGGCACTTCCCGGCATCGGCTT
>DATKLB010000157.1:0-2998 GCA_035542615.1 Spirochaetia bacterium | reverse complement strand
CTTCATGGCCGGTCACAAGGTGGAGCTTCCGGATGCGCTTGCGGAGCAGGAGCTGGCACTGCAGGCGCATCGCCGCGCGGAGCGAGCGGCGGAGTTTCTTTCGATCCTTCAGGGATGCGGCGACCTCGAGGGCGGAGATCTCATCCGTCAGGGCCTCCTTGCTGCGGCCAGGAGGATGCATCTGGAAGTCAGCCCGGGCCCCAGGCCGTGCGTGCAGCCCATGGCCAGCCAGGTGCAGAGGGGGCCAGCGGCTCCTCGGAGCAAACGGATCGAGTACCCCGCCTCGGAGTTGCCCCGGCTCGACGCCTCCCGGCCGCTCAGCGCATCGGCGGTCATCACCTCCGCCATGAAGGTGTTCGCGCGCGACCACAGGGTCGTGAGCATCGACGCGGACCTGGGGACCACGAGCGGTCTGCAGGAGGGAGTGGCATTCGTCGATACGCACCGGGCCCACAACGTGGGGGTTGCCGAGGCGAACATGATGTGCATTGGGGAGGCGTACGCAGCCCTGGGATACAACGCATGGGTCAGCACTTTCTGCCCGTTTTTCAACTACCAGGTGATGCGACGAATTGCGATCTCCCACCAGGAGCGCCTTGAGGTGATGCGCAGCAAGGACGGCTGGCTCCCGGCCGGGCACGGCCTGGATCTCACGTTCCTCGCGACGGCGCCGGACTTCGAGACGCGGACCAACGGCGCCACGCACATGGGCAATGATGATCCGCTGTTCTTCAAAGAGATCGCTCATTTGAAAATGATCAGTCTCTCCTGCCCCAACCAGGTTCTCGCGTTTATGCGCTGGGTGATGGAGGGCGGCCGAGGGCTCGTGTACGCACGAATGCTGCGGGCGCCCGCGCCGGTGCTCTACGGGCCGGAGATCGAGTTCGAGTACGGAAGGGGCTACTGGCTCCTGCGCGGAGACCGGGACATCGCGTTCATTGTCTCCAGCGGTCGCGGGACCCACGAGGCGCTGGAGGCGGGCCGGCTGCTGCAGAAGGAAGGCATCGCCGTTGGCGTTGCCGACCTTCCCTCCTTCGACCAGGCGCTGTTCCGTGAGCTTTATGACTCAGGCCGACCCGTCATCATCGCGGAGCAGAACAACGGTTACCTATGGAGCCAACTGCGGAACCTGCTTTTCCGTGAACGTTCGGACATCGAGACCGGTCAGCTCGTGCCGGTGAACACTCTCGATCCTGAAGGGGCGCCGCAGTTCATCCATTCGGCGACCTATGAGCAGCTTCTGCGGGCGTTCGGCCTCTCACCGCAGCAGATCGCGGCACGCGTCAAGGAATGCCTGAAGGCATGACGCACGCAGCGGCGGGCGGGTGTCTTGTCATCTCGTACTGAGGGAGGGTCATAGTCATGCCGGGAGACAAGTTGGGGATCGGCTTCCTGGGGGCGGGCGAGGTTTCGGTGCTCCATGGCCGGGCGCTTCGGGAAATCGAGGGGGCGGTGCTCGTCGGGCTGTGGAACCGCACGGAGGCGACCGCGGTCCGACGCGCCCGGGAGGAGAACTGCAGAAGATTCGAGAGCCCGGAAGAGCTCGTCCGGGATCCCGCAGTGGATGCCGTCTTCGTTCTCACCAACCTGGAGACACACCTGCCGCTGGCACGTCTGGCTCTCGAAGCGGGAAAGCATGTGCTGGTAGAGAAGCCTCTCTGCGCTTCCCAGGGCGAGGTGCAGCGGCTCATCGACATCGCGGCAAAAAGCGGCAAGCTGTGCGTTCCCGGTCACAACATGATCCACGAGGACGGCCTCAAGCGGTCTCACAAGCTCATTCGAAACGGTGATCTCGGCCAGGTCGTTTCCTGCCACGTGATGTATAACATCTACCACTCAGATGAGCGGGCGGGGACCCTCCCCGGGGTCGTCCGGCACCTCCTGACGCATCCTCTCTACACGATGATGTTCCTCGTCGGGCGACCGCGGCGAATCTGCGGGTTCAAGGCGAATCGCAATCATCCCCGGCAACCGGAGAAAGAAGACCTGGCGAGCGTCCTCATCGAGCTTGAAAGCGGTGCGATCGCGCACCTGTCGGTGAGCTTCGCGGCGGACGATTTGTCCCCATCGCCCTGGACGTACACGATCAAGGTGATCGGCACCGCCGGATCCGTCCACTACACCTACCAGGACTGGGTGGAGGTGAAGAAGGGGATCTCCCATTCCCACACCTACACAGCGTACCAGGAGACAATCACGAACGAAGACCGCTTCTTCGTCGAGCTGTGCCGACGAGGGTCGGGGGAGCCGTTGTCGACCCTGGAGGACGCGCTCTGGGCGCAGAAGGCGACGGAAGCTGTGGAACGCTCCATGAGCGAAGGCCGCATTGTCGAGATCTGTTGAGCACAGGAGGATCGCGATGATCGAAACGCGCAAACCGAAGATCGGTTTCCTCGGGATCATGCATGGTCTCTACGACGAGAGCCAGCCGGAAATTACGGGCATGCAGGAGGCGTGGGCGCGCCGCCTGGCCGAAGCTCTCTCCGGCTCCGCCGACATCGTCTTCCCTCGAGCCGCAAAGTCCCGGCACGATATCGAGTGCATCGTGAGAGATTTCAACCGGAACAACTATGACGGGATTCTCCTGGTCATGCTCCTCTACAGCCCCGGCCTTCGGCTGGTGCGGGCTCTGGAGGAGAACACACTTCCCATCCTGCTGGCCAATATCCAGCCCCTGCCCGTGGTCACGAAGGACTGGGACTGGCGGAGGCTCACGACGAACCAGGGAATCCACGGGATCCAGGATACGGCGAACATGGTGCTCCAGGCGGGGGCGAATCCGACCATCGTCACCGAGCACTGGGAGGATGCGGCCTTCAAGGAGATGTTCACCGACTGGGCGCGGGCAGCGGCTGCGGCGAGCGCGCTCAAGAGGATGCGGCTTGCCGTCTTCGGAAGAATGAAGGGGATGGGGGATATCGTCGGCGACGAGGGGGTGATCCTGCGCAAGCTCGGCGTGGAGATCAATCATGAAGGAATCGGCCAGGTCTTCGCGTGC
>DATKLB010000156.1:0-20764 GCA_035542615.1 Spirochaetia bacterium | reverse complement strand
GATGCGGACGAACATGTGATCGGGCTTCCATCCCCATCACATATTGTATCATGAGCTACGGAGGAATGCAAGCCAAATAGGCATAATTTAGCCAAATTCTTGCCTTTCTAATCTCCAAATCCTCTATATTTTGACACTACAAAATCGAGTTCTTCCGGACCAAGATCTCAAAATTCCCCGTAAATTCGAGGGTTTTCGAATTCCGTTAACCGCGAAAGTGTCGAAAACAGGCTTCAGCAACCCCATTCACTTCTCGGTTTCGTCCACGGCAACGGTTTTCGTTTCAGTTTCGGTGTGAACCTGATACGTGCCGTTTTCGATCTTGTGCTTATAGTCGGCAGCACCGAGAGAACCGCCGATTGTCAGTCCTCCACAGAACAAAATGAACGAAAGAACAATAGCAGTGATTGTCATATCACCCTCCTACGCTTCCTAAACAAAATGCAAAGGGAATGCCAAGACAGTGCTTTACCGCTATTTCTTTGTGATCGTGAGAGTTATTCTTGTCTTGCGCAGGCAGCCAAATGGCTTACCCCTGCAACTTAGGTTGCGAAAGCATCGTGGGAGTTGCAGCCCAAGAGAGGTGCCGGGAGTGTTTTCAGGAGAACGGGGTGTGTAGCAACTTCAGGAACGACAATTCAAACTGCTCCTTTGTCGGGGTGTGTTCACCCATTCAAGTAGTTTGCAATTCCTCTATCCTCCCATCCGTACTCATGAACGTCTTCCTCAGCATCTCCTGAGATAATCGATTAAGAAGCTACCCGCTTCTCAAAGTCCCTTGTAGGGGTGTTGTTGTGGATTGCCTCACTTCCGCGACAGGAATTTTCACGAAGAGGGTGACCGCAAGAGTTCTGACGCTATCGTCGCAGGAGAGATGATTCCCCAGGGCAGAATCGGCTCTTTTTTGACCGCTGCCGGGAGCGCACGATATTGCCCTGCAAACTCCAATATGAATCGGTGGGGCTCCGAGCAATGCTACGATAGGAGGTTAGAATAACCCCAATTGCCCCCCTTCAAGAAAAAGGTCTTCAGTGGAAAGCCCTATGAATGGGGCAATAGATTCCACAATGGGACGTACCTGTTTTTGAACGTAGTGCTCGTAATCGGGAGGGCTGGTCGTCCTGCTTTCGGGCTGCGGACCGTCCGTGGTCCATATGTAGCGAATGAGTCCAGACCTTTCTTCCGCAGGCAGTAGAAGGGCAGCCCGAACATGTGGCGGTGCTGATTTACCGTAATTGTCGATTCTCTTTCGCAGCGACCTGCGGTACACGAGCTTCTCGTCCCGTTTGCCCGCTCGCAGATCGTGCAGCTCCCCGAGGATGTGCTGCTTGATGGACGAGGGTTCGGCATCATGAAAGACCATTTCGAGAAGCCCGCGTTGGAGCTCCTGAGCAAGCGGCGTCCAGTCGTGGCGTACGGCCTCGAGTCCGACCACCTCGATTACCGTTGTTTCCCCATTGCCGTCGAAGACCCGGTGCAGACCCGCGTAGCCTTTTGCCCTGCCCCTGCCTTCCCCCTCCTCGTCATCGCCAGGCAGTTCGTTTCCCTGGGCAGCGGGCGTTCTCATTGGTGGCAGGAAGAAACGACTATAGAGAGCCTCGAACTCCAGCTCCAGCCGCGAGGCCACCCGATATGTCGCCTGCACATGCTGTGCAAGCCTTTCATTCAGATCCCGAGCGAGCTCCCTGCCAAGCTCGGCAAGCTGGTCGAGGCCGCCACACGGGCTTCCCCCGATCAGCACGAACAGTGAATCCGTGTCTCCATAGATCACGTCGTAGCCTTTCGAAACGACCTGATCGCGAGCCCAGTACAGGATGTGCTGCCCGAAGCTGGTGATTGCGCCGGCGAGCGGTGACGCCGCAAATCTGCAGCCCGGCGTTCCGAGGACACCGTAGAAAGAGTTCATTACGATCTTCAGAGAATACACGGCCCTCGCATTCCCCGCCTTCCTGGCAGCGTCCCGGCTTTCGAAGAATCGATCCAGGATGCCGGGCAGGATTCCTGGCTCTCTTCGGAAAACTGCGCCGTTTGGCGCGGTGATGGCATCCGCGGTATTCGCGGCTTCTCTCACCCGGGAGAGCGGGTCGATGTTGAACGTTCTGATGATGGATGGATAAAGGCTCTTGAAGTCGAAGGCCAGGACGTTCTCATACAGGCCGGCGCGAGGAGTGATGATTCCGCCGCCGGGCACGCGCTCGAGAGAGTCCTGGTCCACCCCCAGGGTGGGGGCGACGATGCCTCTGCTGTGCAAGTGCTCGGTGTACAGGAACTCGAAGGCCGCAACGCTCATCGAGGTCTGCTCGAGGGACGTTCCGATGAGAAGTGTCTTCTGGAGTGCCAGCTCCAGGAGCCCCTCCCTGCCGAGGATCTCCAGCACCAGTCGTGCGTCCTCCAGGCAGTACAGGCAGAGGTTTGTCGGGTCTTCGCGATAGAGCCGCTGCACCGCCGCGGTGCGCGACTCTCCTGGTTTCTCTTCAATCCTCTTCCCTCGGCCCAGCACGTTCTGGGCCACGGTCTCCAGCCGATAGTCTTCCAGTCCCATGCCCGCGAAACGCACCAACCACAACGCGTCCAGCACCTGGCGCCCCGGGACGACCGCCTTGCTCCTCTTCCAGCGTGTGATTCCGTCGGCGTCTTGCCGATCGAGGAAGGACGCCGGCTCATCTGACCTGCCGATGTCAAACGGGACTCCGAGCGCGGCGAATCGACGCGTCAGGACCCGAAGGTCGAAATCAACGACGTTCCATCCGGTGATCACGTCCGGATCCAGCTCAACGATACGCCGCCGAAGCTCAGCGAGCATCTGCTTCTCATCGGGGAATCGTCTCACCATCTCGCTATGGGGATTTCCTCCGCCGGCCCCGTTGAAGAGGACCACCTCGGAGCCCTCCCGGCACAGTGAGACGGCATATACCGTCTGAGCCCGGGGGTCTGTTTCGATGTCCAGAGAGAGAGTGCTCAGCGCCGGCTCGAAGGCGCACGAACCAAGAGTGGGATCCTCGTAGACTCTTGCGACTCTTCTGCCTTCCCGCCAGGGACCGTCGATGCTGACGGTGCCATGGATGCCCAGATCCATGAGGAGCTGGGTGGAGAGCTTCACATCCGCCTCGTAGGTTCTGACTCCAGCCCGGTGCAGCGAATCACGAAATCTTTGCAGCGCGCCGACGCTCGCTGTTTCGATCCTTGTCATGCCCGCCCCGTCCATCGAGCGGCGTCGGCTTTCCAGCATGGCGGCGTCGTGTCTTTCGCTGTCCGCGATCGCTCGAGCGCGCTCAGCATCCTCGGTTCGCACATGGAAGAAAGGCTTGAGTCGCTTCTCGACAACGGCAAACGTCTGTCCGCCCTCGAGCCTGCCGAAGAGGTGGATCGCGGTGCGGCCTGCGCGGGTCTGCTCTCTTGCGTGAACGATGTAACCTCTGTCCATTGCCCGGCCCGGCAACCCGGTTTTCAGACCGGCGGGTTTTCGATGTAGCCCAGAATGGCCTCCAGGTTCTGCTCCTCATCGCCGTCGGTATCGATGCTGAGGAAGCGCAGCTCGGTCGGCTCGAAGCGCTCGCGGACCCGATAGTAGAGATCGGCGCCCCGGTCGCCGGCGGGGTGCGTGTCACGATCGGCTGCAATCCTGGCCAGGGCAGTTTCCTCCGTACAGGTGCACTCGATGATCCGGATCCCTTCGTGATGCGCACCCGCCGCTCTCGCGAACCTCTCCAGCAGGCGGGCCGAGGAAAGCGCCATCCCGTCGATCACGACCGACTTTCCCGCGGCCATGAGGTAGTCGGCCATGTCAACGATCAACCCGTCCACGAGGGCTTTTTCTTCCTCGCTGAAAGTCGGGTGCGGGAATATCCCGGATCGCAGGGAATCCCGGCTGAGAACAAGGAGGTCGGTGCAGCGTTCCAGGAGCCCGCGGGCAAGGCGTGTTTTTCCGGTCCCTGGCAGGCCCCTGAATACGATCAGCATCATACCCCCTGGACCAGCTCCGCCGTTCGAGGCGTGTTGAGCCCGTCGATGACCTGCTCGAGACTGAGTGTCACGCGTGCTCCTCGGGAAATGTACTACACTCGGGGAAGCGTGCTGTCAATGCGGTGAGCGCCCGGCCGACCTACACCGTCACGCTCGAGGGGGGACCGGGCTTTTCCATGCTCATGACCAGCCCGCCCCCCTTGAACAGCGTCACACTGCCCGTGGATTGCGATACAACGACAGCGACGCTCGACGTGAACGCCGTCAGGGCGGCCGCGGCAGCGTGCCGCGCCCCCAGGCCTGAGGGCAGGTTCACCGAGGTTTTCTCCGGCCGCAGGAACGTCCCGGCCGACATGATGACGCCGTCCCCGCGAATAATGAATGCCCCATCGATGGTGGAGAACTCCTTGATCGTTTCCTCGAGGCTCGGATCGAGAATGCTTTTTTCCTCCTCCCGGTATCCGTGGAAGGGATTGATCACCATCTGCCGGCAGTACTGCAGGACCCGGGGATAGTCCCCGATCACGAAGGCCGTCCCAACGGGTCGACCTTCACGGCCCTCGCGGGAGATGTCGGTCGCGATCTGCAGAACTTTTTCCAGCACCTGGGGCTCCACGTCGCCCAGCGGCGTCTCTGAGGGCCGTGACAGCATGGTCGGGAACTCCCGGCCGAGATCGATCACGAGCAGCGTATCGAGGGCTCCCGAGTTCGGCACGCCGGAGAGGCTGATCACCGAGTCGCCGCGCGCGAGCAGGCCGCGGGAGACCGCGAACAGCAGGGCGAGCTCCACCTGATCAGACCTGTCGAGAGTGGGAAAGGGAACCTGCAGAACATGCGAGACTTTTGCATTGTCGATGGTGAACTCAGTCTTTGTCGAGGTGACCAGGATCAGCTCCACGCTGGAGGGGATATCCTCGATGAACTTCAGCGATCCCACCGCATCGCCGTGGAGGAGCAGCGCCCTGGCCTTGACCTCTTCGGCCACCGAGAGGGCGTGCGCAAACAGCAGGCGCGAGAGTCGCAGCTTGGCGGAGGAAGCGGGCTTGCCGGCTTCTTCGACATAGCCCTGGGAGATCAGGAGCCGATAGGTCTCATCCGCGGTGCGCGCGGTCAGGATGAGCTGCGTGAGGGCGCGGTCGCGCAGAGTCCGGGCTATCTCGGCCAGAAGCATCACGTGCTGATCGGGGTCCCTTTCCCCGCTCACGATGACGAAGATCAGGTTGACCGGATTCCCGTCGCTGGAGTCCCACGCCACACCTTTTCGGCTCCTGCCAACGGCCAGCGCGATCCCGTCCCAATCCGGCAGGTGCGCATGGGGAATGGCGATCCCGGGCGCGATCCATGAGCTCACCATCTTCTCCCGCTGCTGGATGGCGCGGTCCACCACATCGGCGTCAACGTTTCCTATGGTTGACGCCAGCACGACGGCAAGCTCTCGAATCGCACCATCCTTTGCCCGGCTTCGTAGGGTCCGTATGAGATCGGGCGCGAGGTATCGAGAGAGAAGTGACATGACGATTTTCCGATTCAGAGTATAGTCGCAACGGGCGGGCTTTGCCATTGAGGGCTCCCGAGGTGAGCGCAGCCGGCAATGCGTTGAAGAGCAGCGCCTGCTTGAGTATTATATATGGCAGGAGCCGCAGATATGCCCGCCTCGCGAAATCCCACCGGCACCTTCCAGGAAGATGTCGGCGTTCAGCAGAAGCCTCGTCTCCAGGAGCCGAAGCTCTACCGGGTTCTCCTGCATAATGACAATTACACGACCATGGATTTCGTCGTGAAAGTCATTGTGGCTGTTTTTCACAAGGCGGCTGCAGAGGCGACAAAGATCATGCTCGACGTCCACCAGAAGGGGCTCGGGGTGGTTGGGGTCTACACGTACGACATCGCGGTGACCAAGGTCTCGCAGGTCCACGAGATGGCCCGTCAGAGCGAGTTTCCCCTCCGTGCGAGCTGCGAAGAGGCCTAGATGGAGATTTCTACAGAGCTGAACCATATCATTCTCGCCGCCTACCGGGAGGCGGAGTCGCGGCGCCATGAATATCTGACTCCGGAGCACGTCCTGTATGCGTCGCTGTTTTTCGACCGGGGCAAGCAGATCATTGTTTCCTGCGGCGGAAACGTGGATTCCCTCGCGAAGGATCTCGAAGAGTTCTTTCGCACCCGTGTCCCCGTCGTGGAGAGCTCGAAGCCCATTCAGTCGGCGGGGTTCCAGTCGATCATGGAGAACGCGATCCTCCACAGCGCCTCCGCGGATAAGGACTCGGTTGAGATCGACGAAATTTTCGTCTCGATGCTCGAGGAGAAGGAATCCTACGCCTCCCACTTCCTGGCCCGACAGGGCATCGACCGGCTGGCCCTTCTCTCGTATATCTCCCACGGGGTGACTGTTTTCCCTGACGTCGAGGGGTCTGCCGAGGCGAGCGATCAGGAGGAAGAGGAGAGCGCGGAGGAAAGGGCCGAGACCCGTGAGGAGAGACGCGCCGCCCGAGCCCTCCAGGCCTACACGGTGGACCTCACCGAGAAGGCCCGATCAGGGGGGATCGATCCCCTCATCGGGAGGGAAGAGATCGTCCAGCGCACAATCCAGGTGCTCTGCAGGAGGCTGAAAAACAATCCCATCCACGTGGGGGAGGCGGGCGTCGGCAAGACGGCCATCACGGAAGGCCTCGCGCAGAGGATCGTCGACGGGAAGGTGCCCAAGGCGCTGCGCGACTTTCGCATTTTCGCGCTCGACATGGGAGCCCTCCTTGCCGGCACGAAGTTTCGCGGAGACTTCGAGGAGCGGCTGAAAAAAGTGATCAAGGAGCTGGAACGACAGGATCACGCCATTCTCTTCATCGACGAAATTCACACAGTCGTGGGCGCTGGCTCCGTGTCCGGCGGCTCGATGGATGCCTCCAATCTGCTCAAGCCCGTTCTCACCGCGGGGAAACTGCGCTGCATCGGGTCGACGACGTACGAGGATTACCGCAAGTTTTTTGACAAGGACCGGGCCCTCTCGCGCAGGTTCCAGAAGATCGAAGTTCCCGAGCCCACTGTCGAACAGACCGAGCTGATCCTTCACGGACTTCGGGAGAAGTACGAGAGCTACCACGAGGTGCGCTATGACGAGGATGCCCTGAAGGCCGCCGCCGAGCTGTCGGCCAAGTACATCAACGACCGCCACCTCCCCGACAAAGCCATCGACGTGCTGGACGAGGCGGGCGCCTGGGTCCGCATTTACGGGGAGGATCTCGAGAAAAAGCCACGGGAGCCAGACAAGAGCCCCGAGCGGGTACTCCCGCACCGCGATGACCGCGAAAAGCAGCAGCCCGAGCCCCGGCCGGTCGGCACGAAAGTGATCGAGGAAGTCGTCGCGCGTATTGCCAGGATCCCCGCGGCAAGCGTTTCCAGCAGGGAGCGGGAGCGCCTCAGGGACCTCGATGCCCGGCTGAAGTCCCAGATTTTCGGCCAGGATCATGCCGTCGACCTCGTCGCGCGCGCAATTCGCAAGTCGCGCGCGGGATTCGCCGAGCGGGACAAGCCTGTCGCCTCATTGCTGTTCGTCGGTCCGACGGGAGTCGGAAAGACGGAGCTTGCGCGCCAGCTCGCCGAGATCATGGGCGTGAGCCTGCTCAGGTTCGACATGAGCGAATACCAGGAAAGGCACACCGTGTCCCGCCTGATCGGAGCTCCCCCCGGCTACGTGGGATATGATGACGGCGGGCTTCTCACGGACGCCATCCGCAAGAATCCGCACGCGGTGCTGCTGCTGGACGAGGTCGAGAAAGCCCACCAGGACATCTACAACATGCTCCTGCAGATCATGGACTATGCCACCCTGACGGACAACAACGGCAAGAAAGCCGACTTCCGCAACGTGGTTCTCATCATGACTTCGAACGCGGGTGCCCGTGAGATCGGGAAGCCACTGGTCGGCTTCGGCGAGCGGTCGGTCCGGGAGGATGCCCTGTTCGATGCGGTAGAGCGGATCTTTGCGCCGGAGTTCAGGAACCGCCTGGACGCCGTGGTCAAGTTCAACGGCCTCGATCAGGCCATCGTGCTGCAGATCTGCGGCAAGGCGATCCGCCTGTTCCAGGCGGAGCTGGCGGAGAAGAACGTGACCCTCGAGGTGACCCCGCGCTGCATGGAGTGGCTCGCCCGCACGGGCTACTCTGAAGAGTTCGGCGCGCGGGAGGTAGCGCGGCTCGTGTCCTCGAAAATCAAGGACTTCTTCGTGGATGAGGTGCTCTTCGGCCGCCTGGCCGCGGGGGGCAAGGCTCGCGCGGATGCACCGGGGGACGACGTGATCATCGACGTGATTTCCTGATTACTCGGGCTCGAAAAGCGCTTCCCGCTGCGTGGCGGCAGCCAGGCGGCGCAGGTATTCCTCCCGCGGAATCTCGACTGCTCCCATCGACCTGAGGTGCGGCGTCATGAGCTGCACGTCGAAGAGAATGAAACCCGAACGGCTCAGCTTCCCGGCCATGGCCACAAGGGCAACTTTCGAGGCATCGCGACGATCTGAGAACATCGATTCTCCGGCGAAGAACCCTCCAATGGAAACGCCATAGAGCCCGCCCGCCAGCTCGTCGCCGCTCCACACCTCAACGGAATGCGCGTGGCCGATCTCGTGGAGTTTCGTGTAGGCGGCGATGAATTGCGGGCTGATCCAGGTTTCCTCACGCCCGGGGCGCGGCGCGGCGCAGCGTTCCATGACCCTGCGGAAGGCCCGATCGAAGCTCACACGGCAGGTGCCCCGGCCGAGGACTTTGCGCAGGCTCCGCGAGACGTGCACGCCCTCCAGGGGCATGACGGCTCGCGGATTCGGAGACCACCACGTCACCGGGTGAGTCGTCCAGGGAAAGATTCCGTTTCCGTAGGCCAGGAGGAGAGTACCCGGAGAAAGGTCCCCGCCGACGGCAAGGAACCCGTCGGGGTCTGCCCGGCTGGCGTGAGGGAAACGGAATCGGGATGTCAGCCCTTTCTCAGAGCCCGGCTTTCCTGAGGGCATCGTCGGGGCTCATGCCGTCGTGGATCACTGCCTTGAAGGCCTTGACTGAAGCGGTCGCATTTTCGAATCCCCAGATATTGCGCCCGATCACCGCGCCATATGCCCCGCTTTTCACCACGTCGGCTACCATGGCCAGGGCATTTCGCAGGTTGTCCGCCTTGGGGCCGCCGGCTGCGACCACGCGGACCGGGCTGTCGGAGACGATCTGGGCATACGCGGCTACATCCCCGCAATACGGGACTTTGATGACATCAACACCGAGCTCGGCAGCGCACCGAACCGCCCAGGCGATGTCGTCGGGCTCAAATGAGATCTTCGGCTTACCCTCGGAAAACACGCGGGGGTAGACGTGGCAGACGACGGGCATCTCGAACCTCGCGGCCTGCCGCACGCAGTCCGCCACTTTCTGCAAGTGGCGGAACTCAGTTGTTCCCCGCACGAAGCAGACCACCGCGAACGCGTCAGCCCCCATGATGACGGCGTCCTCCGGGGTGGCTGACTGCGCCATGTCGCTTTCGTCCACGCGCAGGAGCGAGCTCTGCAGGATGAGGGGAATCGATCCTGCATAGTCCTGCCAGACGGACCGCGCGAATCCGATGTGCATTGTGACCGCATCCGGCCGCCCCTTGGCAACCGCCTTCAGGGTCTCGGGCACGTCGCGCAGGCCTTCCGGGAGCCCGTCCTGGTAAATGATGAAATGGTCGATTGCAACCGAGCAGAGGCGCCCCGAGCCATGCGAAAAAAGCCTGTTCAGTCGTACGAGTTTGCCCGTGTTCATGTCGTTGCAGATGATAGAATTCAACGGCTGTTGTGTACAGCGTTGCCGCCAGCGCGATGTCTTTCCGCCGAAATGATGCTACCTTTTCCATACGTGAAGATACGATGGGTTCTCGGCCTGACAATCGCTGTCATCCTCGACGCTTGTACCCTCCTGGGAACCGACATCATGGACAGAATCAACGCCTTCTCCACCGGCCTGAACAATCCGGACAGATCGGCCATCAACGCGAACTTCGACCAGACTCGGACGCAGAACCTGTCCAGCATGACGACAGCGTGGTGGTCCACGAACTTCCCTGTCCCGCCTGACACGAATCATCCCTACATCATCACCCTTATCGACTATTCGAACCCCTCAAGCGTGACTGCCGCCATCATGGGGCCGCCCGCCTTTAACGGGGGGACGGGGTTGCCCATCAACGCGGTTTTCGTCATGAGCCTGGAAGGGCCTGACTGGTTCATCGAGAAGCTCTATCTGAACGGGAGCAGCACCCCGATCATTCAGTAGGACCTCTTGTCCACGCGGCCGCTGCAGACTACGGTGTCCCCCATGAAGGGCCGGCCGGCGGTTCTGGCAAATGACTCCCTTCTGCTCCTGACGTCGCTCATCTGGGGCATGGCGTTCGTCGCGCAGCGCCTCGGCATGGAGCACATGGGTCCGTTCACGTACAACGCGGCGAGATTTGCGCTCGGGTCTCTCTGCCTCCTGCCGCTCCTTGCCCTTCGACGGCACAGCACCCCGGCTGTCTCCGTGCCTTTCCTGCCCGCCGGGATGCTCGCCGGCGTCTTTCTCTTCTGCGGCGCATCCCTTCAGCAGCTGGGCCTGGTCTTCACGACCGCCGGAAAGGCGGGCTTTATTACCGGGCTCTATGTCGTTCTGGTCCCGCTGCTGGGCCTGCTCTGGGGACAGCGCGCCGGCTGGGGCGCATGGAGCGGCGCGCTGCTCTGCGTGGCGGGGCTTTTCTTTCTGAGCTTCACGCAGACCTTTGGCATCGAACGGGGAGACCTGCTCGTTCTCCTTGGGGCTTTCTTCTGGGCAGGGCACGTGCAGGTGCTCGGCTGGCTTTCTCCGCGCACTGACCCGGTGCGCCTTGCGTGCATCCAGTTCGCCATCTGCGCGGCTCTGAGCGCGGCGGCTGCATTCGCGCTGGAGCAACCTCCATTCTCGGGAGTCCTCTCTGGCGCGGGTCCCGTTCTCTATGGCGGGATCATGTCCGTCGGGGTGGCTTTCACCCTGCAGGTGGTGGCGCAGCGAAAGTCACCGCCGGCGCATGCGGCCATTCTTCTTTCCATGGAAAGCGTTTTTGCAGCTCTGGGGGGCAGTGTGGTTCTCGGGGAACGCCTCGGGACGCGCGGTGTCATGGGGTGCGCGCTCATCTTTGCGGGAATGATCGCCGCGCAGCTGCCGGTTATCGTGCGAGGGGCGGTGCAGGGCAGGCCGGCTCCGTGAGAACCGACGTGCTGGACAGGGTAGCCAGGGTCCTCTCGGGGATCCGGGGCGTAATTGCCGCCGTTGCGCTCGACGATGGCAGACGGCACAGAGTCATCGAGCTGGAATCGCTTCATGAGAGGAAGCTGTCCCTGCCGGTCAGGAACCTCGGCGTCAGCCTCATGGCGGACCGCGACGCCTGCTTCGTGGTCCTGAAAACGGCCACTTTTCGTCCGCCGAAATCCCCCAGTGTCTACCTGGTGGAAGAAGGCGGAGAGCGGGAGGGGGATCACGAGCTGGTCGTGGCGGGAAAGCGCTACACGATCGTCGGCCAGGAGGTAACCGGCGACATCCTCCGCTCACCTCAGCACATCATTCCCCTGGACGAGTCCTTCGTCATTTTTCCGGACCGCAGAAGCGGTCCGAATGTCCCCTGCTTCTTTCTGTTGCCACCCCTGCCGTTTCCCGAGCTCGAGAAGGCGAGCGGCGAGCTGGGATTGAAGGGGGTCATCTCGATCAGCCCTTCCCTGGTCTCGGACGCCTTCCTTCGGGAAAGCTTCGGGTTCCCCCGGTCGAACAGCCTGGCAACGCTGCTCGTGGGCTTCGACCTGGCGTGAGTTCGGCTGCCCCCGAGCGCAGATCCACCCGTCTCCTTGATGAAAACCCCGCTTCGCGCTATTTTTCCTGCAAGCAATGAGCAGCAAGGCCAGGGCGCAGACTGGGAAGAAGGGCGGCCGGGCGCGAACGGGGAAGTTGGCGCTGCTCAGCAGGGCTGGACTGTTTTCCCAGCTCCGAGAGGCCGAGCTGCGGACTCTTTCGCGCTACAGCGGGTATCGCTCCTTCGAGCCGGGCGAGCAGATTTTTTCCGAGGGAAGTCACCGGGAAGAGCTGTATCTGATCAGGAACGGCACGGTGGTCATCCGCCGGCAGTCCGACGGGGAAGGCCAGGACATTGCGCGGTTCGTGGCCGGCGAGGTGTTCGGGGAAATGGACCTGCTGGACTCCGCGCCCCGCAGCGCATCGGCCGTTGCCGAAGGGCCGACGACGCTCCTCGTTTTTCCCGACACTGTTCCCTTTCAGCAGTTGCTGGAAAAGCATCCATACGTTTTCGCCCGGATACTCCGCAAGCTTCTCGGAAACATCGCAGGGCGCATCCGCGCCATCGACAGGCTCGTTTCGGAGAAGGCCCCCTGGATCGAGGATCTGAAACGCCAGCTTCTGCGCGACAAGCTGAGCGGGTTGTACAACAGGGCCTACCTGGAAGAGGAGCTCCCCAGGATCCTGGCTGCCGGCCAGCCCGCAAGCCTGATTGTCGTGAAGCCGGACAATTTCAAGACCATCAATGACACCTGCGGGCATGAGGCCGGGGACAGAACGCTTGTTCTCATCGCCGAGGCCCTGAAGTCGTGCCTGGGGGAGGGAGATCTCGGCGTGCGATACCGGGGGGACGAATACTGCGCGATCCTTCCGGGGCGCATCGGCCCCGAGGCGGCTCACGTCGCGGAGTGCATCCGGGAAGCGATCGGCCGCGTCGACATCTCGCAGCTTACCGCAGGCGCGGTCACCTCCCTTCCCGCGAGCGTGGGGGTCAGCACCTGGCCTGATTCGGTGCGAGACGCCAGGCACCTTGTCGCGCTCGGCTTCGAGCGGATGCTCAAGGCCCGGGGCGCCGGCGGAAACCGTGTGCTGGGAGAGACCACCTGATGGCGGCCATCGCTTCCGCGTTCCTCGAGCGGGTCAGCGTCTTCTCCCTTCTTTCCCGCGACGATGTGGAGCGCGTGACCGCGCACCTTGCCTCAGTGGACCTTGCAGAGGGAGAGACTCTTTTTCATGAGGGTGAGCCGGGAAACGAGATGTACATCCTTGCTGAGGGCAGGGTTGCCATCAGCATCAGGCTGCCCGGTGGGGCTGAGCAGCAGATCGCCCAGTTCGCGCCCGGTGACTTTTTCGGTGAGATGTCCATTTTCGACAACGCGCCCAGGTCCGCGACCTGCCGGGCACTCATCCCGAGCGTCGTTTTCAGGCTTTCCAAGGACGCCTTTTCCGTCATCATCGCCCAGCACCCCCGAATCGCCCTGAAGCTGATGTATCGCATGCTCAATGTGACGACTCAGCGGCTTCGGGACACGAGCCAGTTCGTGTCCGAGATGGTTCTCTGGGGGGAGAGCGCCCGCAAGAGAGCAATCACGGACGAGCTCACCGGCGTGTACAACAGGCGGTTCCTGGAGGATTCCCTTGGCGGCTATGTATCGGAAGCACGGGAAAAGGGCACCCCGCTTTCCCTGGTGATGGTCGACCTTGACCACTTCCGTGAGATCAACGAGGTGCATGGCCAGCAGAAAGGCGACGAGACGATCCGCTCGGCGGCGACCGTGTTCCGCTCGATGCTTCATGAGAAGGGCGTCATTGCGCGCTACGGGGGAGATGAGTTCGTCATCATCCTGCCCGGCACTGGCTCCGCCGAGGCCATCCGTCTCATGACCCGTGTGTGCGAGGAGGTTGCTCTTCTGGATACCCTGAAAGATCCGAAAGGGGCTGTCATCCGGGTGACCTCGAGCATGGGGATCGCCTCCTTCCCCGAGCATGCGGCGGACCTCAGCGCTCTCCGAGCGGCGGCTGACGCCGCCCTGTATCAGGCGAAGGAGGAAGGACGCAACAGGGTGGTTGGCGCCAGGGTCATCCGGCCGCCCGGACCAAAGACAGCGATCCGAAGCATCCGCCAGAAGAACCTCATCATTGCCAATATCATCGATGCGATCATGACGCGTCGGCGCTTTGTCATCCTCGGTCACCATACCCCGGACGACGACTGCATTTCCTCGATGATCTCCTTCGCCCTGGTCCTTCACATGTTCTATCGGGATGTCTTTCTCTATTTCGGCGGACAGCTTCACGAGAGGTTCCACTACCTGCTGGAGATATGTCGGTACAACTCGATTCCCATCCTGGGACCCGCCGACTCTCTGCCGCCCGGTGTGGATACCGTTGTTCTGTGCGATACTCCGAAGCCTGATATGATCGCTGAAAGCGCTGCCCTGCGCGCCGCTATCGCGGAGCCTGGCGTGCTTCGCATCGAGATCGATCACCACCTCGGCGGAGACAGCGCCTACTTCGGAGATGAAGGGTACCGGCTCGTCACGGAGGCTTCCTCGGCCAGCGAGCTGATCGGGCACATTCTCCTCAAGCTGCGGGGCCGCAGGGATCTGCTGGATCGGCACCAGGTGACGGAGCTGTTTCCGCGGAACCTCGTTCTTGCGATTCTCACGGGGATCATCGGCGACTCGAACATGGGTCAATACCTGAAGTCCTCCCGGGAGAAGCGCTACTACGCCGTGTTCAGCGCGATGTTCAACGACCTGCTGTCCCGTCGGACCACCAAGAAGACGAACTTTTTCACGGCGGATCAGCTGTACAGCGAGCTGCAGAAACTGTCCAACAACGAGGAAGGCTGCTTCCGCGCCATGATGTCCCGCAAGCGCTCGAGCCCGTCGATCGCCTACGTTGCCCTGAACGAACAGGAATCCGCGCCTCTTTTCAGCGACTGCGACGACGACACTGTGGTGTCGACGGCGCGCGTCGTGGCGGACAAGCTGGCGGAGCAGAGCGGCAAGCTCGGCCTCGTCGTCTATCGCGACAACCCCGAGAAGAGCGCGCTGTACCAGTTCCGGCTTCGACGGGCGGGCGGCTGGAAGCAGTACGACCTGCGCAACTTTCTGACGGTCTTTTCGATCATGAACGGCGGCGGGCACGAAGGGGCAATCGGCTTTCGCGTTCCGCTGGACGAGGTCCCCGACTTCGAGGCCTATGTCCGGCGCCTCGTGCAGGGCATCGAGGACGAGGTCAGCCGGGTGTCACAGAACGCCTGAGCTCGGGTGCGAGACCGTAGTATCTGGCAAGCAGCTCACGGGCATGGGACAGGTCGGGCGGGCAAGGCTCGGGCATCGAGACGAGGTTCTCGGCTGCCCCGGTGTCCTTGAATCCCGTGCCGGTCAGGAGCACGACAACCGTCGCTTCCGGGTTCACGTTTGCCCGATCCTTCAGGAACCCCGCCCATGCCGCGGCGGAGGAAGGCTCCACGAAGGCTCCGGCGTCCTTTCCCAGCTCGGCCTGCGCCCCCGCGATCTCCCAATCGCTCACCTCGACTGCCCTGCCGCCCGTGCGCGCAAGCCAGCTCAGCGCCATGCGCCCGCAGGCCGGTGAAGCCACCGAGAGGGAATCCGCGATCGTTGAAGGCCTTTGGAGCACGACCTCCCGACCTTCCCTCCAGCTCCGCGCGATTGCGTTGCTGCCTTCGGCCTGGACGGCCACCATGACGGGCATCTTCCCGGTGAGCCCGGCCTGCATGAGGTCCGCGAATCCCTTGCACGCTCCTGAGAAGATCACCCCGTCTCCCACCGGGACGTAGACCACATCGGGCACGAGGCAACCGAGCTGGTTGTACAGCTCGATGGACACTGTCTTCTTGCCCTCCACGGTGAACGGGTTGAAGCCGGTGTTGCGGTTGATTCCTCCGAACGAGGCCGTGTACTCGATGGACAAGGCGAAAGCGTCGTCGTAGGTTCCCTGGATCGGCACCACCCGAGCGCCGTACATCAGCGACTGCAGCAGTTTGGCGCGGGGCGCCGAGCCGGGCACGAACAGGACCACCGTCAGCCCGCATGCCGCTCCCGCGCAGGCCATGGAAGCGCCGGCATTTCCTGTGGAAGCGAGCGTCGCCGTGTCGAGCCCGTGCTGCTTCGCCTGCTCGGTGACGAGAAGGGATGCCCTGTCCTTGAGGGAGCCCGACGGGTTCGCGCTGTCGAGCTTCAGAAAAAGCCGAGGGAGCCCCGTCCTTTCCCTCAGGCGCTCCGGACGGACGAGGGGCGTTCCGCCGACCGGGTACGCTGCCGCGTGCCTCACCGACAAAGGCAGGAAGGACAGCGGATCAACGGGCACGCCCTGCGGAATGGGAACAGACGGCTCGAACACGACGGAAAGATTGCCGCGCTGGAATCCCGGGCTGGCGGCCGCGCTCGGGCCGGGGGCCGCACCAGCACCGACGGGCGCGCAGTCGGGGCATCGATAGACGACCTCGTCGGTCCTGAACTGTCGTCCGCAACTTTCGCAGGTGTAGAGAACGGCCATCTGCTACAGTCCGACGTCGCGGTTAAAGTCATCGATGAGCGCGTCGATCAGCGGGGCCTGCTCCTGGATGCTTTTCCAGTAGCCGGGATCCTCCCACTGCGCGTTCAGCTCCTTGACCGTTTTTCCCTGCTGCTCGACCCAGGTATAATACTTGAGGTTGTGAATGCGCTTCCTTTCGGGGTAGGTGAGCTCGAGGACATTGTCGGACCTCTGCCCGTCCAGGGAGATGGCTTTCGCCCGGATTGCCGCCGCGCGGTCCAGTTTTCCTTCCTGGTCAGCCAGCTCGCGAACGCGCGAGCCGTAGAGCTGCATCGAGTCCGTCAGGATGGTCACGACGACTTCCTTCTCCGACATCTCGTAGTGGCGGGCGAGCTTGATGGAGGCGAGAAGGTTCCCGATTCCCGAGATCCCAAGCAGGTCCAGCGAATCGATCAGCCCTGACGGAAGGCCACATGAGACGAGCAGCGCTCTGCCTTCCGGCTCGTTGAAAAGGCGCAGCAGGTTCATGCAGTCGGCGTCATCCACCGCGATCACGGCGTCGAGGTTCCTGATGTTATGGATCCAGGGCACGTGCTTGTCGCCGATCCCCTCGATCCTGTGGCTGCCGAAGCCGTTGCGAAGCAGCGTGGGGCACTGCAGGGCCTCCGCGGCGCCGACCTTCACTCCGGGGAAACGCTTCTTCAGGCTGTCACCCGCGGCGATCGTGCCGGCGGAGCCCGTCGCGGAGACATAGCCCGCAAGCTGCTGGTCTTTGCCGAGCAAGCGTTCCAGGACTCGGCCAATGGCGTCCCCGGTGACCTCGTAGTGCCAGAGGTAGTTTCCGAACTCTTCGAACTGGTTGAAAATGACGATGTCGTCCCCGCGCTCGCGGGACAGCTCGTGGCATTTGTCGAAGATCTCCTTCACGTTGCTTTCGCTGCCGGGCGTCGTGATCACCTCCCCGGCTATCCGTGACAGCCACTGGAACCTCTCATTGCTCATGCCTTGCGGAAGAATGGCTATGGACCGGCAGCCGAGCACGGCGGAGTTGAATGCACCGCCCCGGCAGTAGTTGCCCGTCGACGGCCAGACAGCTTTCTGCTTCGTCGAATCGAAGGACCCCGTGACAAGCGCCGGCGCGAGGCATCCGTAGGTGGCGCCAACCTTGTGCGCGCCGGTTGGGAACCACTTGCCGACCAGCGCGATGATGCGGGCGGGGACCCCGGTGAGCGATGAGGGAAACTCCAGGACGTTGACATCGCCGAAAAGCCCGCCTGTCTCGATGGGCTCATTGCGCCACGTGATGCGAAAAAGGTTCAGCGGGCTCACGTCCCAAAGCCCAGTCTTCTTCAGGTTGTCCCTGACCTTTGCCGGAGCTTTCTCGGGCGTCTTCATCTGAGCGAATGTCGGAAGGATGATTCCTTTTTCCCTGCAGCGACGGATGTTTCGCGCGCGAACATCGGGATGCCTGTCCAGTGCGATCATAGGACGATGAAAACAGCCCCCGGGCGCGGTGTCAAGGTGAGGGTGGTTTCGGAGGAAGAAAGTCGGGGGCTCCCCGAGCGGAGCCCCTCACATTCAATCAGCCGCGAACAGGTCGAAGAAAGGCGGGAACGTGGTCAGCAGGCCGACTGCCAGGAGGATCACGGCGAGAACGATGACTGGCCGATAATTGACCTCTCGATCTTTCCAGACCAGGCCGAGGATGAGCCAGGCCACGAGCCACGCCAGGACTCCGATTATGGTTTTGCCGGAAAGAGCTCCTACCGGCTTGGACCAGGTCAGCGCCTTGCTGAAAGCAGCGATTGCCTCTGCAAGAGTCGAGACGATCCCGTAGATTGCGAGCCCGATGCCGCCGGCAAGGACGGCCGCTGCGGAGGGTCCGTTTTTCATATGACCGGTGCCTCCTTCGTGATGATTGCGCCCAAAACGCCGACGATTCCCGAGGCCACGAACGCAATGCACAAGATCACGAAGACCGTCCAGACTATCTTCCTCTCCTCGACGAGCTTCTCGCTGTAGCGGAAGATCAGGTACGCGGCTACCGTGACCAGGATAGGAGCCACCCAGCCCAGGTGCTCCTTCCACTCCATGCCGAAGCTGTGCCAGCCGCTCACCGGCGGCGTCGCAAGGAGATGAGCGCGTGGGAACCCGCTCAGGTCAGTGGTTCCCGAAGGCGGGGTTGCCCGGTACCACGGATACACGATCCACGTGCCTGCTATGACGGCCAGCCAGGAAAGGATGGCAGTCACGAGCCCCGAGATCTTCAGGAGGATGACGTTCGTTCGTATCCCCTTCGGGGTCAGAAATCCGGGCTGCAGAGTCAGCAGGAGCGCCAGCGATGCCGTGAAAAAAAGGATGAATCCGAAGCCAAGCGCCATGCCGTGTATTGCAGTCCAGTACTCCCTGAGAGAGAAAGCCATGAACGGCTCCTTTCCGGAGGGACGTCATCTCCTCCGTTAGTCAGGTTTCACATAATCGTTAATCAATCGCGAGCCGCGGGTCAAGAAAAAATGGGAAACTCATGGAAGCAGCGCGGGCAGGCAGTCATGCCGCAGCCTCGAAAGAACCGGGGACAGTGAGAGCAGGCCTGGCTTTCCGCCGGGTCGAATCTTGCGCCGCACAGCGGGCACTGAACGGTCTGTTCGGCGCCCGGCGTCGCCGCTACGTTCGTCACCGGACGCCGTCTTTCCCGTTTCCATCCCATCGTGGCCCCTACCCCATCCCCAGGGCATGCAATCCCCACCGTGCCCCGCCACCCACGATCAGGGCCAGCGCAATGGTAAACGCCATGATGGCGAACGCCCGCTTCCAGCCCAACTCCCTGCCGAGCACCGCTACCGTTGCCACGCAGGGGATGTAGATCGTGTTCACCAAGGCGTACACGAATAGCTGCGAAGGCACCATGAAGTCCAGGAGGCTTCTCATGTGCGGACCGTAGCGGACGATCGCAAGGGTGAGAAGGAGCTGCAGCGCGAGCTCCTTTCGCAGGATCGCGAAGATGAGTGTCAGTCCCGCCACCGCCGGCAGTCCGAGCCAACCCTCCATGATCGGGGCGAGCGGCCCCGCGAGCTTCCAGATCAGGCCGGTCTCATAGAGCGCTCCCAGAAGGAGGCTTCCGCCCAGCACGATCGGGGTTGCGACGAAAATGAAGTCCTTGAACCTGTGCCATGTCTTGATGGCGATGGACGTCATGGATGGCATGCGGAAGGGGAACATCTCCATGACGAGCCCGCTCGATTCCCCGGGCATCACCTTGTTGAGGCCGACGCCGACAGCCGCAACCAGGAGGCCCATCAGAAGGAACACGGCAATTCCCCACTGCCACCCTGCCAGGCTGGCCAGCGCCCCCAGGATCACGGCCGTGCGCGCGCTGCAGGGAACGAGCACGATCAGCGTGCTGGCGATGGTCCGCTCCCGCATCGTCGTGAGCACACGGGTTCCAATGATGGCAGGCACATTGCAGCCCGCCCCGGCAACGAGGGGGATGATGGACCGGCCGTGCAGACCGAAGCGGTGCATGATCCTGTCGGTGAGGAACGCAACTGAGTTGAGATACCCGCTGTCTTCCAGGAACGCCAGCAGGAAGTAGAAGGTCAGCACGTACGGAATGCCCACCGCGAGGGCCGCCTCGATGCCTGCATCCGGACCCCAGATCAGGATCTTGGCGATTACCCCATTGCCCGCCACTGCATGGATCAATCCCTGGATGAGCGGAGAGAGAGCGGCCGCCCAGAAAGTGCTGAACATCCTGGCCAGAAAGTCTCCCACGATGAAGAGGAACGCGAAGATCCCGCCGAGGGCAACGGCCAGAATAGGCAGCCCCGTGATCGGGGATGTGGTCAATCGCCATAGCCTCTGGGAGAAAAGCTCCCTGTCGCCGCCCCTGCGCTGCACCTGGTCAACGATTGCGCCGGCAAGACCATGGCGCTCCCTGATGATGCGGAGCGCCGCTTCTTCGCCGTGCTCCCGCCGGATGCGCTGCGCCGCCTTGCTGACCACAGAAAGCAGCTCGGCGCCTCCACGCGCTTCCCGGACCACGCGGGTGAATTGTGCATCGTTCTCCAGCAGGAGGAGGGAAAGCCCCCGCTGGCTGATCCGGGGCGCATCCCCGTTCAGAACGGCAGAGACGTGAGAGGTGAGCTCGCCGACCACCTTTTCCACGTCGTCCCCATATCTCAGCGTGCGGTGCGGGGCGTCGCGGGCGTCACGGCACGCGGTTTCCCCTCCCGCCGCCTGCACCGCGGCGACAGCTACCGAGAGGAGCTCCTGCAGGCCTTCTCCATGCGTCGCAACGGTCGGGACCACCGGGATGCCCAGGATGCGCGAGAGCGCCGGGACGTCGATCTCGATTCCCTTTTTTTTCGCCTGGTCGAAAAGGTTGAGAGCCGCCACGACGGGGAACCCCATGTCCAGGAGCTGAAGGAGCATGTAGAGGTTCCTGGCGAGATTCGTCGCATCAAGGATCACGATCACAGCGTCCGGGTTTCCGT
>DATKLB010000155.1:0-3398 GCA_035542615.1 Spirochaetia bacterium | reverse complement strand
TAATAGATGTTCATTCCGGCCCTCCTCGCGCTTTTGCAGCGATGGTACTTGTGCGACTGAAAAAGTCAACAATACGAGTATCAGTCCGAGCGCAACCAGGCCCGCAACGCCTAGTTCTCCAGGATCGTGATCTCGACCCTGCGGTTCTTCTTGCGCCCCTCGTCGGTGGAGTTGTCGCCGATGGGCGCACGGGCGCCCATTCCACGGGCGGTCATCTGCTCGGCGGTGCGCGCGCCCAGGTTCAGCAGATAATCCGCCACCGCCCGCGCCCGCTGCTCGGAGAGCTTCTGATAGTCCTCCTCGGTATAGCCGGGCGCGCGCGCCGTGTGCCCGGTGACGGCGATATCCCTGTCGGAGTATTTCTTCAGCATCTCGGCGATCCGCCGGACTTTGTCCTGCTCGGCCGGCATGAGGACATCGGAGTTCGGCGGAAAGTTCACGTTCTCCAGCGTGATCGTCACTCCCTGCTCGGTCGGTTTGACCGATACATCAGGGATTCGCTGCCTGTCGATTTCCTTCTGGATCTCTCCCGCGACGCGGCCGCGATCCAGGGGCGGAGCTTCGACGAGCTCACCGTCGGCGTTGCCCGTGTACTCCACCTCATCGCCGGTGGTGAAGGAAAAGACGAAGTCGAAGTCCTCCGTGTAATAGACCGGTCTTCGATGTGCAAGGTCCCACCAATAGCGCTGGCGGGAAGTTCCCGCGATCCTGACGGGGTACATCCCGTTCGCATTCGCAGGGGGGACGACCTTGTGGAAGATCTCGTAGCTGATTGCGATGATCGCGCACTGGACGCCGTTCCTGGTCTCGTTGCCTGAGTACGTGTAGCGCGCCGTGATGGGAAAGCTGAAGGGCTCCGCGATTCCAAAGCTGCTGCGCAGATCGTGAGTCTCGCTCCCAGGCGCAACCCACGACTGGCCGGGCTGCACGTCGCCTTCGGGAAACAGGGGAACATCACGGACGACCGGCATGAAATAGGAAGGGTCGATGGTATACGCACCTCGCCCGTCTCTCCAGAATTGCGAGGTGTAATCCTCGCTCCATTCATACGTGCGCTGGGATCCGTACGCCCGTTCCGAGGTCTGGAACGTCACCGCGTGATTTCCGGAGTCTCCTTTTGTATCCGTTACATCGACGGAGATCTTGTTGAGGATGTCCGCGTCGTGGGAAAAGCGCCCGTTGATCGTAACGCTTTCGTGAACCCTGGATACGAGCCGATACTTCTCTCCTTTCGTGTATGAGAAACGAAAGACTTCCGCGGAGAGAAGACCGCCGGCTGCCGCAAGCAGCAGAAAGCCGACTGTCATCGCCTTCCTCATGAAGAACCCCCTGGGCGAAGCAGGTGAAGCAGGTGGCTTTTTCTTGACACCCCCCGCCCGTTCAGCTATCCTCAGGAAAAATAGATGCATTCCAATGCCAATCATTCAAACGTCGACTTCCTCCAGCTCCTGCGAAAGGCGGGATTTCCGCCTCCCACGCCGCAGCAGGAGAAGCTGACCCCCCTCATCCTCAGGGGGAGGGACATCATAGTCGAGGAGATCCCGGGGACCGACACGACAACGACAGTTCTCCTCCCTCTTATTCTCGGCCTGCGCGGCGCGGGGCTTGCGCCGCACGCCCTCTTTCTCCTTCCGACGAGCAACGATGTAGCGAGGATATCGCAGGCGGCGGGCCGTTTCACGCGCGTCCTTCGGGACGTGCCGGCATTCGTTGCTCTCGGGGAGATCGAGGACGCGCGACGGGAGCAGAGGCGCCTGGAGAAAGGCGCAACGATCATTGCCGGAACGACGGAACGCATCATCGATCACATCAGGCGTGGCAGCCTGGACGTCAGGGACCTCGCGGCGGTCGTTGTCCAGGATCCCGAGGGCGAGGGCCGCGCGGATATTGTCACGGACGAGCAATTCATCTTTGCCCGGCTGACCGGGCGCCACCAGACGGTGCTGTTCAGCTCCCATCCCCCGGGGGAAGAGAACGAGCTCGCGGCTCTGCTCCGACATCCCATTGTTCTCCCCGTCGGCCCGGCGGTCGGCGCCTCCCTCTCAGCGGAAAGGGAGAACCTGGTCTTCGCCACAGGGGATGGCGACAGGGCGCAGGCCCTCGCCCGCGTGCTCCTGGGACGAAGGATCCCGACCGCGCTAGTTCTCTGCTCGCCGCGTGCCGATCCTCAGAGGATCGCCGAGACGCTCCGGCGTCGAGCTCTGCGCGCCGTTGTCTGGACAGGCGGCCCGCAGGGTCGACCGTTTCGAGGTGGCGGCGACTCGGCCTCCATTTCGGCCGTCTTTTCCCGGGGGGACGTGGACGTCGTCATAACGTCCGCCATCCCGGCTTTTTCACGAGATGAGTCAGAGGGCTTTTCGCCCTCCCACGTGGTGTACCTGGACTTTCCCGCTGGCGGCAGCCGATCCGTCCGGTGGACCTCCAATGTCATCGTTCTGATGGATCGGGGTCAGGACAGGGAAATCTCCCGGCTCCAGGAGGCGATTGGCGTGTCACTGAAAAAGGAAGATCTTCCAACCGACGACGAGGTCGTGACGGGTTCCATCGACCGTATCCTTCGCAACCTGAGGGACGAAAAGGACAGGGCCGAGCTCGCGCGGCTTCGTTCGCAGATCCGCCGGCAGGTCCCGTTGCTCCAGCGCCCCGTGTTCATGGCTTTTCTGCTGAAGACCCTGCTTCCGCCGCGCTCGGCACCCGTCGGTGTCCCGCAGCGGCCTGCCAAAGCCGGAAACGTGGACGCCCCGGGCCGCCGCGAGACGCAGCCGGCGCAGACCGCACGGGCTGCTCGCGGGCGATTCGGTCGGAGCGTGGAGGTTCCACGAGCCGGGAAGCCCGCGGTCCCCGCGCTCTCCCGACCGGAGTTCACTCAGCTTTTCGTGAGCATCGGAAGAAACCGACGCGTCTACGCCCGCGAGCTGACGGAGCTCTTCACGGAAAAGCTCCAGCTCGGTGCCAATGAGCTGGGCAGCGTACGCGTGTTCGACAAGTATTCCTTCGTCGACATCAACCCGGCTCGTGCTGACGAGGCCATTACAAAGCTTTCGGGCAGCGAGATGAAGGGCCGGACAATCACGGTCAATTACGCGAAGAAAAAGGAAGAGAAAGAGCAGCGTTGACGCCGGCGCACCTTCTCGAAGAGCGCACTTCCGTGGTGCCGCATTCAGTCTTCGGCCTGGGTTCCGTCGAGGTCGAGATCGGCTGCGGCAACGGTCACTTTCTCTGCGAGTACGCGGCGGGCAGACCCGGGACAACCCTTGTCGGCATCGATATCAAGAAAAAGAGATGCATCAAGGCGAGGGAAAAAGCCGAACGGCGCGGTCATCGCAACATCCTGATCGTCAACGCGAGCGCGGAGAAGATCCTCAGCGAGCTGCCCCGGGGCTCGGTCGATGCGTTCC
>DATKLB010000154.1:0-5204 GCA_035542615.1 Spirochaetia bacterium | reverse complement strand
TAGAGGTGATAGGTGTTCCCGAGGATCAGGTTCACCCCAATGGCCTCAAGATCGCCATTCCTGATGGCTTTGACCGTGGCGTTGGTTCCCACGGGCATGAAGCAGGGGGTCCCGACCGTCCCGTGCAGAAGGGCCAGCGAGCCGGTGCGGGCGCGGCATCCCGGGTCGAGCCGGGACACGGAGAAGATCACGCGCCCTCCGTGCCGTCCAGACGCTCCAGGGCTTGGGCAGCGGCGCCAAGGATGCCGGCGTCGTTGCCGAGCCCCGCTGGCAGGACCTGGACCCCTTTGGCGATTTCGGGCCAGCAATAGTCGGGGAGGCGCCTTCTCACCGGCTCGAGCAGGATGTCGCCCGCTTCCGCGACGCCCCCGCCGATCAGGCACGCCTGCAGGTCGAGGAGGTTGAGGACGCTCCCCAGGGCCTGCGCGATGTACCGCGCGGCCTCTTCGATGGTCTGGCGCGCAGGCTCGTCCCCCGAGCGCGCCATGTCGGCGACGGTCCTGGCAGTTGCGGCGGGGTCGTCGCGCCCGCGTTTGCGCAGCTTCTCACGATACACGCGTGCCATCGCCGTGCCCGATGCGTACTGCTCGAAGCAGCCCCTGCTGCCGCAGTTGCACGGGACGCCGTCCGGAACGACGCAGATATGACCAACCTCGCCGGCAAATCCGCGCGAGCCTCGGTATACCCTGCCGTCAAGGACCAGACCGCCGCCGATCGCGGTTCCCAGCGTGATGAGCAGGAAGCTGGTGAACGTCCGCCCGGCGCCGAAAATCAGCTCCGCGGCCGCGGCGCTCGTGGCGTCGTTCTCGGAGAACGCCGGGACACCGAACGAACGGGCCAGGTACGTCTGGGCGGACTTCCTCTGCAGGCCGGGGATGTTTTCGCATCCCCCGACAACGGTGCCTTGCTGCTTTTCAATGAAGCCGGGCATCCCGATGCCGATGACGACCAGCCTGTCTCCGGGAGGCATCTGCCGGGAGAGCACCTCGAGCCGGGCGGCGACAGGGTCCAGGACCTCCTGGAAGCTTGCGCGGGGATCGACGGGAAGCGCATCCCGGGCGAGCACCGTGCCGTCCTTCCCGATCAATCCGATTTTCGCGGACGTCCCCCCGAAATCGACTCCTGCAGCGTAGTCCATGGTCCGTTCCCTTTCCTATGTGCGGGCGGTTCTGAATAGCATGAAACCAAGGACCAGGAAAAGGGTGAAGGGGCTCCACGCGCCGGCGAGGGGGGGAATGTAGCCGTTCTTCGAGAGGATGGCCGCTACCATCTGTGCGACGTAGAAAACCACGGAGATGACCAGGGCCGTGAGAAGGCTCATCAGGAGGATATTCTTCTTGAACGTGCTGCCAAGGCTGCTGGCGATGAGCGCAACGATCAGCGGCGTGCTGGCAAAGGAGTATTTCCGATAGTAGTCGGTCAGCGCCTCCCGAAACGGGAGGCCGGCCTTGCGGATGGCGGCCACGTAACGCTGGGACTCGGCCCTGTCCATCTCCTCCACGTTTCGAGAAAGCTTGCGGAACGTGTCAGGAGGCTCGGCGAGCTGTGGGGATTCCCAGACAGCGGCTTTTTCGTGGCTCAGGTTGCCTTGCGAGGGGTCCCAGGCGTAGAGGTTGCAGTCATGGAGCACCCAGCGGGAATCTTTCCACTCCGCCCACTGGGCGTCGATCCTTTGCGAAAGCACCATGTCCGCGTTGCGCACGACGACTGTCAGGCCCGTGAGCCTCTGCTCGGCGTCGTTGTAATAATCAGCCTGGTAGACCACGCGCTGGTCCGGGCTCGTGACGGTGACGTTGGACTGGCTGAGGGACACAGTCTGCTTCACCGCTTCAGCGTACGCGTCGTTTTTCCTGTGAAAGGTCGTGATGACGACCGCGTCCTCGAAGAAGAATGCCCCCACGGACAGCAGCACGCCCAGGGCGAGGAACGGGGCGACGAGGCGCTGGAGGCTGACGCCGGATCCGAAGATCGCGAACAGCTCGTTGTTCGCGTAGAAAAGCCCAAGCGAGTACGAGATCGCGAAAAGGTAGGACACGGGCAGGGCGTAGGAGATGCACTTCGGCACGTAGAGAAGAGCGATCCAGCCGATCTGCGCGATGCCGACATTGTGCGCGAAATAGCGCCAGATGCTCCCGAAGACATCGATGAGCTGGAGCAGGAGCACAAAGAAAACAACGGCGAGCAAAAGCAGGGGGAGGAACTGGCGAAGGAGCATGCGGTAGAGAATCTTCATCGCGTGCGCCGGAAGATGAAGAACGCGAGGGCGGCCGCGAGGACGATGGCGTCGGGGAACCACATCGAGAGCGCCGGCGACAGTGACATGCGGACGCCGAACGTCTGACCCGCGAAGAGCATTCCCCAGTACACGATGGAGACGAAAAGCCCGACGGCAAACCCGACAGTGCGCCCGCTGCGTCGGGCCCTCACGCCGACAGGGAAGGCGAAATAGGCAAAGACGAGGCACGCTGCGGGCATCGAGAACTTTCGATAGAACTCCAGGAGGTATGCCTGCAGGGTCTGATCGGTGACGTTCCTCACCCTTTCCACGGCCAGCTCGCGCCACAGGTCGGAAACCTTCTGGCGTGCGCCGGGAAGCTGGGAAGGATCCGAGGCTGCCTCCCGGGCAGCGGCGTTGATCCCCGAAGACAGCGCAAACTCCAGCTCTCTCACTTTCTCGTCCTTCCCGCGCAACGCCTTGTCCTGGTCCATGCGCTTCGCCTTGATCTCTCTCCAGACGTCCACCGAGCTCTGGTAGGACGGGTTGAAACCGCCCAGGGAAACAGCGATGTCCTTCAGGAGTATGTTGTACACCATGGAATCCGAATGGGTGAAGTCGTAGCGGTCCCCCTCGGAAGGGTAGTTCACCTGGCTGAAAACGGAATCGAGAGTCAGCGAAACGACACCCCTGACCGAGCTCGCGTCCAGGTGCGCATCCCGGGCCGTGATGATCCGCCTGTTGCCTTCGGGCGACTTGTCGATGATGAGCAGGTTGTTGATTTTTCTGCCCTGGACGTCTCCGGTGATGATCGTCGTGTTCTCGTATTTCTTCACGGAGTGGGACTCGAGCTCGACGGCGGGATTCGAATAGAGGATTCTCCGGTAGATCTCCGCGAACCGGATGTTGCCCAGCGGGAGGAAGTAGTCGTTCATGACGAACGACACCAGGGAGAAACCGAGCCCCACGATCAAAAGCGGGATGACGAGTTGCCGCGAAGGCACTCCCAGCGCGCCCAATGCCAGGAGCTCGTTGTCGGAGGAAAATCTCCCAACGGCCATCAGGGCACCCACCAGGGAGCCGAAGGGAAAGGAGAACGCCATGACGATCGGCAAGGAGTAGATCACGAGGAGCACGACGTCCCAGAACGGCACTTTCTTCGAGAAGATCTCCTCGGCCATGACAAGGATCTGGTTGAGAAAGAAGATGAAGAAGAAAAACAGGAAAGCGACGGCGAACGACAGAAGGTACTCCCTGCCGACGTAACGCCACGTCCGAAGATAGCTACGGGCCATCGGCTTCCTCGTCGTAGACGTTTACCCCGGCCCCCAGGGTGCCGAAGAAAACGTACGGAGCCCGCCAGGCGATTGCCGACACGTCCAGCGACCGCAGCCCGTCTGGAATCCCGATCCTGCGCCACGTCCCGCTGTTCGAAAGGGCGCTTACCCCGCCGCCGAAGCTTCCGAAGTATAGGGCACGGGCGGTCTGGCAGATTGCCAGGATCCAGTCATCGCCGAGCTCTCCCGTCGCCCTCGTGAAGTGCCGGATCTTTCCCGAGCCGGGCAGCCAGAGGTACAAGCCGTCTCCGTAGGTCCCGATCCATACCCTGCCTTCCCTGTCCTCGAGCACGCTCGTGATGTTTGACGCGGAAAACTCCGGCGCAAGCTCGGCGAGGCTCCGCATGGATCCCGTTTTCCTGTCCATGACGACGAGGCCGAAAGTCAGCGTCCCGATGTAGAGCGACGCACTGCTTGCGGCCGGCTCGACGCACGTGATGAAGAGGCCCGGCAGCTCGCCATCGCGCACCGGAGTCCACGCGCCGGCCCCCTGCGCTTTTCGGTCCTGGGTGTCGAGGCGAAAGAGACCATCGCCGAGGGTTCCCGCAAACAGGGCGTCGCCGACGAGCTTCAGGGATTGGACCTTGCGAGGCGCCGGCGACTGGAACGCACCATCGGCACGCCACTGTCCCGCGGCCTTGCCATACCAGCCCAGCCCATCCGACGAGCCGACCCAGACCCGTCGCCCTTCGATCTCGATTGCTCTGGTATAGGCGGGGGCAGGAAAAGCATCGCTCGCGTCTGCGGAAACCGAGTAGCGGGCTATTCCGCCGCTCCAGGTTCCGACCCACACGTCATCCTCATCGACCCTGAGCGCCGACACGTTGCCATCCGTCAGCCCGAGCTTCCCGGGGGAGAGAACATCCCAGGCAAGCCGCACGCGCAGGGCTCGGAGGAGATGCAGCTCCTGAGACGGCACATTCCGGGGGTCGATTCTGCGGAAGTAGCCGGCCGCCGACCGCACATCGCGCTCATGGTACAGGGAAAGCTCGCAAGCCCGCAGCAGGGCGAGATCGAGGTCAGGCCGTGAGGCCTTTGCGCCGGCATCGAAGCTTGCAACCGTGTCGGCGAAGAACTCCAGCGCGGAGGACCACGAGTGCGACGCGTAGGCTTTCGTCGCCACGCGCAGACAGGACTGGAAAGTCGAGAGCGAAGCCGGTGAGGCGGTCGCCAGCTTCAGCGCGAAAAACCGCGCGAGGTACTGGTCGCCGTCGGCAAGCGCCGCTTGCACGCTCAGCGCAAGAGACTCGTCGATCCTGGGGGAACCAGGGTTGGCTTCGCGGAAGGCGCGGAGGATCGAAAGAGCGGCCTTGTTGTCGCCCCGCTGCACGGCAGCGCAAGCATCGTCCAGGGAGGGCGATACGGCAGTCTGCGGGAAAGCTGGTCCGGCCGAAAGGATGCCGGCCAGGAGAAGCAGGAGCAGAAACTGCCTACGTCCCCGTCGAGCCAAAGCCGCCGCTCCCCCTGCGGGTGTCAGCGATCGCGTCCTGGCGCTGGAAGGAAACCCGAAAGACGGGGCTGAACACGATCTGGGCTATCCTGTCGCCATGCCGAACACGGAAATCGCTTCCCCCCAGGTTCACGAGGAGTATCTTGAGCTCGCCTCGGTAGTCGGAGTCAACTGTCCCCGGCGAGTTGAGAACCGTGATCCC
>DATKLB010000153.1:0-10681 GCA_035542615.1 Spirochaetia bacterium | reverse complement strand
AGGATGACCTGATGAGGTGCGGACCGGCCCGAGCTGCCATCGCCCTTCTTGCCTTTCTCTTCCTGCTGCACCCGACGATGCTCAGGGCCCAGGCGGGACGGGACGAAACGCTGAACGAGATGTACCGACGGGCCCGGCAGGCGATCTCGCAGGACTCCTACGAGACCGCGGTCCGGATTCTCACGCAAGCGAAGGAGAGGTATCCCGCGGCGCCGAAGGTGAACCTCGCCCTCGCGGACCTCTATTACGACAAGGAGCTGTACGCCCTGGCCCTGGAGGAATACCAGAACGCCGAGAAGAAGGGCGCCACTGACATCACCACCCTGACGCAGATCTCCCGCTCCTTCGGCAAGCTCAACCAGGAAAAGCAGTCCATCGCCTATCTGACGCGGATCCTCGCCGCCTGGCCCGACAGCGCCGACACGGTCGACGACCTGGGCTGGATGTACTTCAAGACCCACCAGCTGGAGAAGGGCGAGTCGGTGATCCGCAGCGGCATCGCGCGCCTCGGGATCCAGCGCGGACTTGCGATGACCCTGGGGACCATCTACTCGGGGATGAACCGCTATGACGGTTCACGGGAATACTACCAGAAGGCCATCGATGAGGCGGTCCGCGTGGGGGACAAGAGCTTCGCAGCCATCGCCTATTACAACCTGTCACTCCTGGAGCACAACTTCTTCCATTACAACTCCGCTCTCCGCGCGACCGACGATTCGATTTCCATGGACGATCGACCTTCGGGCCACCTGGCGCGCGGGGAGCTGTTCCAGTCCCGCCTGGACTTCTCTTCCGCCCAGGCAGAGTACCAGAGCGCGTATGCAAAGGACACGACGCCGCTCTCCAAGGTGAATATCGCCATATTGTTGCAGAAGTTCGGCCAACTGGAGCTGGCGCGGCGCTACGGCGAGGAGGTCCTGTCCACGAAGGACCTCGCATGGATGGTGTACTACGGGACGGACGTCACCAGGCACTTCAAGGATGTTCACGAGCTTCTGATGGACGTCTATGCGGGACTGGCGCGCCTGGAAGCGCACAAACCGACAGCCGGCATCATTGCGCGCATCTCCGCCCTGGCGGCCGCCGCGCGGGATCGCATCATCTCCTGGTACCACAAACAGAGATTCCGCATGTACTCGCTCGTCGTGGGGCGCCAGTACCTCGCGGAAGGGTCGTACGAGGATGCCTGGTGGGAGTTCTACAAGGGCAACGAGGGTTACCGCGAGGTGGCGCTGAAATACCTCGAATTGGCTCGGAGGCTGGAAACGGCCCGCTCGCCGCACGCGCAATACTTCTACCTGCAGGAAGAGGGCAGGCTTCTCGGATCGGTCGAGCTTCTTCAGCGATCCATCGAAGGATTCGATCCGTTCTGGGAAAAGGAGGCCACGGCAGACTCGCTTCTCGCGCTTGCGCCTCTTCTTCACGGAGAAGCCAGGCGTGAGGTCATTTCCCGGCTGTTCGAGCTGAACCCGGGGGCGCTTCCCCAGGCCGGGCTCGGCTTGCCCATTGCTGTGGATTTTCGAGATCCCGGATTTCTTCCTCGGGAAAAGAGACTCATCCTGCGGTATCTTGGAAGGGCCGGGTCAGAATGCGTGGAAGGACCAGGCCCGGCAATGCGCTATTCCCTGAGCCTCGCGCGCGAAGCAAACGAGACGGTGCGCTGGACAGTGATGGACTCGCAGTCGGGAACGACAATCGCTGGCGGCAGCCCGCGGTTCGTCGGGCGGCCGCCGTTACGCTGTGCGCTGCTGGTACAGTCAATCCTTGAAGAGCTGTATGCCGTTCACTAAACTATGAGCAGAGAGGAAAAGGGAGTTCTCGTGCCAAAGCTCGTTCTCAAGGTGGCGGAGGGCGTTCCGGAGCTTCCCGCCGCGGTGCAAAAAGACAAGGGCCTGGCCGTCAGGAGGGTCCGGCGCATCACGGCGCATCAGCCTGACAGCGACGATCTCGTGGCCTGGCTGGTCGACAGCAGCTTTTTGTCGAAGAACGGCAAGGCACTGGGGAACAATGGCATCGCCGCCGGCTCGATCCTCCTGTGGAATCCGGGCGGCAAGGCTCCCGCGCCGGAAGGCTCCCTGCCGGACGAGCTCCTGTACGAGGAGATCTTCTCGTTTGCCCGGCCGCAGGACTTCAAACGAATCCTCAAGAACCTGTTTCGAAGGTTGCACCTGGAGAGAGAGCTGGCGGAAAAAGACAGGCTCCTGAAGGCCAAAGAGTCGGAGAACACCGAACTTCTCAACGTCGGCATAGCCCTGTCGGCGGAGCGGGACAACGACAAGCTGCTCGACTACATCCTGCGCCAACTGCGTCAGATCACCCGCGCGGATGCCGGGACGCTCTACCTCCTTGACCGCGACGAGAAGAGCGGCAAGCAACAGCTCATATTCAAGATAGCCCAGAACGACTCCAACCCCCGGGATTACACCAGGGTTCCGCCAATGCGGTTGTCCAAGAAGACAATCTCAGGCTACGTAGCGTCCACGGGCGAATCCCTGAACATTCCGGACGCCTATCAGATCCCGCCGGGCAGGGAGTACGGCTTCAATGTCGACTACGACAAGTCTACCGGGTACCGCTCCAAAAGCATGCTGACCGTGCCCATGAAGGATCACAAGGGGGAGATCTTTGGGGTGGTCCAGCTCATCAACCGGAAGACCGATTTTTCCCTGAAGATCAGCACGGAGGAGGTGGACCGGATCGTTGTTCCCTTTCCTCAGGAAATCGAGCAGCTCGTGCTCTCGCTTGCCTCTCAGGCTGCGGTCTCCCTCGAGAACAACAGGCTCTACCACGACATCGACACAATGTTCGAGGGATTCGTCGACGCCTCGGTGACTGCAATCGAGTCTCGAGATCCCACGACCTCGGGGCATTCCGGCAGGGTCGCCATGTACACGGTCAACCTCGCGAAGGCCGTGGCGCGAGCAGGCACAGGCCCGTATCGGGGCATCAGTTTCACACCGCAGCATATGAAGGAGATCCGCTATGCAAGCCTCCTCCACGACTTCGGCAAGGTCGGGGTGCGCGAGCACGTCCTGGTCAAGGCGGAAAAGCTCTACCCCCACCAGCACGAGCTGGTGAAGTGGCGCTTTCGCTACATCAGGCAGGCGATGCTGTTCGGGTTGATGAAACGGCGGTTCGCGTCGGTCCTCCAGGATGGCAAAGACGGGTACCTCCGGCTCAAGGAGGAGATCGACCGCAAGGAGGCCGAATATCTTGCCGAGATCGATCGCTACCTGAAAGCGATCGATACCGCGAACAAGCCAACGGTACTCTACGCAGAACCGCTGCCGATACTCGACGAAATCCGCAACAAGATATTCAAAGATGAACAGGACGAGATTCCCTATCTGACTGACGATGAATGCAACAAGCTCAAGATCCCGAAAGGAAGTCTCGACAAGAAAGAGCGCGATCAAATCAACGACCACGTTTCGGAAACCTACAAGTTCCTGCAGATGATCCCCTGGACAAAGGAGCTGCACGACATCCCTGCCATAGCCTGGGGGCACCATGAGAAGCTGGACGGGTCGGGCTACCCCCGCAAGATCACAGCGAATGAAATCCGTCCCCAGACCCGGATGATGACCGTCTCTGACATCTATGACGCGCTGACGGCGAGCGACCGGCCCTACAAGCCCGCGGTCAAGCCGCAAGAAGCCCTGGACATCCTGAATCTCGAGGTCAAGGACAAGAAACTCGACCCCGAGCTCGTCAGGATCTTCATCGAGGCAAAAATCTGGGAGAAAAAGACGGACTCGTGAGTCGTCGGGAGCTTCTCTCCCGGAGCCTGGTCACTGCTGGAGCTTGACGATTTCGTCCTGGTGCGAGGCGACGAGGGGGATCCTCCTGCCATTCTTTTCGAGCAACTCTCCGATGACCTGTTCCTGGATGGTTCCGATGACCTCGGCGGGAATACCCCGCTCTCGCGCCCGGCGGCACGCCTCCGCCGCGACATCGCGCGGTGCAGTGAACAGGAAGACTCCGGAGCTGAGAAGACCAAGCGGATCCATTCCGAAGCGGGCGCACAGCCGGCGGGTTTCCTCCTTCACGGGAATCGCTTCTTCCCGGATCACGACGCCCACCCGGCTGGCCTGGCAGATCTCGTGAATGCCCATCGCGATCCCGCCCTCCGTCGGATCATGGCCGCTCGTCAGCGCCAGACCCTCCAGGGCTCTACCTTCCGCGATGATCGAGATGCCCGGCTCACCGAGCCATTCAAGGACTCTCCGCAGACCGTCGTCGCCGAGCGTCTCTCGGCATTCGGCGCGCCGCTCGCGGGCGATTGTCGTCGAGCCCTCGAGGCCGGCCCACTTGGTCATGCACACCTCGTCTCCCGGCCGTGCCCCTGCTGTGGACAGCGGTGATCCTGAGAGAAATCCGACCGCCTGTCCGCAGATCACGGTGCGCGAAACAACAGGAGTCACCTCGGTGTGTCCGCCGACCCACAAAAGACCGTATTTCCTGCAGGCATCCGCGATTTCGGAGAAGGTCCTCTCAGCGTCGTCCTCCGTCGCCCCCGGTGACAGGAGAACGGTGGTCGTGAGGTACACCGGCCTGCCCCCCATGGCGACGATGTCGTTCGCATTCACGGCGACGGCGTAGGTCCCGAGCCGCTCGCCGGTGAACGTGATGGGATCCGTCGTCAGCACTATCGTCGGGGAACCGCTGACCACAGCCGCGTCTTCTCCCGGACCGGCGCCGATGGTGATGCTCGGCGAGCGTGACGTATAGCGCAGCAGCCGCGCCAGCAGATCGGGAGGCAGCTTCCCCACGCCGAGGGGACGTCCCATGGGGCCAGAATCGAAGAAAACTCCCGCTCCGTCAAGGCGCGGCGGCTCGGGCGGCTCAAGGGATGCTTGCAATACACCGGGTCACGGAGCTACAATCTCAGCAAATGGCAATGTCCCGGGTCCAGGAATACACGAAAAAATTCGCGGATCAGTCGATCCGCATTACGCCCTATGCGCTGAAAAAGACCGGACTGGTCCAGTCTCAGGTCTTCCTCAAGATCGAGGACTATCTGCTGATCTGCGCGCCTTTCCAGCTCTCCATGACACGGGGCATCTTCCTGGTCGTGCTCAGCCAGCAGGAGATTTCTTTTTTTCAGCAGTTCCAGAAAAAGCTCTGCTCCATCAACCTGACATTCCAGCAGACGGGGGGCAAGAAGCCGCTGACTCTGCTCCTGCGCGGCACGCTGGACCGGATCGGACCCGTCAAGGGCAGACAGAACGTCTGCATGATGGATACCGCCATCAAGGCCTGTCCCAACGACCTCGTGGAGATTCTTGGAGACTACATCAGCGCCTACGAAGGGCTCAAGAACCAGTTCGAGAGCTTTTCCGGCAAGTCGATCGTCGTGGACGAGGGGACGGCCCGGCTGATGCGATACAACAACTACGTCGAGCTGCTTCACGGGTCAAACAGGACGCGGGCGAGCCTCGTCTCCATCGCGGCCAACGCGATTTCCGTGCGCCTTCACGAGCGGCCCGCGGATCTCCCGGAGGGGTCCGCCTGCTCGCTGCGACTGTATTTCCAGGTCTACCAGTTCACCGCCAGCGGGCACGTGTCATCGATACAGCAGGGGGAAGGAGGCGTGGTCGTCTCTCTCTCCCTCGAGTTCACGCCGGAGCTGATCGAGATCATCGATGATTACTTCTTCCGCTTGAGCATCAAGGATAAGACGAGGACCGCGCAGCCCTCCGCCTGAGCCCACTTTCGTGAGCTTCCTGTGACATTCGCGTGACTTGCCCCGGACGCCGCGCCTTCCGCGCATCCCCGTCAGGGCAGCCGATTGAACCAGATGAGGGAGAATGCTCCCGCTGCCAGCAGCAGGACCGCCGCAGCAGCAACGAACAGCGCGGTGATCTCCGTTTTCTCCCGCTCCACCATCAGCCGGGTGCTCAGGTTGTCATAGATCCGGTGCAGATCGCCCTCGCTGCTCGCCTTGTAATACTGACCCGCCGTCTTGGCCGCGATCTGTTTGAGGGTCGCCTCATCCAGGATGACGCGGAACGAAAAGCCCTCGAACCCGATGATGGCCCCTTCCTTGGTTCCCACTCCGACGGTGTACACGCGCACGCCGAGGTTCGCGGCCTTGTCCGCGACATCCAGCGGATTGGGCCCCTGGTTGCTCTGGCCATCGGTCAGAAGGACAATGACAGCGCTCGTGTAGCTTCCCGGCGGCACCGGCGGGGGCTCCTGCTGGTCCGGCGGAGCGGCCGCGAGCGGGTCCGTCGGCGAAGGCGTCTGGGCGTTCGCATCCGTCTGCGTCTGGTCCAGCTTTTCGAAGATGGCGTCCAGGGCCGTCTGGATGCCGCTGCCGATCGCCGTGTAGCGCTCGGGATGGAGCCGGTTGACGGCCGCCAGAAGCTGGTCGTTGTCCGTGGTCGGGGGCTGGATAAGCTCCGCCGTTCCGCTGAAAGCAACGAGGCCAATCCGCACATGGCGAGGCCGCTTGTTGATGAAGATTCTCGCGGCCTCCTTGACCGCTTCCATTCGGCTGGGCTTGATGTCCGTCGCCCTCATGCTGCCGGACACATCCATGGAAAGCATCACCGTGCCCTGCTCCGAGGGCAGCGTGATCGTTGCCGAGGGTCTGGCGAGGGCAATGATCATCACCGCCAGGCCGACCAGGAACAGCGCCGCGGGGATGTGCCGCCGGATCCCCGGCCCCTTGCCGAGCGCATCCTGGACGAGGGAGAGACTGGCATAGCGAAGAGCGTATTTCTGGCGGCGGCGCTGGGCCAGGACATATGCCCCGGCAAGCACCGGCACCAGCGCAAGCAGCCACAGCATGTTCGCCCAGATGAAGTTCATGCGGACTCTCCCTTGATGCCGTCCACCGCCTCTTCGCGTGCGGAACCGGGCCGCGCGGAAACGCCGGATGTCGCGGACGATCGCTTCCGCTTGCGAAGGTTCACGAACCGAACGATCTCCTCGACAAGATCTCCTTCCGTGGAGACCTCCAGCAGGTCAGTGGCGGAGCGCGCCAGCGCGCTCCGAAGCTGCTCCTCGCGCGTACGCGCGGCCGTTTCGAAGCGCGCACGAAATCCAGCATCGTGCGTGTCGATGTGCAGCTGCTGCCCGGATTCCGCGTCCTCCAGGACGACCAGCCCGATGTCGGGAAGCGACGTTTCGCGGGGATCCAGCAGCCTCACGGCGACCGCCTCGTGCCTCTGGGTGAGAATCGAAAGTGGACGGTCCCACCCGGGGGCGCTGATGAAGTCGGAAACAATGAACACGAGCGAAGGCCGACGCACCACCCTCTCGGCCGCCTCCAAGAGTGTCGCAAGCCGCGTCATGGGCGTGCGGGGAAGCCGCGGTTCTTCCATGACGTCGTTGAGCAATCGAAGGACCTGCATCCGGCCGCTTTCGGCGGGAATGACGTGAATTGCGCTCCCGTTGAACACCAGCGCCCCCACACGGTTTCCATGGCGCGTGAGCAACCGGGCCAGAACACCGACGCAATCGACCAGCATGTCGCTCTTGCGCGTCCGCGCGGTTCCATAGTCCATCGAGGGGCTGAGGTCCAGCAGGAACCAGGCCGTCAAATCCCTGTCTTCGACACGCAGACGGATGTAGGGAGTCTGCATCCTGGCCGTGACGTACCAGTCAATGGCACGCACGTCATCGTTGAACTGGTATTCGCGCAGCTCGGCGAGCTCCAGGCCGAATCCCCGGAACACGGTGCGGTAGTTGCCCTGCAGCAGGCCGTCCAGACGGCGGATCACGGTCCAGTCCAGCCTCTGCAGGATCCTCTCAGGCGCCGACGCTGGAACTGGCATTGCTGTACACGGGCTGGGGCGAGGGCACGCATTCGAGCACGCGCTGCAGGATTGCGTCCGCGGTGACCCCGTCGGAGAGGGCCTCGTAGGAGGTCACCAGCCGATGGCGCATCACGTCGAGAACAAGGTCGTTGACGTCCTGCGGCACGGCGTACGAGCGGCCCCTGATGAAAGCCAGGGCCCGAGCCCCGATGATCAGGTTGATCGGCGCGCGGGGGCTGGCTCCGTAGACGATGTACTTGGCGATGTCCCCCGCCCCGTATTTCTCGGGATCGCGAGTCGCTGCCGCCAGGCGGACCGCGTGCTGGATGAGCAGTGGATCCACGAAGATCCCCTGAGCCGCCCGGCGAAGCTCGATCAACCTGTCCGCGTGGGTGACGGCACTCACGACCGGCAGGTCCGCGATCATGCGCTCCACGATGACGAACTCCTCGGTCTCCTCGGGGTAGTCCACGAGCACCTTCATCATGAACCTGTCCACCTGTGCCTCGGGAAGCGGGTAGGTGCCATCCGTTTCGATGGGGTTCTGCGTCGCCATCACGAGAAACGGATCGGGCACTCGGAATGTTTCACCGCCAATAGTCACCTGCCTCTCCTGCATCACCTCCAGGAGGGCGCTTTGCACTTTGGCGGGAGCGCGGTTGATCTCATCGGCCAGCAGCAGGTTGGCGAAGACCGGTCCCAGGGAAGTGGAGAAATCCCCGGTCCGTTGATTGAAGATGCGCGTTCCCACGAGGTCAGCAGGCACGAGGTCCGGAGTGAACTGCACTCGTTTGAATGTTCCCTGGACAGCCTGGGCAAGCGTCTTGATGGTGAGAGTCTTGGCGAGGCCGGGGACTCCCTCCACCAGCAGGTGCCCCTGGCAGAGGATGGCCACCAGCGCACGCTCCAGGAGATGATCCTGGCCCACGATGACCTTCTTCACCTCGTAGAGAATCTGTTCCATGAGCCTGGCTTCGTCGCTCGAGGGAGAGTTTTCCTCGGAGCTTGCCTCGGGGAGGCCGGACCGGTCGGACTCGTTCAACTCCATTCTTTTGTTCTCCTTTTCAGTACGGGGGACCGCCGATCATGGCAGCGGCCGTCTCGATGGGGATCGCGAACCCGATTCCGATGAAGACCTCTTCGCTCGTCGGGTTCAGAAGCGCCGTTACTATGCCCACCACCTCGCCGTTGCGGTTGACGAGCGGACCGCCGGAGTTTCCCGGGTTCACCGCCGCGTCGAACTGGATGAGATTGGAAAGAGTGACCCCGGTCTCCTTGGATGTGAACGACCGATCTTTCCCGGAAACGATTCCGCTGGAGGCTGAGTTCATCAACCCGAAGGGATTGCCCGCGGCGACTACCTGGTCGCCAACTCCGACGGTGGAAGAAGCGACAAGGGTCGCGGGTTTCAGATCGTCGGGCAGCGAGGTCGCACGGAGAACGGCAAGATCGTTTTCGGGCTGGCGCATGATCACCTGCGCCTCGGATTCCGTCCCGTCCGCCACGAAGATCACGCGCACCCGGGCCGCGTTTCTCACCACGTGGAGGCAGGTGAGGATGATGCCCGTATCGGATATGACGACGCCCGTGCCAAGCGCCCCGCGGCCGTTTTCGCCCTGCGTATTGACGAAAATGTCCACCAGCGATGGGCGTATGGTCTCATAGGCAACCGCAGCATCCGAGGGCTTCGGAGGAAGCGACTCGAGAGTTCGGCCCACCGCGGCATCGATGTCCCTCTGCGTGAGCTTCTGCGGCTGCGGCTTGAGAGCGTCGTACAGGAGAATTCCCGACCCGGTGAGGATCACGTTCGCAGCGACGATCAGAATCACGCTGAAGCGCCTCGAGAAGCGGCCAACGAACTTCTTCACGACCTGCCAGTCAGATGGCGGCTCGGTCCGCGGCTCCTCACGGGCTTTCAGGGGAAGGGTAATCGTCTGGCGTCTGCGGTATCCTGCGCCGCCAGTCCCGCGGACGCTCTTTGCTTCGGTTCCAGGCAAGATCACGGTATAAAATACTGCCGGAACGCGTCGGGGTGAAATCGGCTGACTTGGGGCAAATGTGGCAGCCATGGAACGCTCCGGCCGCGGCTCATGTTCTGCCCCTCGATGGATGTTGGCTGCGATGCGGCTGGCTACGTTTACATCGCGGACACGCCCAACGCACGAGTTCGCAAGCTTTCGCCCTCCGAGGGACGCACGGGTCAGCGGCCGGGGCCAAACCTTGTGCGCGGCCGTGCGCGGGTTGGCAGCAAGCATCTTTTCGGGCTACCTTCGCTGCGATGGCATGGTTTTTCGGCAGGGACAAACACCGTTGACTGTCCGAACGTGCACTCATAGGAGGTAAGAATCATGACTGCTCGTGCCAGCCTGGGTTCACTCGAGCATCCCTCGGTGACGGGAAACTTTCGTCGATCGTCTCAGGGGGCCTTGGATGCCGCTGTGCAAACGCTGGCGGAACACAAGAAGGCGTGGGTCGATCTCATGGTGCAGCAGAAAGTCAACATTTTGGATCAACTTATGAAAGATCTGCTTGCGAGTGCAGAGCGCTGGGTCGCTGCCAGCATCGAAGGGAAAGGCTTTACCGCAGACAGTTCTGCAGTTGGCGGTGAATGGGCAGCCGGGCCTTACATCGTGGTGACTGTTCTGCGCCAACTTCGACAGTCGCTCCTGGATATCGAACGCATCGGGCTTCCCAGAATCCCAGGTCCTGTCACAACGAGGACCAATGGGCAGGTGGTGGCTCGGGTGTTCCCTCAGCGGGGCTATGACCGCCTCTTTTATAGAGGCGTCACTGCAGAAGTCTGGATGCAGCCATGGGTGACGGTGGAGAGCCTCCCCGCCACGCAAGCCGTCACCTATCATGCTGAGAAGGGTTCAGGCAAAGTGGCGCTCGTGCTGGGCGCAGGCAATGTATCC
>DATKLB010000152.1:0-17897 GCA_035542615.1 Spirochaetia bacterium | reverse complement strand
ATCCTGCAGATTTATCTCGGCAGGAAGTCGCAGACGCTGACATTCTCCGGGCCATCCCTTTCCAGAAGCCACCAGAATCCGGAAAGGTTTCTGTCAGAGCACAAAGATCAGATCGTCGCGGCCCTCGGGGCGCTGAAGCGGACGAAAAAAACCGGCCCGCCTCAGCACACCTCGGGAGCAACCTGACGGAGTGAGCTGCTGGTACCCGGCTACTCGAGCTTCAGCTTCCTCAGCTTTGGCGATATCACGACCCTGCAATACCCGGCGCTGGTATGGGTGTTGTAATAGTTCTGGTGATAGTCCTCCGCCTTCCAGAATGTATCCAACGGTCGGATCTCCGTCACAATGGGATCATGCCATTTTTTCTGGGCTTTCGTCCGCGAGGCTTCGGCAACGCTCTTTTGTTCGTCGTTGGCAGTCAGAATGATCGATCGATACTGGGTTCCGACGTCGGCTCCCTGTCGGTTGAGGGTGGTTGGATCGTGCGCCTGCCAGAAAACGTCCAGCAACTCCTCGTAGCTGATCATCTCGGGTTCAAAGGCGACCTGCACGACTTCCGCGTGGCCGGTCTCCCCGGTGCAGACCTGCTCATAGGTGGGGTTTGCGGTGGTGCCCCCTGCGTATCCCGAAGTCACCGACAGGACTCCTTCTATCCTCTGGAGCACTGCCTCCAGGCACCAGAAACATCCCCCGCCGAACGTCGCTGTTTCCCGGTGGGCTGTCTGAGTTCCACTCATCACGGCCTCCCTGGAGAATCTACCCAGGAAAGCGCCTGTCGAACAGCGTACTACTTTTCGATGAGAAGCCGGCCGAACACAGCCGTCGCGTGAATCACGAGAGCCGGTGAGCCGTCATGGTAGGTGCCCGTTGTGTACACCGAGTCGCCGAACGATACGGAGCGTCCGTCCGGCGCATCGACGGCACCGAACGCCGCTGACATGTCTACGCGCACCGGGAGCTTGAGGTTGACGCGCAGGATGCCGCTTCCGAAGACCACGTTCACCCGGGTGCGCAGGCTCGCTCCATCAAGGGTAACCCCGGTGAGGTCGACATCCCCGCTGGCGAAGATGATGTTGTAGTCCCTGTCCCAGCCGGGGGTGTACCTCTGGTGGGACTCGGAGAAAACAGGCGCCGTCGTCGTACCAGGTCCCCGCACAAGCAGGCGGATGCCGACGTAGATGAAGAGGATAGCAATGATCAACCGCACGACGGGAATGTGGAAGGGCAGAAACCGCCGAAGGATGAACCACACTCCGACCATAATGAGCAGAATCCCCCAGAAGATCCCATCGATCAGAGACGGCATGGATGCTTCTCCCTCGGCTTTCCATTGAATGGTGGCACGTTGGAGGTGTCAAGCACGACGACGCGCCTGGCAGCTACCCGCGAAGCCGGCGCACCTCGGCGTTGATCCGATCCCTCAGCCACTGTTGCTCGCGCGGGGAAAGCTGCCCGCCGAACCTGACAGTCCGTGCGCCCAGCTCGAGGGCAAGAGTGGATCCCGTCTCAAACCGACGATCATGGCGGTGGCGACCGCGGTGACTGGCCCTGCCCTCTTCGATGAAGCATTGGCCGACTTCGGACAGGGGCATCGACTCCCGCCGGCGCAAAAACAGAAACCTTCGCGTAAACGTGAGACCGTTCTCCTCGATGACGAAGCCAACCCTCCCGAACAGACTGTACAGTGATCGGGAAATCATGAGGAAGCCGATTGCCCAGAAAGGCAGCGATATCAGGCCAAAGGGAACCGGAGCTCCGGCGGTCACCGCGGAGTACGTCCAGAACCCGACGATGCCTATCCAGAAGACTCCGAATCCGCCAAAGACTGATCTCCTCCCGCCGCGTTCGGGAATGACGATGGCGAGCTTCCCCCCGTTCTCCTGCAGGCGGATGCGAGATCCATAGGGCACCGGTTGAGGTTCAGCCAAGAGCGCACTCTCAGCCGCAGCGAGCTCCTCCCCCCGAAGAAGGGCTGCCGCGTCAGGGACTGAGAGCGTGCGCCGGGCATCGTCCGGCTCGAGCCAGTTTGTGAGAACCCGGGCGAGCCCTGGGGAGGAAACATCCACCACGGAGCGGAAATCGATCTTCATGTCTTTTGTGGGAAAATCAATCGGGTTTCGGTGCGTCAGGAGGAACAGGAGAGTTGCGGCCACAGCATACAGGTCCGATCGCACGGACGCGCGGCCGACGAACTGCTCCAGCGGCGTGAAGCCCGGCGTGCCGATGATCGTGGAGCTCGCGCTTCCCGAAACGCGAATCGCGTCCTGCACGCCGCCAAAATCCACGAGGAAGATCTCGCCGTCCTGCCGCAGGATGACGTTGCGCGGATTGATGTCCCGGTGGATCACGGGTGGCCGCACCGAATGGATATACCCCACCACGACTAGAAGGCGAGCCCCGATGTCGCAGATTTGCTGTTCTGTTGCCCGCCAGCCGGAACCGACTTTCTCCTGGAGGCTTGCGCCCTCCACGAACTGGCGCAGGAGAACGAATCGGGCTCTGCCGTCGATTTCCGCGCGGAAGAAATCGATGTACGCAGGAATGCGCTCGTGGTGCAGCGCCTTGAGGATTGCGGCCTCTCGCTCGAAGAGCTCGACGGCTTTCCAGTCCTGCAGGAGGTCAAGGTGGAGCAGCTTGGCCACGGCCAGCTCTCCGCTCTGCGCGTCGCGCACAAGGAAGGTGATCCCCGCGCCGCCCTTCCCCAGCTCGCGCTCGATCCTGTACTTGTCTCCGAGCAGATTCCCGACGCTCAATGTGTCTTCCCCGGTGATGGTAGCAGACAAAAGTATTCCAGTCAAAGAAACCCGCTGGCTGGTCGAAAGGTATACTGGTGGCGGAAGAAGGAGACGAGAGTGGCTCGAAAAAAGAGGATGCGCCTGGCAACCTGGCTCGTGTCACACAACCTCATGACCCTCGATCAGGCTCGCGAGGTCATGCACTGGCAACAGGAGCAGACCGGACACATTCGCGACAGGTTCGGCAGGATCGCGGTCAACATGGGCTTCATATCCGAGGAGACCCTGACGCGGGCGTATCTCGCCAAGGAAAGAGAAGAAGCGCAGTTCTAGGACAACCGGCTCTTCACCCAGGGCCAGGCTTCCTCGAACGTGCTGAAACGCATGTCCGCGAGCTGTGCGCTGTTGCGCGACGCGAGCTCCGCGACGAACGCCACCGGAATGCCCGCGCGGTGCGCCGCCTCGATCCCGGCGGGAGAGTCCTCGAAGACCAGCGCCTGGTCTGGAGAAGCCTTGAGCGCATCGAGGGCTTTGAGAAACCCTTCCGGGTCGGGCTTGCCCTTCACGCAGTCCTCGTCGGTGAGGATGAGGTCTACCGAGTCGGCCTTCATGCCGATGTTGTCGAGGATCGCGTCGACCTCTGCCCGCGTCGACCCACTGACGATCGCCTGCGGCACCGGCAGGGCGAGCATGCGGTCGATACCGCGCGCCACTCGCAGCCTGTTCGCCGACAGGTAGTCTCGTTTTCTCCGAAGAAAGGTTCCCCAGACCTCTTCCATGCTTTTGCCGAAGCCCCGATTCCGGGCAAGCCAGTCGAACACCCCGCTCCAGGAAAAGCCGTAGAGGATGTCCAGCTCCTCGGGGCGCAGCGCAAGGGCGTACTCGTTCAGGAGAAGGTCTGAAAACAATGCATCGTTGATTCTCTCGCTTTCGACGATGGTATCGTCGAAATCGTAGATGATCGCCCGTATGCTCTGCGGCTCCATGGCGCGGCGAGTATAGAGCAGCGGAGGGTATGGGCACAACCGGGCAAGCCATCCGGCACTGTAAAAAAAATGCCGGGAGTGGTACATTTGCTGTGAAAAGAGAAAATGCCATGCGGTTGAAGAACTACAATGAGGATCTCGTCCTTGATACGGTGAAAATCGTCCTGAAGGACCGCGACGACGTGCGCCACACCCGTTCCTTCGTCCTCGACGTGGCTGCCTACGTCCTCAACAGGATTCCCCCGAAATACATCACGAGCGAGCGGGGCTTCACCCGGGAGATGGTCGGTGAAGCCGGCGGCAACGGCAACGGGAAGCGGCACCTTGTCGACGTCATCGAGCTGATCGCTCTCGTCAACCGGGGCATCGAGGTCGTGGCCAAGAGACGGCGGGAGGCTGCCCCTGCGCGCCGTGGCGCGTCAGTTTCCCGCGTGGCGATGGAGGACGAGCAGTCGCGGCTCACGTACTTCTACAATATGCCGCATATCTTTGGAAGAATCGTGGATGCCCGGGACGGAACTCCCGTCATTTCCGCGGCTGCCACTCTCTGGATCGACGACAAGATGGCAGCGTCGGCGGAAAGCGGCTGGCGAAACCCCTACCGAACGAACGAGCAGACCAGGGGCTATTTCAGCTTCTGGCCCATGGTCGCGACGGGGGAATCGGACAGCCTGCGCATCCAGATGAGAATCGGGTTCGAGCACGAAAGATACCAGCCCCTGACTCTTCGCAAGAGCCTGAAAGTGCCCGGAGAGTTCTTCGTCTACGATTACATCAGGGGCGACAAACTCCTCGACGTCGGGACCCTGACGATGAAGCCCCTCTCCTGATCCGCGCCTGCGCGCAGTTCTGCGACGAGGGCCGCCGGAATTTGCTTTCCCCGGTGCCCGATGCTATTTTCTTTCCATGGGTGAAAGTCGGATGGAGGGCACACCATGGAACCCAGGAAAATCACTGCGGACGCTCTGAAGCGTGTGTTCACCGATCTGCGCACCGGCGACGAAAAGGCAATAGGCACATGGCTTTTCAAGGGATACCGGGTCCAGGTGAGCCGCTACCAGTCCTCGGGCACTGAGCGCTCGGCGCTTCTCTACAGAAAGAGAAGGGACCAGGGCCTGTGCGTGCGATGCGGTGCCAGAGTAACGAGAAAGAATCCACTGACAGGAATGCTGTACAGGCTGTGCGACGCGCACAGGAAGGAAATCGATAGAAAGTAGCGGGCGATCTCAGAGCCCGGGGGCTGGCGGAACGGGCATCTGGATGGCCGCCGTCGACCGGTCCGGCGCCGTCAGCGCAGGTTCCGGCGATGCAAGCGGAGGCCCCGGCTCCATGGGCTCCGCTGACCGGTCAGGGAACCGGCTCAGCAGGTAATCATAGCGCGCGCGCATCTGCCTGCTCTTCGAAAACGTAGTCACGTCGAAGCGCACGGGGTTGGTGATGATTGTCACCAGCCGACGAAGCTCGTCCAGCGACAGGCCCGCCACGCTCGTCCCGTAGTAGTGATACGATGCGGCGCCGATTCCGTAGACTCCTTTCCCCCACTCGATGCAGTTGAGGTACAGCTCCAGGATCCTGCTCTTCGGCATGAGCAGGTCCATTTCCACCGCGATGAGGGCTTCGCTGTACTTGCGCAGGTAGGTTTTCCGGGGAGTCAGAAAAAGATTGCGCGCAAGCTGCTGCGGGATCGTGCTCCCGCCATACAGGGGATAGCCGATTGCCCTGTTCGTCAGGTAAGCATCCCTGATCGCCCCGAGGTCGATACCGACATGATTGTAGAAATGATAGTCCTCGAGCCGGATCACCATCCGGCGGGCCACCAGGGGAATGTGCTGAAGTGCAACGAAGCGGACAGGCTGTGCCTTCTGGTGCGCGGTAGCGCTGCGCCAGATCATGAGCGCGGTGACGCTGGGGTTGACATGGAGCAGCACGAGGCTCGCCGCCAGGACAAGGACAAAGAGGACGGCATGGAAAAGAATGACGCCTGCCAGGAGAAACCGCGCGAGCTTTCCCGCAATCCGGGAAGGCTTCACGACGTCCCTCAGCCAGGCCATCCGAAGCGCAAGGGTCTCGGAAATGCGGGCATTCATGGGTAACAACGTTACGGTACGGAAGCGTCCTGCGAAAGTCAAGTGCGCGTGGTAGAGTGCGGAGGTGACACATCCGTCGTCGATAGGACAAGCGCGCCAGCGACTCCCCCGCGAGTTCCTGGAAAGCCTCCACGCGACATTTCCCCAGAGCATTTCAGAACGTATTCTGCGCGGCATGTGCGCCCGCCGGCCGACGACTCTCCGGGTGAACACCCTTCGCGGAAGCGAGCAGGAACTGGAGCGATTCCTGCGGCACCAGGGAGTGAAGCATCGCAGGATCTCATGGTGCCCGCACGCGTTTCTGCTGACGGCCCTGCACGAGCGCGATGTCGAGACCTGGGACTGGTACCGGGAGGGCCGCATCTATCTCCAGAGCCTCTCCAGCATGATTCCCGTTCTCGCCCTGGCGCCTCGGCCAGGCGAACGTGTCCTGGACATTGCCGCCGCGCCGGGAGGCAAGACGACCCAAATGGCTGCCCTGATGGAAAACCAGGGCTCCATCCTTGCGGTGGAGCTGAACGCCGTGCGCGCGCAGCGCCTGCGGCACAACGTGATGCTCCAGGGTTGTCGGATCGTGGAGGTGAGAACCGGCCGTGGGGAAAAGATCGGTGACGAGATGCCGGGATACTTCGACAGGGTTCTTCTCGACGTCCCCTGTTCGGGGGAAGGAAGGTTCATTGTCGGGGAGCCGGCAACATCGCGCTCGTGGTCCCGCCGGCTGATTGCTGACCGCGCCCGCCTGCAGCAAAAACTGCTTGGCGGCGGGGTCAAAGCCCTGCGGCCCGGCGGGGTCCTTGTCTACTCCACGTGCACTCTGAACCTCCAGGAGAACGAAAGGATCATCCAACACGCGCTCGAGCGCTTCGCGCTGAAGACGGAAAAGCTCCCTGTTTCCATTCCCGGATCGTGGTCCGGGGTGGGTGTCCCGAACGCCGTTCGGATCTTTCCTGATGCCGAGAAGGAGGGCTTTTTCATCTGTCGAATGCGGAAGACGGCATGAGCCTTCAATCCTGCCTATCACGAGGAATATTGGAGATCTCTCTACCAGACCAGTTACCGCGGCAGAGGACCGAAGTACTGGTACAGATAGCAGCGGATGTCGCCGTTGTACAACTTGCGGTTCTTCGAGAACGGTTTCCCGAAGAGCCTCGGAAAGTCCTGGCTCGCCGTGAGGACAAAGAAAGACCAGGTGAGCAGCCGGCGGTTGAGGGCTCCCATCTCCCGGGCCAACGCCTCCACTTCCCGACGCTCGCCCAGCCGCTCGCCGTAGGGCGGATTGGCAACGAGGCAGCCGTAGTCGCCCGGCGGCTCGAATGCGCCGAGGGGAGAGCATCGAAGGCGCAGGCAATTCGAGACTCCGGCGTTCGCCGCGTTCCTCCCGGCCGCCTCCACCATTGCAGCGTCGCGGTCCGAGGCAAGGATGACCGCCTTCACGTCGGGGCGCTCTTGGGCGCGCGCCTCCTCGCGCGCTTCCTTCCAGAGCCCATGCGGCAGCGTCGGCCATTCCTCTGCGGCAAATGAGCGACTGATTCCGGGCGCCGCGCCGCGCGCAATCAGCGCGGCCTCGATAGGGATGGTCCCCGAGCCGCACAACGGGTCGGCGAACGGCCGTGACGGGTCCCACCGGGACAGCAGGACGAGGGCAGCGGCAAGGTTCTCGCGCAGCGGCGCGGCGCCCGACTCCGTCCGATAGCCCCGCTTGTGGAGCCCGGGACCGGTGGTGTCCAGGCACACCGAAGCGCGATCATGTGAGAGAGCCACTTCGACCGTGAAAAGGGGACCCGTCTCGTCAGCTCTGCCGTGCCCACGGACGGGCAAGGCGCGCGGAGACAAGGACGTCGGCAGCGCGCGCCCGCGCGCGCCCAGGATCGCATCGACAATCGCCTTCTTCGAGACGGACTGGATGGAGGGCACGGCAGCAAGCCGGGAGCGAACGGACCGGGCCTTGACGATGACCGCGGCCGTGTGGGGCAGCAGCTCTTTCCACGGCGCGTGACGCACCCCTTCATACAGATCGTCGAAATCGGCGGCGGGGAACTCCGCGAGCCTCAGCCAGACCCGGTCGGCGGTGCGCAGCCGGATATTGGTCCTGGCAATATCCTGCGCCGTTCCGTCAAAGCGCACCCGCCTGTCGAGGGTGCTCGTGACCGTGAGCCCCAGACCCAGAAGCTCGTCGCGAACGACAGCTTCCAGGCCGAAAGTGGCGGCAGCTTCCAGCGCGAGAATGCCACGCGTTTCCATGATACAGTCTCAGCAGACCATGAAACACCAAGCAGCTGCAATCGTCGTCGTGCTTGTCCTGATCTTCGGCGGCCAGAGGCTGGGTGCGCAGGCCGGGCAAGGGCAGGTTCTCGTGTCTGCCGCGGCCAGCCTCACGGACGTTTTGACAAGGCTTGCGCCGGACCTCGAGCAGTCTATCCATGCCGGAGTGCTCTTCAATTTCGGCGGATCGGGTGCCCTGCGCCGGCAGATCGAGGAGGGAGCTCCTGTGGACCTGTTTTTCTCCGCGTCCACGGAGGACATGGACCGGCTGCAGCGGGCAGGCCTCATCATTTCGGAAACGAGAACGGACCTTCTTTCCAACAGGATCGTCCTCATCGCCGGTCCCGCGGCTTCGGCTGCCAGCTCGATCGTGACCGACTCGGCTGGGCTGCGCACCCTTTTGCAGGAGACTGACATTCTGGCTATCGGCAACCCGGACACCGTGCCGGCAGGCCGATACGCCGTGCGTGCGCTTACAGCGTACGACCTCTACCCGCTGGTGAGCTCGAAGCTGGCGCTTGCAGGGAACGTGCGCGAGGTTCTCCAGTACGTGCAGAACGGATCGGCCGGCCTCGGAATAGTCTTCGCAACGGACGTTCCCACGGCGCCTGCAGGCCTGGTGCGGCAGCTTTTTGTGTTCCCGGACGATGCCGTGGGAGCTCCCATCCTCTACCCCGTCGCCGTGGTAAGCGCATCGAAAAACCGCGACAGGGCAGCCGCGATGATCGAGTTCCTCCGGGGGAAGAAAGCCCGGGATGCATTTCGATCGGCGGGATTCATCCTGAAATGAGCCTTTTCTCTCCCATCGTCCTCTCCCTCCGCGTCGCCATTCTTGCCACGGTTCTCACCCTGGCGGCGGGTCTCGGGCTTGCCAGGCTCTTCACCTCCCGGACCATTCCCCTGCGTCGCGTCTGGGAAGCCATGATTCTCCTGCCGATGGTTTTTCCGCCGACGATCACGGGGTATCTTCTGCTGGTGCTCTTCGGGCGGCGAAGTCCCGTGGGCGCGCTCCTCTCCCAGCTCGGTCTTTCGGTTGTCTTCACGTGGGTGGCCGCGGTGATCGCTTCTTTCGTGGTGTCCCTCCCGTTGATGTTCCAGAACTGCAAAGCGGCGCTGGCCAGCGTGGATCCGCAGCTGGAGAACGCGGCGCGCACGCTCGGCCTCGTGGAGCGCAGAGTCTTCCTGCGCGTCACGCTTCCCCTTGCCACTCCCGGAATCCTGAGCGGGACAGCCCTGTCTTTTGCCCGGGCCCTGGGGGAGTTCGGCGCGACGCTCATGATCGCGGGCAACATCCCCGGCCGGACGCAGACCATTCCCCTTGCTCTTTATTCCGCGGTTGAAAGCGGGCGCAGCGCCGAGGCGAACATCCTTCTGGCAGTCACCGTGGCGCTGTCCTTCGGGCTGGTCGCCGTGGTGAGCATCTACGAAAGACGAGGCCGCCCACGACGCTGATCAACTTCGAGAAGGATCTTCCCCTCTTCACGCTCAAGGCCGCCATCATGCTGGAGAAGACGATGACGGCGATTCTCTGGGGCGAGTCGGGCGCGGGCAAGACGACGGTCCTGGACTGCATTGCCGGGCTTTCCGATCCCGACCGGGGGGAGATCCTGGTGGAGGGCCGGACCGTTTTCTCGTCCTCGCGCAGGATCAGCCTTCCCCCGCGCGAGCGCCGCGTCGGATTCGTCTTTCAGAGCTACGCCCTGTTCCCGCACCTGACGGCGGAAGAGAACGTCGCCCTGGCCATGCCGCGCGCAGAGAGGCGCGGCGCGATGAAATACCTGGAGAGGTTTCGCATTGCGCGTCTGCGCAGGAGCAAGCCCCCATTCCTCTCCGGTGGAGAGCGCCAGAGACTTGCGTTGGCTCGCGCACTGGCCATGAAGCCCCGGCTGCTTCTTCTCGATGAGCCCTTCAGCGCTCTGGACCGTCGGACCCGGGAAGAGACGCATCGCGAGTTTCTTGCCCTCCGCGACGAGCTTTCCATGAGCGTGATCCTGGTGACTCATGACAGGAGAGAAGCCGAGCTCCTGGGCCACCGGATTTACGAGCTTCGCGACGGAGAGGTACTGGAGTAGCGATGACGGCTGCGGGCGACCTGTCTGCCCACGTGCGAGGCATCTTTCAGCCGGGCGCCATGTACACTTTCGTGGGCGCCGGAGGAAAATCCACCGCGATGCGCGCCGTGGCAGCAATCCTCAGCGCGCACGGGACCCGAGTCCGCATGACAACCACGACCCGGGTCGGAATCGCCGAGTTCGACGGCTATCCGGTTGCCATAGCGCGGAGTGTACAGGATATGATGGCTTTGTGCCTGGACGATGAGCCTGTGCGCCTGATCGTTGCCGGTGTGCTGCCTGCCGAGGCGAAATACGGGGGGCTCGCCCTCGGCCTGCTTTCAGGGCTGTCTCTGGGAGAAGACCTGGTGCTCCTGGTGGAAGGCGACGGCTCGCGTCAGAGACCGTTGAAAGTGCCAACGGTTCGCGAACCGGTGATCCCGGCGTCAACCGCGACGGTCATCGCCGTCCTTGGGGCCTCGGGATTCGAAGGGCCGATCGACGAGAGGCTCTGCTACAATCATCGGGCAGCGCTCGCGCTTCTGGGAAAGGCCGCGGGGACGTTCGAGGCATCTGCGATCGCCGCTCTTGTGGCCCACCCGGCGGGGTATCGCAGGGGCGTATTGCCGGGGATGGGATTTCATGTCCTTGTGAACCAGGGAGATCTCGTCGAGAAGCGTCCGACAGCCATCGAGGTGCTGCGGATTCTCAAGGAAACGTATGGCATCCGGGGCAGCCTTGTGTCCCTGCGGCAGGAGGTCATGTACGAAACAACGGAGCTCTGAGACGCCGCTCGCGCTCGTCAAGGGCGCCGGAGACCTGGCAACAGGCGTCGCTCTCTCGCTGCATCGAGCGGGATTTGCGGTCGTGATGACGGAGCTTGCGCAGCCGGTTGCAATTCGGCTTACCGTGTCTTTCGCCCAGGCAATCTACGAAGACAGCCACGAGGTGGATGGGGTGCGCGCACGGCGCTCGGACAAGGCAGGGTGGCCGAAAGTCGTGAGACAAGGATGGGTTGCCGTTCTCGTCGATCCGCACGCGAGCGTTCTCGACCATATCTCTCCAACCGTTGTCGTGGACGCGATCATGGCCAAGCGGAACAGCGGCACCCGGCGACGGGACGGGTCCATAGTGATTGCCCTGGGGCCGGGGTTCACTGCCGGCGCCGATGCGGATGCCGTGATCGAGACAGAGCGGGGACATGAGCTGGGCCGGATCATTCGGGAGGGCGGAGCCAGGGAGGATACCGGCGTGCCGGGGGAAATCGGCGGCCGAAGCTCCGAGCGCGTGCTGAGATCTCCGGCAGACGGCCGGGTTTCCAGCACGAAGCGCATCGGAAACATGGTCGCCTCTGGAGATGTCGTGATGCGCGTTGGGGAGATCCCCGTCCTGGCGCCGTTCGACGGGTGCATTCGCGGGCTCATCCATGACGGGCTCACCGTCAGCCGCGGCATGAAAATCGGGGACGTCGATCCTCGCGGCGAGGCGCGCCATGCTGTCACCGTTTCGGACAAGGCCCGCGCCATCGGGAGAGCGGTCCTGGAGGCGGCCCTGATGGTCGGTCGGGAGCTGGGGCTCCTGCGCCTGGAGACCTGACCGCTACGATATCGTGACCACGTCTCCCTTTTCGAGGAACCTTCCCGTGATCTCGTAGAGGTTGGATATGCGTCCAACGCCAAGCCTCTCGATCAGATGAAAGTAATCGAGGCAGGTGCCGCACACAAGGATCTCCGCTCCGCGGGACTCGATCGTGCGCAGCAGCTCGATCGTTTCGTCGTTCTCGGCCGCCAGGCGCACGCCCGAGTTCATCAGGACGAGAGTACGGGGCGGCCTGTCGAGCTCGCCGATCGTGTGCAGGAAGCCCCGCAACAACACCCTGCCCAGCACCTCATCGCCGCGTCCGATCTGATCCGAAGAGAGAAGAATCGTTTTCCCCGCAAACTTCTCTTCCGCGCCAGCCTGCCGCTGCTCGCTTTCCTCCTCGCAGGCGGGCGCCGGGGCGTTGCCGCGTGCTTTTTCCCGCATCGCGGCGGTCACCACCGCCGATATCGTATGCACGGCGCCGCGACTCGCCACCAGCGGCTCGGCGGAACCTGTGAACTTCAGGAAGCGAAGGACATTCTCCCGGGCCGGCTCGTTGTCGACGGTGATCTCGATCTCATCGAGACCCGGTTCCATCATCGCCCGTCTGCACACGATCACCGGCTGGGGGCACGACAGCCCTTTCGCGTCGATCGATCTCTTCATATGTCTTCCGTCCTTCCGCGGGCACAACGCGATACAGCACTGCCGGCAGCTCGAGCTCGGGCCACCAGGAAGGAATCGCTCCCTCGGGCACGGCGCTGATGAGAAGGGAAAAGCCGCACCCTGTCCGGACCGCCGGCGGCGTCGGAACCAGGGCAACCGGGACTCCGCGCTCCTTCATCATCCCCTCGGCGATCAGAGTCTGGTGGATCCCCTGCAGGACAACAAGCAGCTCAGGCAAGCTCGACTCGTCCTTTTCCTGGCACTGTTGCTCCGACGATGGCGGCCGCAGCGCCGGCAGCGCGAAGCTCATCGAGGGCCGCTTCCCCATCACCTGATTCGACCGCGGCCAGGAGCCCGCCCGAGGTCTGCGGATCAAAAAGCACACAGAGCAGGTCGTCGTCAGCCCGCGCGAGGTTGTCGATGAAGGGCAGCCGAAAGCTCTTGTTCCTATAGGTCCCTTCCGGCACCAGGCCCATGGCGGCATAGTCTTTCGCCGACGGCAACAGGGGCACGGCGTCGGCCCTCAGGCGCACGTTGCACGGCGAATCCGAGGCCATCTCGCAGGCGTGTCCGAGCAGCCCGAACCCGGTCACGTCCGTGCAGGCGCGCACGCCGTGCGCGCCAAGGATTTCGCAGGCCCGGCGGTTCAGGCCCTGCATTGCAGCGATTGCCGCGCTGAGCGCTTCCGAGGATGCAAGGCCCGCTTTCTCCGCCGTGGTAATGAGACCCGTCCCAACAGGCTTTGTGAGAATCAGGCTTTCGCCCCCGCGGATCGAGTTGTTGAGCCACACGCGCCGGGGATCGACGATGCCCGTGACTGCGTACCCGAAGGTGAGCTGTTTGTCATCGACGCTGTGCCCACCCACGAGCGGGCAGTCGGCTTCTTCCAGCGCGGAAAGACCGCCTTCCATCATCTTCTGGAGCACGGACACCTCCAGCGCGTCGGCGGGGAAGCCGACGATGCAGACAGCGGTCGTCGGCCGGCCTCCCATCGCGTAGACGTCCGAGAGAGCGTTCGCCGCGGCGATCCGGCCGAAGAGGAAAGGGTCGTCAATGACGGGCGGGAAGAAGTCCACGGTATGGATCAAGGCCTGTGTGTCGTTGATCCTGAGCACTCCCGCATCTTCGCTTCGGTGAAAATCGGCGATCAGATCGGGATAGTCGCGCTGCCCCAGCCCGCACAGGGCCTTGTCGAGGAGACCCGGGCCGAGCTTCGCCCCGCAACCGGCAAATCGGGAGAATGACGTCAGCTTCATGAGCCGGCTCCGATCTCGCGCAGCGCCTGCGCGGCCGCGTCGACCTCCGCGCTGGAAGTGAATGGTCCCGGGGAGAGACGCACGGTGCCCCCCGCTGAGAGTGTGCCGATGGCACGGTGAGCCGCCGGAGCGCAGTGCAGCCCGTGGCGGCAGGCGATCCCTCTCTCATCGAGCATTCGCGCAAGCTCATCGAGGGGAATGCGCTCGTGGGTGAGGGAAAGAATGGAAAGCCTGTCTTCGGCCCTTGCGGGGCCGTGGATACGAAACCCCGGTAGTCCGGAGATCTCCTGCCGCAGGCGTTCCGCGCCTTGTTTTCGCTTCCTGGCGAGCACCTCCACACCGGTACCCAGCACGTATCGAGTTGCTGCCAGGAGGCCGGCGATTCCGGGAAGGTTCATCGTCCCGCTCTCGTAGCGGTCCGGGAGGAATCCGGGCTGCTCCTCCGACTCCGAGTCGCTTCCCGTGCCCCCGTACACCAGGGGCTCCGGCGCCGCACGCGGACCAAGAAACAGCAGCCCGAGCCCGGCCGGGCCGAGGAGACCCTTGTGGGGCGAAACGCAGAAAAAATCGAACGGGAAAGATCCCAGATCGATGGGGATCTCGCCGGCGCTCTGCGCTGCGTCGATTCCGATCAGCGTGTCGGGTGACACACGGGACGCCGTCTTCGCCATCTCCGGAAAGGGGAACATCTCACCGGTCACGTTGCTGGCGGACGTGAAGAGGAGCAGGTCCGGTCTCTCTTTCACGATCTCCTGGAACGCGTCCCTGTCCCGAAAGACGTGCACCGAGACCCCACGTTCCTTCTGGAGCGCGCGGATGGGCCGCATCACGGAGTCGTGCTCCAAGGCCGAGACGGCCACTGAGGCTCCCGAACGGAGCGTGCCCCGCAGGACCAGGTTCAGCGAATGCGTCGTGCCGGCCGTGAAAACAAGCCGTGCGGAGTCCGCGAAAAGAAAGAGCCGCGCGGCCGTCGTTCGTGCCTCATAGACGAGGCGGTCAGCGGACACGGCGCCGGCGTGGATGCCGCGGCCGGGATTTCCAAAGGGCTCGTCGAGGGAGCGGGCAACCGCCTCCGCGACGCCGGGCGCCTTGGGCCAGCTCGTGGCTGCGTTGTCGAGATAGATGAAATGAGCGTCGCGCGCCATGAATGAATTGTACCAGAAGCGACGCGCTCAGTTGACCCTCTCTCTCCCCTGTCTGTATCATCCCGGGCATGACTGGCTATCCGTTCGCCGACATCGAGAAGAAGTGGCAGGCGTACTGGGAAAAGAACAAGACGTTCCGCGCCAAAGAAGATCCGAGAATCCCGCGCGAAAACAGGAAGTACGTTCTCGACATGTTCCCCTACCCCTCGGCCGCGGGCCTGCACGTGGGGCATCCCGAGGGGTACATCGCCACAGACATCTATTGCCGGTACCTGCGAATGAACGGCTTCAATGTGCTGCATCCGATGGGCTTCGACTCCTTCGGCTTGCCGGCGGAGAACTACGCCATCAAGACCGGCACGCACCCCCGGATCTCGACGGAGCAGAACATCGCGCGGTTCACCTCGCAGATCAAGTCTTTGGGTTTCTCCTACGACTGGGACAGGCTGATCTCCACCTCCGAGCCGGAGTACTACCGCTGGACCCAGTGGATCTTTCTCCAGATGTGGGAAAAAGGCCTCGCCTACGAAGCCGAGGTCCCCATCAACTGGTGCCCGTTCGACATGACGGGGCTTGCCAACGAGGAGGTCAAGGATGGGCGATGCGAGCGATGCGGCACGCCGGTGGTCCGACGCAACCTGCGCCAATGGATCATGAAGATCACGGCGTACGCGGACCGGCTGCTCGCGGACCTCGACAAGCTCGACTGGTCGGAATCGCTGAAGATCATGCAGAGGAACTGGATCGGCAGGAGCGAAGGAGCGAATGTCAGGTTTGCCCTGGAAAAAAAAATGGGCGAGATCGAGGTCTATACAACTCGACCCGACACTCTGTTCGGCGCAACCTACATGGTGCTCGCACCCGAGCACCCCCTGGTGGCCCGGATCACGACCCCCGGCCGGAAAGGCGCCGTGCAGGAGTACATCGCTTCGGCAGCCATGAAGAGCGACCTCGAGCGCACCGAGCTGGCCAAGGAGAAGACGGGTGTCTTCACGGGCTCCTTTGCGATCAATCCCGTGAACGGCGCGAAAATCCCCGTGTGGATCTCCGACTACATCCTCATTTCCTACGGGACGGGCGCGATCATGGCCGTTCCCGGTCATGACGAGCGGGACTTCGAGTTTGCAAGGAAGTTCGATCTGCCCATCGTTCAGGTCGTCTCCCGGGACGGGACTACGTATCCCCTGGAGCACGCGGAGCCGGTGGACGGGATCGCGGTCAATTCGGGTGAGTTCAACGGGCTTGCAACGGCCGAGTTCAAGAAACGCATCGTGGAATGGCTGGAAAAGAAGGGAATCGGCCGAAGCGCCGTGAACTTCAAGCTTCGCGACTGGATTTTCTCCCGCCAGAGGTACTGGGGCGAGCCGATCCCTCTGGTCCACTGCCCCCGGGACGGCACCGTTGCTGTTCCCTACGATCAGCTTCCGCTGAAGCTCCCCGAGGTTGCCAGCTACAGGCCTACCGGCACGGGAGAAAGCCCGCTCGCAACGATCACGGAATGGGTGAACACAACCTGCCCGAAATGCGGCGGCCCCGCAAAGCGTGAGACCAACACCATGCCGCAGTGGGCGGGCTCCTGCTGGTACTACCTGCGCTACCTGGATCCACACAACGATGCGGCATTCGCGTCCCGGGGTAAGATCGACTACTGGATGCCCGTTGACCTGTACGTCGGCGGCGCCGAACATGCCGTGCTGCACCTGCTGTACGCCCGGTTCTGGCACAAGTTCCTGTTCGACATCGGCGCGGTGAACACAGACGAGCCATTCACGCGCCTCGTCAACCAGGGCATGATCCTGGGCGAGGGCGGGGTCAAGATGTCCAAGAGCCTCGGGAATGTCATCAACCCGGATGACATCATCGCCGACTACGGGGCCGACACCATGCGCATGTACGAAATGTTCATGGGACCCCTGGAAGTCTCCAAGCCGTGGTCCACGAGGGGAATTGCCGGGGTCAAACGATTCCTGGAGAGGATCTGGCGCACCGCGGAGCTGCCGTCCACCGAGGATGAGCCCACGGAGGCGCACCTGAGGCTTCTCATGAAGACCATCAAGAAGGTGAGCCAGGACACCGCAAAGCTGGAGTTCAACACGGCGATCGCGCAGATGATGATCTTCATCAACGAAGTCTCGAGTCTGAAAGAGCTTCCCCGGAAGCTCTGGCGGCCTTTCATCCTGCTGCTCGCTCCCTACGCGCCTCACCTGGCGGAGGAGCTGTGGGAAAAGACAGGCGGGTCGGCCTCGATAGGCACGCACGCGTGGCCGCAATGGGATGAAGCTTTGACCGTCGAAGAGCTCGTGGAAGTCGTGTTTCAGATCAACGGCAGGATCCGCGCAAAGGAGAGTCTGCCGGCCGGCTTGACTGAGAAGGAAACACGGGAGAAAGCGCTCGGCAACGCGAGGATCAGGGAGCTTCTCGACGGCAAGGAGATCCGCAAGGTGATCGTCGTGCCCGGCAAGCTGGTGAACGTCGTTGCCTCAACCTGAGGCGCGGGAACACCTGCTGCGGCAGAGGCAGGCCCGGTTTTCCGCCTGGCTGGCCGACTCGGGAATCTCTGCCTGCGTCCTGGACGACTTCGAGAGCCTGCGCGCGAACTCGCTGCGCTGGCTCTCCGGCCATCCCATGGACGCGATCCTGTTCGTTTTCGCGAGCGGGAGGACGGTGCTCGTGCCGTGGGACCTGAACCTGGCGCGCGAGATGAGCGTTGTCGACGAGGTCATCCCGTACACGGATTTCAAACGCTCCTTCCGGGAGGCCGTGATCGCGGTGCTGGCGCGGGACGGGGAGGGGTTCTCCGGAACGCGGAAGATCGAATTTGCCGGTCACACGACCTGGCTCCGCCACCAGGAGCTCGTGCAGGACCTACCGGGGGTGGAGATTCTGGTCAGGCAGGATGGGTGCGACGCGTACCTTGGCGGCCTGCGCGCCGTCAAGGACGATCAGGAGATTTCCGCGCTGCGCAAGGCTGCGCGGATCACCGACGAGATAGCGACCATGGCAGAGGAGCTGATGTCCAGGGCCCCTGCCTCGGGTCTGGCGGAGATCGAGATGGCGCTGTTCCTGGAGCGCGAGGCCTTTCTGCGGGGAGCTGAAGGCATGGGCTTCGACACTCTTGCCGCGGGGCC
>DATKLB010000151.1:0-9379 GCA_035542615.1 Spirochaetia bacterium | reverse complement strand
GGCGTGTTCCTGTCCTTTGCCCGTCTCACGTACTCCGTACCGTCACCGCGCTCGGCCCGGATCCTCTCGAGCATCGTGATGACCTCCTGGTTGGCCCCGCCGTGGCGCGGGCCCCAGAGCGCGGAGATCCCCGCGGAGATGACGGCGTAGACGTTGGCCAGGCTGGAGCCCGTCATGCGGACCGTCGAGGTGCTGCAGTTCTGCTCGTGGTCCGCGTGGAGGATCAGGAACAGGTCGATGGCGCGGACGATGTCGTCATCCAGCACCGTTTCCTTCACGGGGGAGGAGAACATCATGTTCAGGAAGTTCGGCACGTAGCGCAGCTTGTAGCTGGGGTACACGATGGGCTCGCCGATGGACTTCTTGTAGGAGATGGCGGCGATGGTGCGCACCTGGGAGATGAGGTTGGCCAGGATCTGGCGCTCGGCCTTCTCGTCCATCACCTCGGGGATGGGATAGAAGGTGGACAGGGAGGCCACCGTGGTGGCGAGGATCCCCATGGGGTGCGACCCGCGGGGAAAGCCGACGAAGAAATGGAGCATGTCTTCGTGGATCAGCGAGGACTCGTTGAGGAAGGTGGAAAACTCCTCCAATTGCCGCTTCGTGGGAAGCTCACCGTAGAGCAGGAGGTAGGCCACCTCGGTGAAGGTGGACCGCTCGGCCAGCTCCTCGATGGGGTACCCGCGGTAGCGCAGGATCCCCTTCTCCCCGTCGATGAAGGTGATGGCGCTTCTGCACGAGCCGGTATTCTCGTAGCCCTTGTCCAGGGTGATGAACCCCGTCGCTTTGCGAAGGCTCGTGACGTCGACGGCCTTCTCCCCCTCGGTGCCTACCACGATGGGCAGCTCGTACTCCCTGCCCTCCAGGATCAGGCGAGCGGTGTCCGGCTTTTTTGCGGGGTCCTTACGGGCGTCTGCCATGGTCCGTACCTCCCACACATGGAAAACGATGCCAGGGAAAAAGTCAACGCCGGGAGGCAAGCAGCTCCAGCGCCTTTTTCATCTGGAGATCCGCGCTGGCACGCAGAGCCTCTGGCGTCATCCCTTTCAGAGTCGCGGCCGTGATACTAGCAGCATTCGCAGGGAGGGCAACCGATGCGTCTGGAACAATTCCCGTGTGCCAGATCGTGCGGCCGGTCGGCGTAAGCCATTCCCTCACGGCCAGCAGAAGCGCGGACCCGTCGCCGAGCGGGAAGTCCTGCAGCACGGTGCCCGTGCCGAACGTAGTCTCCCCGACAAGCGCAGCTCGCCCCGCATCACGGAGGGCGCCCGCAACGATCTCCGCCGCGCTGGCGGTCCCTTCGTTTATCAACACGACGATTGGAAGAGTCGTGGCGACCCCTCCGCGTCGTACGGCATCGTGGGTAATCGTGCCTTGGGCGTCTTCCTCAAGCAGCACGTCGCCGTCGGAAAGGAACTGGCTGGCAATGCCGATAGCCTCCTGGAGCTCCCCTCCGGGGTTGTTCCGCAGATCGAGCACCGCGGCATCCAGCTTCATTTCCTCGATCTTCTGGAGCGCCGCCGTGACCTCCTTCGTGACTCCCCTGCTGAAGGCTGCGACCCGGATGTCGGCAATCGGATAGCCGGGAATGGGTTGCCAGGACACGTTATCGACCTTTATCCGCGCGCGCTTCAACGGGACCTCAGAGGTTGTTCCGGAAGCAGGGTCGAAAAGACTCAACACCACGGTTGTTCCTGAAGGGCCTGTGATAAGGTTTACGATTTCACCGAGGCTCAGGCCTGTTACGGGTCGACCATTCACCCTGAGTAGCTGTTCTCCCGCATGGAGTCCCGCCTGCATGGCAGGCGAGCCGTCCAGCGGGGCGACAATCGTTACCTGATCATTCTTCCGACTGATCTCGAGGCCTACCCCGACGTATTCTCCCCGCATGAGGGAGCGCTCCTCCTGCACCATCGCGCGGGTGAGGTACGTGCTATGACCCGTGTCGCCGAGTGAATCGACCATTCCCGTGATGGCTCCCGCAGTGAGGGGTGCGGAGTCGAGAGCCGAGCGATCCACGTATTGACGGTCGATGATGTCCCACGCCCGGCGGATGAGGGCGACATCCGGCCCGGCGCGTTGGACTGCCGGTTGGGATGCTTTTCGAGGAGCGCGCAGGACCCTGTCCGCCGCCACTCCCGCGAGGAAAGAGACGACAACAGCGGCTGCCAGGGCGGGAAAGAACGGGAAGCGAAACCTCACGGCCGACATCAGGCGCATTCCCTGACCGCGGAGGCTTTTGCCGCGCTGCCGTTTGCCTCTCCGGCGGAAATCTCGGCAACGTGCCAAGGCCCACCTCCGCAGAGAACGAGCCGCGAATCGTGAAAAGCGAGGAGGCTGGAGCGATGGCCCACACTCACGATCGCCGTGTGCGGCAGGAGCTCGATGAGCCTCTCGTACAGCGTGCGCTCTGCAGGCTCGTCGATCGCTGACGTGGCCTCGTCCATGAACACCCATGCGGGGCGCTGGAGGAAAATACGTCCGAAGGCAAGACGCTGCTGTTCCCCGAGGGAGAGCACCTGCGCCCACATCCGGTTCTCGTCGCGCAAAGCGAACAGCTCGGGCAGGCCCGCGCAAGCGAGAGCAGAACGCAACTGATCATCGCTGGTCGCCGGATCCCCGAATGGATAGAGCAGCGCTTCCCGCAGCGTGCCGAGAGGCAGGTAGGGCTTCTGCGGCATGAACAGGACCCTGTCGGGCCTTGGCAGCTCGACGGTCCCTTCGCCGAAAGGCCAAATCCCCGCCAGCGTGCGCAACAGAGTGCTCTTGCCGCTTCCCGAAGCTCCCATCACCAGAAGCCGACCGCCGGGGGACAGATCGAGGTTCAAGCTCCGGACCAGCTCCCGGCCTCCGGGCAGCCGGACGTTCACGCCGCGCAGGCGCAGGACTTCGCCATCCCGACGGAGTATTTTCGCGTGCTTCTCGCGTAGTGAATTGATCTTGCCCATCGCCTGCTGGAAGAAACGCAAACGGTCGACAACGGCATGCCAGCTGGCCAGATCGGTATAACTGTTCACGATGAAGGAAAGGGCACCCTGAACCTGGCCGAAAGCGCTGCCGATCTGGAAAATGGCGCCAATCTGGATCACCTTGGCAAGGTAGGCAGGCATGCTGACCAGCACCGGAAATATGACCGCGGCCTGGCCGTAGCCCGAGACCCACCAGTTCAGGCGCTTTGTCCTCTTCATGATCTGCCAGAAGTTGCGAAACACATTCGCAAACCGCCCAAGGAGGTGCTCACGCTCCTGCCCCTCACCGCGGTACAGGGCTATAGATTCGCTGTTCTCCCGGAGTCGCACCATGCTGAATCGGAAATCCGCATTGAAGCGTTCTTGGTTGAAGTTCAGATGGATGAGCCGTCTGCCAACGACTGCAACGAGGAAGGTGCCGCAGATCGAGTACATCGAGGCGGCCCATACGAGGTAGCCTGGAATGACGATTTTGGCGCCGCGCCATGGAATGGCCACCTGGCTGGAAAGCCCCCAGAGCATGGCGAGAAAAGCCGCAATTGTCGTGATGGAGCTGATCACGCCGATGACGAGACTGAGCGTCTGCGAAGAAAAGGTTGCCAGGTCCTGGGCGATGCGCTGGTCGGGGTTGTCGGTCCCGTCCCCGAGCACCTGCATCTGGTAGTAGGTGCCGTGCGACAGCCACGAATCGAGGTATTTCTTTGTGAGCCACTGCCGCCACCGGATCTGCAGCATCTGCGTCAGGTAGTTCTGGTAGACCGCGGCAACGATCCACGGAGTGACGAGAATCAGGAATACCAGGAGCTGGTGCCACGCCTGCGGGGCGTCGTACTTCTGGAGAGCGTTATAGAACGTGTTGTACCATTCGGTGATGCGATACGATATGTACACCATCAGGAGGTTCAGGAGCACGATCGCAAAAAACAGAACGCGTGCCAGCCATCGCTCCTCGGAGCTCCACCAGTAGGGCTTCACAATCCCCCACAGGTCGCGAAAGAAGGCGCCGTTGAACTGTTTCATGACACGTCAAATATCGGGGAGACTCAGCGGCAAATCAAATGCCGTTCCACCCTGCGCTGTTCGATGATACAGTGCCCGAATGGCCGCGCTTTCCCGCGGGTTCTTGGCAATTGTCGTGACGCTTCTCGCACTAGCGCCCCTCGTCGCGGACGCCGCGGGGCCCCTGGAGCCGGACTTCGTGGGATGGAAGCGCGCAGAGACGGCCCATTTCGTTTTTGTCTTCGAGCCGCGCGACCAGGCGGCCGTGAGCGAGCTGACCTCCTTTGCGGAGGAGGTCTATGGGGAAGTGGCAGATCTTCTCGGCTCCTATCCTCCCCGCGTCTGGGTCGTCATCGCGGGCAGAGTGGATCTTGCGAACGGGTACACCACTCCTTTCCCGCCCCACATGACCCTGTACCTGGCACCTCCATCTGAGCCGCTCATCGGGTTGGAGGCCTCACACTACCTTCGCCTGCTCTTTGTCCATGAGCTCACTCATTTCATGAACTTCGAATACGAGCGGGGGTTCTTCGCGTTTCTCTCGACGCTTTTCGGGCCCGGGGTCAAGGACGCGAATGCGGCTTTTCTCCCGACATGGTTTCTGGAGGGGATTGCAACAGATACCGAAACGCTTTTCACGGACGGCGGGCGCGGCAGAAATCCTTTCTTCGAGATGGAGTACCGCTCATTCGTTCTCTCGCATCGCGTGTTTCCCCTGAGCAAGGCAGCCTACAGCTCGTATTTCCCGCCGGCAGACAGGGACTGGATCGGGGGTTATCTGTTCTTTCATTACCTGATCGACCATTTTGGAAAGGATGTCTATGTACGCGCTTACGACCAGTATGTGAAGTTCCCTCTCCTGGGCCCCTGGAAGGCAATCGAGCATGCAACGGGAGAGCCCGCGGATGAGATCTACCGGGACATGGTGCAGGAGCTCGAAGCAGGATACATCACTCTGCCGTCAGTCCACGAGGGACGCCCAGTCACACCGGGTCGAATCGGAGACTCCTTTTTGCCGGTGATCACATCTCGAGGCTGGTATCTCTACCGGACAACGCTCGATGAGCCCTCGGCGATTGTCGAGTACGATCCTCTCACAATGCGCGAGCGCCCCCTTCTCTCAACCCCTCTTACGGATAGCGCCTCGCTTTCGGCGTCCGCGGACGGCGAGAAGATCGCGTTCGCGACATGCGGAGCGACGCAAGGTGCGAGCGGAGAGATCGTTGCTTCGGATCTCTTTCGTCTCGACCCGCACACACGTGCCGTCCGACGAGTCACCATGGGAGCTCACGCGTGGCAGCCCAGGCTCTCTCCTGACGGCTCGCGCCTGCTGGCCGTTTCCGCGGTCGGTCCGTGTGCCCGGCTGGTCGAAGTCCAGGGAGACGGATCAATCAGGCTCCTTTTCTCGCTCAAGGAAGCGATTGTCTCAACGCCCGGATTCTCTCCTGATGGTTCGAAGGTTGCTTTTGACGTGGAAGTCCATGGGACACACAGCATACGTGTCATGCCGAGTCAGAGCCCCGAGCTTTCCCTCTCACCGACTGATCCGATCGCAGACTTCAACGTGGACCAGGCGCGGGTGGTGGTCGGGCCCACAGCTTCCGGAGCGTATTATCCGAGGTTCGTTGACAACGACCATCTTCTGTTCTCGTCGATTCAAAACGGGACCCTTGCGCTCCTTTCGACGGACGTTGATGGAAAACAGTGCGCGACAATCTGCGAAGACCCTATCGGGGCGTGGTCGGGAGAGGTGGTAGGGAACGAAGTCCTGTATACGACGTACCGGACGGATGGATACACGCTCATGATGAAGGCGCCGCAGCATGAAAAGCGGGAGCCGCCTCAAATCGTTCCACCTCCGCCCCAGCCCGACAACGCGCCGGCAGACGTGATAAACGCCGTCCCCTATGTCGATCTCCCTCGCTTTCTCGCCTGGTCGCCGCTGCCGATCTACGACAGCACCATCGCATCGCAGGAGATAGTGGCAGCTCCCGGGGCCATCTTCTGGGGCGTTTCGAATCTCGGCACCAGCTCCTGCCTTGCGGCTGTCTCCTTCCGACCTGATGCGCTGCAGCCCGCGGTGGAGCTCTCCCTGCAGACAGCGCTGGGCACTACCGGGTTGGGATACACGCTCTCGGAGGGCTACACGAACCTCTCCCCATCGGATCACCGGGAGGAGCTCCGCCAGCAGATCAGCCTGTCCTTCCCGCTCGTCTCTACCCTCATGCTGTCAACCTCGACAAGCCTGACTCTCTCCACGGCGATTGATGACACTCTCTCCGCGGCCGGCCCGCAGTCTTTCCCGTTCCTTGATGGCCTTGGTATCGGGGCAGGCAGCTCGAGTCTGAGTTTCTCCCATGAGCTCAGCGCCACCATGGGTCTGAGCTTCGTGCGGACTGTCATCGGCAGCGTCATGGACATGTTTCCCCGTTCCGAGGTTCTGGCATCGGCGGCCTTCTCCGCGTATCCGCCCTGGGTCTCCGCCACCGGGCTCGCCGCGGTTGCCAGCGGCATCTTTGCGGTCGCAATCCCCTCCCCTGTGCCGCACCAGGTCATCAAGGCAGGAATCAAGGCAAGCTACGTAAGTCTGAATGAAACGTTCTACCAGTTCACCAACCCCCGCGGCGCTTTTGACCCGGTCACTCAAAGCCTCCCGGGACGCGCGCTGGTATCCATCGACTACCAGATCCCGATCGCTCTTCTCGACGTGCCGCTGGTCTACAGTCTGGGTCTCATCGGGATCGGCTGCGGCTTCCACATCGAAGGGGCAGCCAACTGGGGGGCCTCCCCGACGGTGTTCTCCCCTGATCAGGACCTCTACGCGGGGGCGGAGCTCCTTCTCATCATCTCAGCCGGTGAGCGGCCCTTTCCCGTCGGCTTCGGAGTGAGCTTCCGGTTCGATCCGCACTTCGCCATCCCCGTGAATCTGGCCTCAGATCTCCGTCCCTACATCTTCGTTTCGACCGACAGCTTTGCCGGAACAATCGTGGGAGCGCAGGCGGTGAGGAAGCCGTTGCCGTGATAGCGGAGCGGCCGCTGTTGACCCGAGCATGCCGAAGCAGCATGTTATGATGGAGGATCAGTCACGTGCTCTTTACCGCCCGAAAGCTGGCTTTGCTTGCTGCTCTGGGCTCGGCGCTATGTCTTCCGGCGGCCGCGCTGACACGGTGCGTGCCTGCGCTTCCGGCTGAGGTTGGATTCTACGAGAACCTGGGCGGCGTTGTTCCTCTCGACACAGCCTTCCGTGATGAAAACGGAGCGGCCGTCATCCTGCGGCAACTCATCCACACGCCCACCATCCTTGCGCTTGTTTACTACAAATGTCCCAACGTCTGTGACTACCTCCTCATGGGGGTTGCCGGGTCCCTGAAATCGCTTGATGCGGCAGCGGGAACCGATTACCAGGTGATCACGGTCAGCATCGACGAGACGGAAACTTCCGCGGACGCACGAAAAGCGAAAAGGATCGCCCTCGAGACCATCCAAAAACCGTTCCCTCCTGCGGCGTGGCGCTTTCTCACGGGAAACGCGGCGAGCATCGATCTCGTTGCCCAAGCCACGGGCTATCGATTCGTGAAGAGAGACAACGGGTTCGACCACCCGGTCGGCATCATCATCCTGTCCGGCCAGGGAAAAATCATACGCTACATGTACGGGGCCGATTTCCTGCCCGCGGACCTGAAGCTGTCTCTCCTGGAGGCATCTGAAGGCAGGATCGGGCCGACAATCGCGAAGGTGCTGCGGATCTGCTTCACCAGGGATCCGAAGAGTCACGCGCTGGTCTTCAATATCCTGCGGATCGTGGGAACAGTGACGCTTCTCAGCGCGGGCGCGTTCATCGGCTACCTTGTCTTTGCCGGATTGAAACGAAAACGCGCGGCCCGACAGATGCCGTGAAGGAGGAACCTCGATGAAATCTCTCAGCCCGCTGCTTTTGATTCTCCCCCTTGCCCTCCTGGCGGCCGCTCCGCTCCGTGCTGCTCCCCCCGCCGCTTTGAAAGGGAACATCTTTTCCCAGCCGTGGATCGCGTCAGACTTCATGCTCACCGACCAACACGGCAAGCCGTTTCGCATGGCGGACACGAAGGGAAAGGTGGTTGTCCTGACCTACATTTACACGCACTGCACCGACTTCTGCCCGTTCGTCGCCCTGAAGCTCAAGGAGGCTGGAAAGCTGGTGGGTGCGGACGAGGGCAGGCTGGTACTGGTGGCGGTGAGCACCGATCCCGAACGAGATACGCCGCAGGTGTGTGCAGAGTACAGCAAGGCGATAGGAATGTTTGACTCGTGGCACTTCGTGACAGGAAGGCGTGCCGCCGTCAAGAAAGTCTGGAAGGACTACTTCATCGGCGTCGAGAAGGAAGAAGAGAAGCCGGCGGCCGCACCTGCAAAGCCGTCAACCCCTCAGGAGGAAAAGGAGGCGCGGGACGAGGCCGAAAAAGTGGCCCGCGGCCTGAGCGCCGAGGACACGGCGCTCGTCGGGCAGATCATCGACATGTTCGGCGGCGGGTACGACGTCTCCCACGACATACCGTTCTGGATCGTCGACAAGCAGGGAAGAATGCGCGTGTCCCTCGACGCGGATGCAACGCCCGCGGATATCGCTCTTGACGTGAGGTCACTTCTCGCGGAGTGAGATCGATTCACAACCGGTCGTCGAGATTTCACTGAAGGCCAAAATGAACGAAGTCTCGTTGACTGGGCCCCCCCCGATCGCTATATTCCAGATGATACGTCGTATCATTAGGCAGGCGTTCTCCGGGAGGTGAATCCATGCGTAGAGGCAGGCTTCAAGGCCTTCTGGTTTCTTTCATATCCGTACTTCTCATCGTGCTCGGCGCTGCTGCGCTCGATGCACAGGCGTCCCGCCCCATCAAAGCGGTTGCCGCGGAAAACTTCTACGGCAACATCGTGAAACAGATCGGGGGAGACGCGGTCACCGTGACCAGTGTCATGTCGGACCCGAACGTGGATCCCCACGAGTACGAGTCCAACGTCGAGGACGCAAAGGCCATCGCAGAAGCGGACCTCGTCATCGAGAACGGCGGAGGCTACGATGACTGGATGGACAAGCTTCTCTCCGCCTCTCCGAGAGATTCGCGGATCGTTCTGAACGGATTTGATCTCGCCGTGAAGAAGCTTCCTGATAACGAGCACGTATGGTACAGCGTGGACAACGTCCAGGCCATTGCGATTGCCGTTTCCCGTGACCTCGCGAAAATCCTTCCTCAGCAGGCCACCCTGTTCACGAAAAACGACCGCGTCTTCCAGGAATCGCTCGGGCCCATCAGGCAGAAAATGAGGCAGATCTCCGCTCGCTACTCCGGCACTCCGGTCGGGCTCACAGAGACCATCTATCTTTACCAGGCGCTTCCCATGGGACTGAGGGTTCTAACTCCGTTCGAGTTCCA
>DATKLB010000150.1:0-9124 GCA_035542615.1 Spirochaetia bacterium | reverse complement strand
GCTCCGCACCGTCCGTCGTCCGTTGCCCAGCAGACGTCTCGAGCCCCGGGATGCCCTTGCGTTCGGGGCTGTGCTGACCGCCGCGGCAATGATCGGCATCACTGTGTTTCTCGGGCTCGTGGCGGGGGTCGTGGCGCTTTTCACGTTCGTCAGCTACATCTTCATTTACACACCGCTGAAACGCCGCACGATGCACCACACCATCCCTGGGGCGCTCTCGGGCGGCATGCCTCCGCTCCTTGGCTGGGCTTCGGCACGGGGGACGCTGGACCTCGGAGCATGGATACTCTTCGGGATTCTGTTCTTCTGGCAGTTTCCGCATTTCCTTGCCCTGGAGCTCATGTACAGCGATGACTACAAGCGGGGGGGAATCCGAGTGGTTACCGCTTCGTCGGCAGAGGGCGCCTGGGTGGTCGGTGAGATCGTGGCAGCCGTGGCGCTGCTCATCGCCATCAGTCTTGTTCCCTTTTTTGCGGGAATGGCTGGGAAGCCTTACCTGGCCGGGGCTGCCGCGCTGGGGAGCATTCTCCTCGTCTTCTCCGTTCGAGCCGCAATGCGGCGGGACGCGCGCAGCGGGCGGCTCCTGTTGCGAGCTTCTGTTTCGTACCTGCCGCTTCTTTTCCTCCTTCTGGTCGTCGACGCGGCGTAGCCTGCCCCCAAAGGCTGCCGAGGTATCCATCCGCTGAAATATCCGGGCTGCGGAGTCGTCTGATACCGTGGTAGAGTTTTCCATCTGTCAGGTGTTGAAGGATAGAGAAAACCATGAAGCCCAAGATGTTGCGTGCCTTCTCCATTGGACTGGCCCTCGCCGCGGCTTTGCTGATTATCTCATGCGCAGGAGCGCCGCCAGCGCGGAATCTCGAACCGACTCGCGCCGCGCAGGCGCTCGTATTCGATGCCGGAAGGCGAATCGATAGCGAAGCCATCCCTGTCCTGGACCTGTTCGGCTCTCATTACGAGGTGGGCCTCCAGTACGGCGTCCTCCTCCGCCCCGAGATCCACGCGGTCTATGAGGAGTACAGGAGGCTGCTTGATGACCTGACAGGAGGCGGGCTGCGGCTTTTCTTCTTTCGCCTCTCCCTGGAGGGGAAGATTGCCGAGATGCGTGCCGCGCTCCCTCCGGGCTCCGAGGATGAGATCCGCGGTGTTGCGGATGGGTCCGGGATTCCGTTCGGGGACTATCTGTTCTTCGCGATGGCCCCCGAGCTTCTCTTCGACGTGAGCTGCACCTCGATTGTCGCGCGCAGCGGCAGCGAGATCTACCATGCGCGCAACTTCGACTTCCCCAGGCCGGCAAACATCGTGTCACGGTATCCCGCGATCGTGAGGGTTTCGGTGGATGGGAAGATCCCGTACGTCAACATCGGCTTCGCGGGTCTTCCCGGTGTCTACACGGGTTTTAACGAACGGGGCATCGCGGCAAGCGTCAACACCGCATCGTTCACCAGGAACGCCGAGCACAATTTCACTCCGCTGGGGTTCCTTCTCATCTCGGTCCTCGAAAGCTCCTCGTCGCTTCAGGATGTGGACTCCGTCATGGATCGTTCCTTGGCATCCCACTATTTCGTTACGGTTTCCTCGCTGAAAGATCGCGACGGCGCCCTGTACGAATCCCTGGGAGGCAAGGTCACCAAAGTGCCGATGACGGGAGACATCCTTTGCGTTGCCAACGCGCCTCTTTCACCGGCAAATCGCCGCGCCAATTCCTCCATCCTTTCAGAGGCGGAGTACAATCTCGCGCGAGAGGAGGCGCTTCGCGTGGCGAGCGCGCAGTTGCCTCAGAGCGGAATGGTCGACTCCCTTCTCGACCTCCTCGGCAATCACGATTTTTACGGCTACAAGGCCTTCCCCGCGCACCAGACGCCGGGTCAGGATTCTCTGAAGACCATCAACAACTTCAACACGATCCAGAGCGTCGTCATCGATTGGTCGAACGGCCTCGCGCTCTTCTCCTATCGATCTTCCTACGCCGGTTTCGGGCCGTTTTTCGCGTACGACATGTCGAGCGGCGTCGTGAGCCATTGGCGAACGGAAGATGCCTTTGCGCGTTCCAGCGGCTTTCGCGAGGACACGGAGTTTCTCGAGGGCGCTTTCGCGCTCGAGCAGACGACAGGGATGCGAATGGACACGAAGAGCTGGGAAGGAATCATGAGCCTGATCGGCCGGCATCCCGACGCCAACCCGTTCCTGAAGGCTGACTGGACCTTCTCAGCTTCCCTGGCCCTCGGCCGCCTCGATGAGGCGAAAGATGCGGCCCGATGGATCGACAATGCATTTCCCGACTACTACCTTGGGCCTCTCGACATCGGGCTCGTGGAGTACGCGCGCAAGGACTGGCGCGCTGCCAGGGCAGGTTTCCTGGCCTCGGTCTCCCGTCCTATCAACTCGCCGGCAACGCAACTGCTTGCCCTTGCCTATGCGTCCGCGGCGTCGCGCGAGCTCGGAGACGGGCCGCTCGCTGCGAGCCTCAAGACGCAGGCCAGGGACTTGTTGTGGAAGTTCTGGATCCCCAGGGACTTCGACACGCAGCTGAAAAACTACGTCCGGGACGGAGAGGTCGTAGACCTCATTCGGGACATCGCGCGGGAGAGCCGCCGGCTCTAGGTTCCCCGGTTGCGGGAGATTGCAAATCCGCGTATACATGACGGCACATCACCGGGTACGGGGACGCGGATGAAAGTGAATGGTGACAGCTCCTTTGTTGTGCGGCGCACGTGGTCAGGCCTCGGACTTTTTGCCGCGAAGAGTTTTGCCAGAGGCGATTTCGTCATTGAATACACCGGAGTGCTTCTGCCCAACGCGGTAGCTGATCGCCGGGGGGGAAAGTATCTCTTCCAGGTGAACTCCCGGTGGACGATAGACGGTAGGGGACGGGAGAACCCGAGCCGTTATATCAATCACTCCTGCGCTCCCAACTGCGTAGCCTACACCCGCGGGAAGCGGGTGCTCATCTATTCGCGCAGAAGAATCTCCCCGGGAGAAGAGCTGTGCTACGACTACGGGAAAGAGTACTTCGACGAATACATCAAGCCCAGGGGATGCCTGTGCGCATCGTGCCGCGAGCGGAAGCGCTGACTTCGCTCTCCCGCCGAGCCGTCAATTCTGCGGCGCGGCGGGAGGAGTCTCCCAGATCGGGGTGCCCGTTGCCAGCTTCAAGGCATATTCGCTCAGCACCTCGCGGTAGCGCGCCTGCAGGCTTCCCAGCTGTGCGCGCTCCAGCGCGGCCTGAGCGTCCAGGTATTCCAGGTTCGACAGCATGCCCAGGTCGTACTGGAGCTTGACCACCTCCAGCATGTCTCCGGCCTGCCGCAGCTGAGTGTCCGCGCTGCCGATCTGGCTGCGCGCGGACTCGACGTCCTGGACCGCCTGGCGGACCTGGGTCGCGGCGGTGCGCTTGACCGCGAGAGTATTCTCCCGCGCTGCCAGCAGCTTGCTGTCCGCTTCCTCCTCTTGTTTTTCGATGAGGAGGCCCTGGAAAATGGGCACATTCACCTGCACTCCTGCAACCCAGTTCAGGGCGGGCGTATTGATGTCGGGGAGAATGCCGTTCTTGTAGCCGAAGGAGGCGTGTCCCGAGATTGTGGGCCACCCGTTGACGGTTGCCAGGCGACGGCCCAGCTCTGCCGAGCGCTCCCCTTCCGCTGCCTGGCGGACATCGGCCCTGCGCGCCATCGCAATGTCCAGCAGGGCCTGCTCGTCCCGCGGGCCCGGCTTTTCGACAGTGAACTCTCCCTGCAGGTCGAGAGTCGAGGACTCCTCGATGCCGAGAAGCTGTTCGAGGCCGATCGACTGACGGGTGAGCTGGTTGTCTGCCTCGATTCGCTGGCTTTCGAGGGTGGAGATCCGCACCTCGGTGGAAAGCTCGTCGTATCGGGTTGCCGTTCCGGTCTGGGCTTTGACCCGGGTCGCATCCAGGTGCTCCTTGAGGTTCGCAAGCTGCGTGTCCAGAGCCGCAAGCTGACCCTTCAGGAAAAGCACCGTGCAAAAGCCCTGGGCTGCCTGGTAGGCGAGGCTCGACCTGATCTGGTCCACCCCGATCTGCGCGGCGGCAACTCCACTTTCTGCAAGCTTCACCTGGATCCCCCGCTTGCCGAACTGGAAGATCACCTGGTTGAAGCCAACGTTGAAATCCCACGCGTTCAGGGGAACGAGGGATAAAGGCGATTCGAGCAGTCCGAGCACGATGGGGCTGGGGTTGGATCCTATGAGGCTGCTCAAGGGCAGGCCCGGAGGAAGCGCGGAGGCGATGCTGAAAGACTGGTCCGAAAGCCGGTTGTACGAGGCTGTTCCGTTGACAAAAGGATAATAGGCGCTGTTTGCCTCACCGACTCGGGCGCGCGCCGCTTCCACGGCTGCCTGTGCCTGCTGAAGAAGAGGCTGATTGGCGAGGGCCCGGGCGACGGCCTGGTCGACGGTCAGCGAGACATGCCCCGCCTGCGCGAACAGGCCCCCGCCGGCGATCGTGAGCAACAGCAGGGCAGCCGAAGCGCCCGTCCTCACCCTCATTGCGCCACCTCCATGCCGTCCTGCAGGGAAGCTATGTTCGAAATTGCCACGGTGTCCCCGGGTGCGAGGCCGGAAAGCACCTGGACATCAGTGGCGTTTCTCATGCCAAGAACCACCTGTGTCTTGTGAACCTTCCCGCCGGCAACGAGGTAGACGAATGCCTGACCGTCCTCTCCCGCGTCCACCGCTGCCAGGGGCGCGATCGTTCCCGACGCACCGGTGAGCGTGAAGGAGGCCTTTGCCGTCATGCCGGCGAGCAGCTTTCCGTCGTTTGCGAGGGTCAGAACGACAGGAAAATACTGGCCCGTGGCCGCCGCGATAGGCCCGACCTGCTCGATGCGTCCCGCGTACTGCTTCCCGGGAATCGCGTCCACGGACACCTTTACGCGGTCGCCGATCGAAAGGTGGACGATGTCCTCCTGCGAGAGGTTCCCCTGCAGCTTCAGCGTCGCCGTGTCAGCGATCGACATCAGGACCGTGTTCACCGAGGTGATCTCTCCGACGTTGATATTCCTGTTCGTCACGACGCCCGCTATCGGGCTGGTGATCGTGCTGTTGGAGATCTGCACGCGGATGTAGTTCACCTGAGCGTCAGCCTGCGCCACTCCCGACCCGCTTACCGTCTCGTACTGCCGGCTGGCATTGTCGAACGCGCTTTTTGCGAGGTCCAGCTTTGTCTGGGCGTCATCGAGCTGGCTCTGCGTGACCACCTTGGTCTCGAAGAGGGTCTTTGTCCGATCGTACGCCCGCTGCGCCAGGTCCAGGTTCAGCCGCGCCGTTTCCACCCCGATCTTTGCCTGCGCGGCCTGGTCGGACACGCCCGCGAGCTGCGCTTCCGCCACCTTGAGCTGGGCGTTGAGCTCCTTGGTGTCGATCTGGACCAGAAGCTGCCCCGCCTTGACGTGGTCTCCCACATCTCCCCCGACGAACGTCGCCTGGCCGGCCAGTTTTGCATAAATGTTGACGGTCCTATCGGGGACGAGAACTCCTGAGAAGTCCACGCTCCTGACGAGCGTCCCCGTGGAAACGGATCCTGTTTTCACCGTGACCCGCACCGTGGTCTTCGGCTGGCACGCGACGAGCGCCACTGACAGCGCCGCACCAAGAAGGAAAAGCCCGGGGAGAAGAGATCGGTTTTTCACATTGCGCTCCTAGTTCACGTGAATCTTGATGTACGAGTTCATCCCGATCATCAGGCGGGCGTTGCCGGCATCCAGGATGCTCACCTTGATCGGGATGACCTGGATAACCTTCGTGTAGTTGCCTCCGCCATTCTGAGCGGGAAGCAAGGAGAAGGTCGAAGAGGTTGCGCGGCCGATCGTCTCCACTCGTCCGTGAAACAGCCTGCCGTGAAACGCGTCCACCCAGAAATCGACAGGCAGGCCGGTCTTGACCCGGGCGATGTCGCCTTCCTTGATATTCGCGCTGATGTACAACCCGTCCGTGTCAGCGATCACGGCGAGGGACATGCCGGGGGTGGCCATTTCGCCAACGACGGCCGTGGACAGGATGACCTGGCCGGCAATAGGAGCCCTGAGCACCGCCTTCTCTGCCGCAACCCCCGCCACGGCGCCAAGGCTCTGGGGGTTCAGGGCGCCCGAGGTCAACGCGGCACCGAGGTCCTGCCGACCCAGGACATCGTCCTTCTGAACCACATCGCCCTCCTTGACGCGCCACTCCAGGATCTTGCCCGCGATCTCGGGATTTACCGAGACCACGTTGGCTGCCACGCGCGCATCGTCGGTGGAGACGTAGCGGTACCCCTCGTACCAGTAGTACCCGATGATGCCGGCTAGAACGACGACCGCGATTGCAACGACGAGAATGATAATGGTTTTCCGTGACATCAGGCGATCCTCTCTTCAAAAAATCGAATGCAGCCCCATCTTCCGCAACGGGAGCGGGGCAGCGCTATTCGGCCATGGCCGCTCCGCGCGCCTTTCCGTTCGTGCTTTTCCTCAGGAAGAACGCGGGCACCAGCGCGATCAGCGTGAACGCGGCGGTAACGATAAAGACATCGTCGATGGCGTTGACAAACGATGTCTTTGCCACCATCCCCTGGAGATATGCCAGGGCCATGCTCTTTCCATGGGCGCCGCCGCCCATCGCCGCGCCTGCCCTTCCGATGATCTGCATGGCGGTGGGATTTGCCGCGGTGATGGCCCAGGAGATCCGGGCAGCGTGTGTGGTCTGGCGCGTGGTCAGTAGGGACGTAAGCACCGCGATTCCGAAAGAGCTGGATACTCGTCCGATGATATTCGTGATGGCGGAGGCTCGGCCGATCAGCTCCGTGGGGATGTCCACCATCGCGGCGGTCTGCGCCGGCATGTTGGCAAGAGGCATGACCATGCCGCGGAGCATCACCCACAGCATGATCGTGCTGGTCGCGGTGGAAAGATTCAGGTTGCGGAAGAGGAAAGTGATGAACGCAAGGAGAGCCAGACCCGCGATGACAAGAGGACGTGCCCCGATCTTGTCGAAAAGCCTTCCGATGATCGGCATCATCAAGCCCGAGACAAGGGCGCCCGGCATCATCAGCAGTCCCGTTTCCAGGGCTCCAATACCGCGGATGCTCTGCAGGAACAAGGGGAGAAAGAACAGGCCGGAGAACATCCCGATCATTGTCACGATGATCGTGAGATTCGCCAGCGTGAAGCTGCGGTACTTGAAAACCCGCAGATCGAGGAGCGGGTTCTTCGAGGTCAACTCGAGGTAAATGAAAAGGATGAAGGAAAAAAGGCTCACGCAGAACAGAAGGACCGTTCTCTCGTCCCCCCATCCCCAGTCCGCCCCCTTGGTGAGGGCCAGCAGCAGGCTGAACAGGGCGGTGGCCGAGGTGAGGGCTCCGCCGGCGTCGAACCTTCCGGGGTGCTTGCTCTGGAACTCGGGCAGCACGAAAAGCGCCAGCAGCATCCCAATCGCTCCGATGGGGAGGTTGATCGTGAAGATCCACCTCCAGTCGACGTACTCGACCAGGTATCCGCCGAGGGTTGGCCCGATTGCCGGGGCCACGAGGATCGCGATGCCGAATATCCCCATCCCCGAGCCAATCCTGTCCCGCGGAACCATGCGGTAGATCATGGCCATCGTCGTCGGCATGATCATCCCTCCGCCGATCGCCTGGATGACCCTGGCGGCGATGAGCGAGTTGAGGTCCCAGGCCAGCGCACACAGGAGCGACCCGGCCACGAATACCGCCATGGAGAGGATGTACAGCCGCTTGAAGCCCATGCGGTCTCCGAGCCAGCCGGAGAGCGGTATCACCACTCCGAGAGCGAGCATGTAGATTGTCGACACCCACTGGATGGATTCCGGATCCGCGTTGAAGACGTTCATCATCGTGGGGGTCGCCACGTTGACGATACTCGTATCCAGGATGGACATGAAGGCCCCAATGAGGGCGACAAGAACCGGCGCCAGCCAGTGGTAGCCCGACTGCCCGGCCTCTGTCGCGCCCTGTATCGTATTCGCAGGGGCGCCCCTGCGAGATGTCTGATCGCTCACCCGTAGAAGGTACTTTCACCCGGAGTCGGAGACAACGGGCTTCACCACTCCTGGCTGCCGGGCGGCGCCCCCGCTTCGCTCCGGACGCCGTTCCACAAATCCGACGAGCCGAGACCTATGCGCCAGAAGGCCACCGATGCGACATTCTTCGATTGATACAATTGCAGCTTCTCCCGGAGTGTTCGAACATCGTCATAGAATACCTTGACGGTCACGCTCTCGGAATATTCGAAGAAAGACCCGAGCTCCGACTGGTAGCTTGCCCTGGCGTTTTTTGCCGCTATCAGATCCTGCACATTCTGAAAGCCCATCGCCCGCGCGAGCCTCTTGTCCTGCCACGCTCTGCCATACAAGGGTAAGCCCATGACGATCTTGTCATTGTCGATGACGCTCTGCGTGAAGTCGAGGACCGTCGAGCACCACGGAAGCGAGGCAACGGGACCGGGAGAGCTCGCGCTCCAATGCTCGTCATAGGCCATGATGACGACCCGATCCACAGTGGGGGCAATCTTCGAGTAATCATACGCGTCTGACTTCAGCTCGGTTCTTGCCGGCAGGGCGACGCTGAGCATTTTCACGGCGGGTAGCTGGCTTCGAAGCTCCTGGAGGAAATCCCAAAAGCTCTGAGCGTCATCCGGGGAAACCGACTCAAAGTCAATCTGCACCCCGTCAAAGTCCTGGGAGACCCGGCAAATGTCCCCAATGAGAAGGGGTCGTACTCCGTAGTCAGGACTCAAGGAAAAGTGCGCAAGCGCGGAGTTTGAAAGCTCGGTGATGACAAGAAAGACCTTGGGCATCATCCCGTCTTCCCGAAAGACCACCGGCCGTGCAATTGTGTCGGTGACTCGCCCGGCGTCCGTCACATCCGCACTGAAGTAGCAGATGTGGGTCAACGGCTCCAGGCCGGTCAGCGCATCTTCCTTCCCTCGTATCAGGTATCCCCAGATTTCCTTGAATACGAGTTTCGGTGATTGCGGAGCGCTCCCGGCGCCCCCCAGAGATGCGCATCCGTTCAGAGTGCCCGCCAGGGAAGCGATCAGGATGCACGCTGCAAGAGCTCCACCTTTCATACATCGCCTTTCGCAAGACTATATGCAGTTACGTCTCCTGCTTC
>DATKLB010000149.1:0-6098 GCA_035542615.1 Spirochaetia bacterium | reverse complement strand
GCGGAAAGGCCGGCCTCATCGATGTCGAACATCACGAGGTTTACCTTGTCCCTTCGGGCGAACAGCTCCGCGGTGGCCTTGGCGAACCCCGATCCCACGCCTGATATGACTGCAACTTTTCCCTGGAGAGACTCGCTCATGAAAAGCACCTCCCGTGCATAGTATGCTCGACACTATTACATATCAAATGATATTTGTCAAATAAAATTTTAAATATCATTTTTTCTTTTTGCCGGCAGAATTTAGAATGAACCGTGGGTTGGAGGAGAGAGGAAAAATGGCCGATTTGTCATCAAGAGAGAGGGTCTTGCCCACCCTTCGACGCGAAGTGCAGGACGTGAATCTCACGATGGCCGCGGAGGTGGCTCCGCGTGGAGTGAGCATCGTGCATACCGGCGATGACTTTGCCGGCGATACCGGTCCTTTGATGTCTCCGACGCACTTCCGCAGTCTTTTCCATCCCGACTCGTCGGTGCGGCCGGAGAACTACATGGCGATGCCGCGCGCCCTGCGCGAGCACGGCCGGTATTAGTTTCTGTCCCCTATATGGCCGCGCGGCGAAGCTGGTTCGTGACCGGGTGGGAGAGCTTGTCGGCGAAGTAATCCCCCGAGTACCCGATATCCTTCGACACCCGGTAGGCGCACTCCAGGACCAGTTGCTCGAAGACCGCCTGCCTGTTGTTGCGGAACGTGCTCACGAGCCCTGAGACGCCGAGGCCCGCAACGACCTTTCCCTCCACGTTGAAAACCGGCGAGCCGATGCACCGGATTCCCTCGTTGTATTCTTCGTTGTCATAACCCAGGCCTGTCTTCCTGACCTCTTCTAGCTGCTTCATCAACTCGGTGCGCAGCACAATCGTATTGGGAGTCAGCGTGGCGAGCCGGGGCGGAAGGATCTTCTTGACCTCGTCCTCGGGCAGGAAGGCGAGGGCTGCCTTGCCGTAGGCATTCGGGTGGTAGTGAACGAGCGCCCCGGGCACAATGCGCAGGTAGTAGGAAACCTCAGGGCTGACAGTGTCCAGGACGAGCATCATGTCTCCCTGGGGGATCTGAAGTTGGCAGGTCTCCTCGGTTTCCCGACACAGCCACTCGAGATGCGGGCGGGCGCGCTGCCGCAGCTCGAACCTGGTATACAGGCTCATCCCGAGGGAAAAGACCTTGGTGCTGAGCTGGTAGCCGCCCGAGAAAGGGTCCTGGATCGTGTACTCGCGGTCAGTCAGCCGCTTGAGAATTCGAAACACCGAGTTCAGCGGGATATTCAGGCAGCGCGAAAGCTCAGTTGCCCCGTAGGGCCGGGGATGCAGGGCCATGAACTCGATGATGTCCAGTGTCCTGTCCACCGCCGGGGCGGAGTACGTGCGAACAGGGGTCTTGATGCGGGCTCTCATTCAGCTCTCCTACAGGGCGAATCTAAATTCTACCGGTCAAAGAGTCAAGACCGCATCGCGGGCATGCTAACTTGACATTATCAGGACGCTGTGAGAAAGGGGGACATGCAGCGAATCATCAATGATCCGAACGAAGTCGTGGAGGACATGCTCAAGGGTTTCGTTCTGGCGCATCCGGGGCTGATCGCGGCCACGGGGAACCCGAGAGTGCTCAAGTACGCCGGCGCTCCCATCGCGGGAAAAGTCGGAGTAGTCACCGGTGGGGGCTCGGGCCACAAGCCGGCCTTCATTGGCTACATCGGAAGGAACATGCTGGATGCCGTGGCCGTCGGCGAGGTATTCACATCCCCGTCTGCACAGGCCTTTCACGACGCTTTCAAGACTGCACATGCAGGCAGAGGCGTAGCTTGCCTTTACGGCAACTACGCTGGCGACAACATGAACGTGAAGATGGCACGGCGGCTTGCTGAAGATGACGGAATTGAGGTCAAGACAGTCGTTGCCAACGATGATGTTCCTTCCGCGCCCAAGAGCGAACGCGAAAAGCGGCGAGGGGTCGCGGGGGAGGTCCTCATGTGGAAAGTCGGTGCTGCGAGAGCGGCTCGTGGCGGGAGCCTCGACGAGGCGGTTGCGGCGGCCCAGAAGGCCATCGACAATACGCGCAGCATGGGCATAGGGCTGACGCCCTGCACCATACCGGCAGTGGGAAAGCCAAACTTCACGATCGAACCGGGAAAGATGGAGGTGGGAATCGGCCATCACGGCGAACCGGGCATCCGCGTGGACACTCTCAGGCCCGCCCGGGAGATGGCGGAGATGATGCTGGATGTCATTCTTCCCGATCTGCCCTTCTCCTCGGGCGATGAGGTAGTGGTCCTGGTCTCGGGCCTGGGGGCAACGCCTGTCATGGAGTTGTACATACTCTACGGCGCCGTTGCCAACCTGCTCCACGAAAGCGGCATCAAGGTCTACCGTCCGTATATCGGGAACTACTTCACGTCCCTCGAAATGATGGGGGTGACTCTCACGGTGATGAAGGTGGACGACGAGCTGAAGGAACTTGTGGACGCGGAAGCTGAATGCATGGGTCTGACCCAATTCGCCAGGCGGGCAACGACATGAAGGACAGTTTCGAGAATCAGGATGGCGAAAGCATCGTATTCAATATGATCGAGACCATTCAGAAAAACGCAAAAGTGCTGAGCGAAATCGACGGTGCCATCGGCGATGGCGACCATGGGATCAACATGAGCAAGGGCTTCACGATCTGCAAGCAGCGATTGGAAGCGAACCCCGGAGATTTCGCTGGCGGACTGCGAACCCTCGGACGCGTGCTCATGGCGGAGATCGGTGGCGCAATGGGGCCCCTGTACGGAACCTTCTTCCTGGAACTTTCGCGGGTTGCCGGCAATCAGCAGACCATCACTCGCGAGTGCTTTCAGCGGATGCTGGAAAGCGGCTCCGAGGCCGTGATGTCTCTTGGAAACGCAAAGGTGGGCGACAAGACCATGGTTGACACGCTTGTCTCGGCAGTTGAGGCCTACAGAAAAGCGGCCGCGTCCGGGGCGGATCTTGCTGCTGCTCTTGCTGCCATGGCGACCGGAGCCGCGGAGGGAAAAGAGTCGACCAGGAACCTCGTTGCGAAGGTCGGACGGGCAAGCCGCCTGGGAGAACGGTCGCGCGGCATTCCCGATGCTGGAGCGACCTCATGTGCGCTTCTTCTTGAATCTATGGCAAGGTCAATCAGGGTTCTACTGGCCAAGGAATAATCGACGTCATGATGCGGGCTCTCTTTCACGTCTCCCAGCCCTAGCTGAGATCGGACCAGCTTTCGCAGAGAATGAACTTCAGGCTGAGAGTCCCGTCCTCCTTGAGGCTCGCGCGCAGCCCGCCGCTTCCGTGAACGCCTGGCTTGCCGTCCAGCTCGACCAGGAGCCGCCGCGCTTCGGCCGCAAGCTCAGCTTTTGTGGGGACCCGGTCCAGGTTCGCCCACGTCCATGCCAGAGACTCCATCACCCGGTGAACCCGGTCGAAATCGAACGCCTCCAGCACTTCTTCCACCTGCTGCTCGAACCTCGCCTTTTCCCTCTGCATATGTCACAGGTTCCAGGAAGACTGTACGCGCGACGGGGATGGCAGTCAACGAGCCCGCTAGGAGACCTCGATGCGGTAGCCGGTGGAGAACGAGGCACCGGGCTCCAGGGTGAGGATGCCTTCCTTGTCGATGATGTTTCCCGATGTGTCGCTCATGTCGGGGATCCCATGCCATGGCTCGATGCAGAGAAACGGGGCGCCTCCCGGTTTCGACCAGATCCCGAGGTAGGGCACGCCGTCGGTGATTACTTTCACCGCGCGGGAGTTGAGACTGTTGGCGATCGCGAACTCCCGCGAGGCGGGATGCTTGAAGATCATGATGCCCCGGTCGAAAACCGTCCGCGAGAGGCTGATGACCCTGCTGTTCTCGAAGACTTCCTCGGTCTTCCCGGCTTCGATCACCCCGTCCTTGAAAAACCAGCGCTCCAGGCTCTCCTCCCGCTCGAAAAGGACGTAGTAGTTCTCCAGCGCGCCGCCGGCAAAGGGAATGACGAACGCTGGGTGCGAGCCGATTGAGAAACACATCCGCCCGCCGCCTGTGTTCTCCACATCATAGCGGACCGCAATCCCGGCGCGCTCGAGCTGGAAGGAGACTTTCAGCCGAAAGTCGAAGGGATACCCCTCGCGGGTTTTCGGGCTCGAGCTGAGGGTGAACTGGGCAAAATCCTCCCCCGCTCGACTCACCGTAAACTCGCTCCCCCGGGCAAACCCGTGAGACGGAAGCTTGTAGGCTCTACCCTCGAAGGAGTACTCCCCGCCCTTCAATCCCCCGATGATGGGAAACAAAACCGGCGCCGATCCGTTCCACCAGGCGGGGTCGCCGTTCCAGATGTATTCCTGACCGGTGGCAAGCAGAGCCAGTGACTTCAGCTCTGCTCCTGTCTCTGAGATCCGGGCGCCCCAGAGTCCGTTGCGGATTATAATCATGCGAGTACCCCGGAAGCCCGGCCGCGCTCGGCCTCTTGGCGCATACGCGTAATGGTTGCAGCATAATCCCGAGTCCCAAATATACCGGAACCCGCCACGAAGGCGTCCACTCCGGCAGCCGCGAAATCCCCGATTGTGCGATCGTTGATTCCTCCGTCCGATTCAACGATGGTCGCAAGGCCTCGGCGCGCAAGCTCGGCGCGCAGGGCGCGGATCTTTCCCAGCGCTGCCGGCTGCACCTCCTGCCCGCCGAAGCCAGGGTTCACCGCGATGAGCAGGACGTAGTCGGCGAAATCCAGCGACCACTCCAGAAAGGACAGGGGTGTCGCCGGACCCAGCGCTATTCCCGGGTGAGCGCCGCAGCTCCTCACCGTCTGGAGAGAAGCGTTCAGGTGCCGGGCCGCCTCGGCGTGAATGCTGATGTGCGTAGCGCCCGCGGTCGCGAACGTCTCGATGAACTGGTCGGGGTTATCGATCATCAGGTGCACGTCGATAGGAAGCGCGGTTACCCTGTGCACGGCTTCCACCGTCATCGGTCCCATGGTGAGGTTGGGGACAAAGTGTCCGTCCATCACATCAACGTGGATCCAGTCCGCCCCGGCGCGCTCAATGGCCGAAAGCTCATCGCCCAGCCGCGTGAGGTCGGCGGAAAGAATGGAAGGCACGATTATCGCCATGCGATGGAGCGTCCCCTCAATAGCTGCCGGCCCCTTCGGCGCCGGTCACGATGGCGACGCTGGAGACGCAGCCGAGCCTGGTGGCCCCCGCCCCGATGAAGGAGAGCGCTGTCTTGTACGTGCGTACGCCGCCGCTTGCCTTCACGCCCATCTCGCGGCCCACGACGCGCCGCATCAGGCTGAGGTCCTCCACACTCGCCCCTCCGCCCAAAAAGCCGGTGCAGGTCTTCACGAAGTCGGCTCCGGCTTTCTTCGACAGCTCGCACGCCATCACCTTCTCATCCTGGGTGAGGAGAGCCGTCTCGATGATCACCTTGAGCACGGTGTTCCCGCGGGTTGCGCGGCGCACCGCCCGAATGTCCTCTTCCACCCCGTGGTAGTCTCCCGACTTGAGGAGGCCGATGTTGATCACCATGTCGATCTCGGAAGCGCCATCCTCAATCGCCTCCCGGGTTTCGAATGCCTTCGCCCTGCTCGTCATGGACCCCAGGGGGAAGCCCACCACCGAGCACACCTTGACGCCGGTGCCCTGGAGCTTTCGCGCCACGTAGGCGACCCGGCAGGAGTTCACGCACACCGCGAAAAAGTGGTACTGCACCGCTTCCTGGCAGAGCTTGTCGAATGCGGCGGTGGGCGCCTCCGGTCGCAACATCGTATGATCGATGTACTTCGCGATGTCGGAAGGTGCAAGAGCCGGCACCGCTGCCGCGCTGGAAGCCGCGGGCTGCACGGCCACTCCGCCTGCCGGCTTTCCGCCTGGCTGCGACCCCATGCGCGCCACCACCTCCGCAACGATTCTTTCAATCAACTGGTTCTGGTCCATCAGTCCCCAAAGCATCAAAGCTGTTGTCCGCCATCTCTCGCTCCTATATGCGCGCGCCCTAAATCCGCGGCGCGTTGGCCGCGATCTCCCGCCCGCTCAACCCGCCCAGCCGCGCCTCAACCACCTTGCGCGCCTCGATCACTTCCGCCTCCTCCCCCGCGATGTACACCCGCCCAAACGCCCCAAACC
>DATKLB010000148.1:0-11747 GCA_035542615.1 Spirochaetia bacterium | reverse complement strand
ACAGCCGTCCCACTTGCTCATGCACGGACGGAGCGCGGATGGAAAGACGCTGGCGGAATTGTTCCGCGGTCGCATCCTCTGCTCCGACCCTGACGAGGCCGAGGCGTGAAATATATTTGCGCAGCATCGGCAGGGTTATATTGGTCGCGATCGCCATCGGCATGGACAAGCCGATGCTGCGACGGTCTTCGCTCATATAGGCGATCCCCAGCCGCAGCGCGTCCTCCGGCTTTTGGATCTTGGTGGGCTTTCCGTCCAGGATGATCTCGCCGGTGTCAGCCGGGGCCACGCCAAAGAGGGCGAGTCCTACGTCTGTCCGCCGGGAGCCGACCAATCCGGCAAAGCCAAGCACTTCGCCGCGATACACGTCTACATTGATGCCGGTAAAGGTCTCGCGTCTCCCCAGTCCCCGCAAAGACAAAAGCAGATCGCCGCGCGCGGCCTTGGTCTTGGCGAAAAACTCTTCGATCTCACTTCCCACCATATCGCGGATCACCCCTTCTGCGGTGATCTCGGAACGCGCCTTGGTCGAAACCCACCGGCCGTCCCGGAAGACCGAAACGCGGTCCGCAATCTCGAAAATCTCCTCCATGCGATGGCTGATAAAGAGGATCGAGACCCCTTGGTCCCGCAGTGTGCGCGTCAGCTTGAATAGCTGTGCTACCTCATGGGCGGACAACGATGCCGTCGGCTCGTCCATGATGAGAACGCGCACTTGGAGCGAGATCGCCTTGGCAATCTCCACCGTTTGCTGCTGTGCGAGGGTCAGCCCGCGCGCCTGCATTCGAACGTCGAGATTGACGTCGAGCTTGGCGAGAATGGCCTCTGCCTCGCGGCTCATTCTGCTCCGGTTCACGATGATTCCGAGCGAGCCGTGGGTGATAAAGATGTTCTCGGCGACATTCAGATCGGGAAAAACCATCGGCTCCTGGTAAATGGCGGCGATGCCATACGCCTGCGCGTCCACCGAGCTGTGGACCCTGATCGGTTTACCGTCCAAAACGATCTGGCCCTCATCCGGCGCATAGATGCCGGTCATTATCTTGATGAGGGTCGATTTTCCGGCTCCATTTTCACCCACCAGGGTGTGGATCTCACCCGGGTAGAGGCGGAGCGATACATCGTCCAAGGCCTGAATCGTGTCGAAACGCTTGGAGATATGACTCATCTCCAGAACGGGAGTTGTGATAGTGTCTGTTGGCATCCTTCCTCCGCCCAAGTGCTTGTTTCACCATCCTGCAAAAGCGCACGTACGCCTCGTCCCACGCCTCTGTTCCATGAGGCTCATAGGCGGTCCCATTTCAAAGGATTTGCCGATGGCCTGCCTGCCTTTCGACAAGGACGCGAGATGCCGCAGGGCTAACGCTAGCATGAGTGCATAGCCCAGAGCGGTTGCCTCTACCGGTCCTGCGATCACCTGCCGCCCCGTAGCATCCGCAGCAAACTGGCACAAGAGACGGTCTTGGGTGACGCCGCCGATGATGTGGATCGTGCGCAGAGCTTTGCCGAGCAGTGCCTCGAATCGTTCCATTTTGAGAACGACATTTCAGCTGGCGGCGACGCTGGCGGGCGATTTGTGTGAGCCCCTGCTTGATGTTGTCGAACAGCCGCAGCACATCCCAATGCAATCTTTCGAGGACGCGAACGGGTACGTTGGCAAAGCACAGCGCTTCGGAGGGTGAAGCTATCGCCGTCGAACGATGCGACCATCGCACGCCCGCTCTCTGCGCCCATATCCAGCGCCACAGACTTGACTGTTGACGCTGTATCGCCGCTCCGCCTCAATTCCGCTACTGGGCGCATCCAAGTGTGGACACGTTCAAAATCCTCATTCCCCTCATTTTCCCCGCTCCCCAGTGGAGAGCGGGGTCCAGGGTGAGGGGCGGCTCAGTCTACGAGATGTTCTCAGAACAGCGATTTGACCGCCTCCACGACGCGTTGTTTGGTCGGACCAAGTTAAGATTAGGCTAGCTCCGCAGACTTGTCAAGAAAAACCATTTTCGAACAGCCTATTGTCAACGGGAGCGAGAGCGAATCAGACCTGTACGACGTCAACGCCCTTCGCGCGCAGTGCTTTCACGAGCAAAGAGTCCGCCTGCAGCGAGGTGATGATCCTTGCAGCCTTTTCGATGGGACAGAGGATGAGGTGACCCATCTTGCCGAATTTCGTCTCATCCGCGAGGATGATGAGCTCGCGCGCGTGCGCAATCATGGCCCGCTCCATCTGGATGAGCAGGGGATCCGAGTTGGTGAGAGCCGTTTCGGTGATACCCTCGATTCCCATGAATGCCTTCTTCACGTTGTAGTTCGCAAAAGGGTCGGGGCTCAGGGTGTTCAGGATGAGCTGGGAGCCGGGATCCACGGTGCCTTCGGGCATGATGACCGTGCACCGGGAATGCCGCACGAGGTGCTCCGCGATCGCGAAAGAGTTCGTGACAACCGTCACGTCGAGCGTCGCCAGGTATTCGGCCATGTGGAAGGTCGTCGAGCCGCCGTCGATCATGATCGTTTCTCCCGGCTCCACCGATGCGCAGGCCAGGCGGGCAATACGGCGTTTTTTCTCCTCGTTGATGGTCACGCGGCGATCGAGAGGGGCCTCGGCCCGGAGCGCCGTTCCCTGCTCCCGCGTGAGCTCCACGCCGCCGCGCACCCGGCGCAGCCGCTTCTCCCTTTCCAGCTCGATGAAGTCCCGGCGGACAGTGGCCTCAGAGGCGCCGGTTGCCTCGACTACGTCGTGAATGCTGGCAAAGGTGTGCAGGTCGAGCAGCCGGAAGATTGTCTGCTTGCGCTCTCTTTCAAGCATTTTCGTCCTCAGTCCACGCTCATTATGCATGATAACCGCCAGAAAGCAATCGGAATCGATCTCGAATGATTGATTTCCGAGGTGAAAGGGATCAGCAGCTGACAGGGCGCATACCGGTCACACGGGCCATGCCGCGGGCGAGGAGGCGCCGGGGCGCGTGACGGATCAGGAAAGTGAGAAGCGGCTTTCCGATCACGGTGAACGGCGCAGGGTTTCTGCTCTTTGCCAGCCTGAGGACGGCGCGGGCAACGACCCGGGGATCCTGACCGTTGGAGATCATCCTGTCGCGCGTCCGGCGGACGCTCTCAACGGCCTCCGCGTACGGGGACTTCTTCCTCATCACCAGTTCCTGCTGCGCGCCCGTGCGGACATACCAGGGCGCGACGACCGCAACCCGCACGCCGGTGCCCAGCAGCTCCAATCGAAGGCATTCGCCGAACGACTTCTGCGCTGCTTTGCTCGCCGAGTAGATCGAAGAAAAGGGCGTCGGCGCTTCCCCCCTGATCGACCCGATAAAGACAACCATGCCCCTGCGCCGCGCTCGCATGCCGGGCAGGAGAGCCTGGACAAGCCGCGCCGGCCCGAAAAAGTTGACCTGGAAATGCTCGCGGATCTTCCTGATGGGGATTTCTTCCGCGGGGCCGACCGGACTTTCCCCCGCATTGTTGACCAGGAGGTCGACATCACCAGCGGCGCGTACGAAGGCTTCAATGCCTCTTTCGCTTTTCAGATCGAGAGGAAGGTAGGTCACCCCGGGAACCCGCTCGGCCGCGGGGAGCCTGCGCGGACTGCGACAGGTTCCCAGAACGTCCCATCCCTCCGCGGCAAGTGCCTCGGCGACCGCCCGCCCGATTCCTCGAGAAGCGCCTGTAACCAGGGCCCGGCCTGAGCTGCTCACGCCAGACAATCGAGCAGGGCAGCGAAAGCCATCACCGCCGTGTCGTTGTCCTGCGGCGTGTGGCTTGCGCTCACCATGTCCCGCCCGTTTCTCGAGAGCACTCCGTTGGCATGGACGATGAGAGAGTAGTGCTCCAGTGCATTTCTGCGCGCCATGATCTCCTGCAGGGCATCCGGCCCGGTGATGGGGACCGCGTGCGGCGATGTCATTTCGATGCGGATGATTCCGCCGAAGTTATACGCAAAAAAACCGCAGCCGCGGGCGCCAAACAGGACGTTGAGCTTGTCGACGTAGTCGGCTGCCACCGCGAAAAGCTTCTCCATGACGCCCGGTTTCTCCAGCTCTGTGATGGTGTAGTAGGCGGCGGCTGCTGAGAGGACGGTTCCCGGCAGCGTGCCGGCGAGATAGGCGAACGGCCTCCCGTCGGGGATCACGCCGGCGCTCGCCGTCTCCATGACATCGGCTCTCCCGCATACCGCGCCGCATGAGGGCCAGCCGCTCATGAGCGCTTTACCCAGGGTCGTCAGGTCCGGCTTCACTCCGAGCGCTCCCTGCGCTCCCCCCAGCCCCATGCGCAGCCCTGTGACCACCTCGTCGAACACATACAGCGCGCCGTGGCGGTGGGCGATCTCGATTGCCTGCGCGTGAAAGCCGTCGGCAAAGGGAACAAGCCCCGACTCCCCTCCCACCGGCTCGCAGAAAACAGCGGCGATCCCGCCGTCAGCGTCGTTGGCGGAGAGAGTCCTGTCCAGCGCCTCCAGGTTGTTCGGCGGGATGAGCACCGTCAGATCCAGAATCTCTCCGGGGACCCCCTGGGAGAGGAACCTCCCGCTTCCCGGGATCTCCATGTCGGTCATGAACGTGTCGCTCCATCCATGGTAACCGGCCATGAACTTCGCGACTTTCTTCTTCCCGGTGAACGACCTGGCGATCCTCGCCGCCGCAGCATTTGCCTCGGTCCCCGATGAGGTGAAGCGCACGCGCTCGATCCCCGGGAAATGACGGATGATCTTCTCGGCGGCCTTGATCTCCATCTCGTCCGAGAAACCGTGGAACCACGTCCTCTTTTCGATGAGATCCAGCATGTTGCGTTTCAGACCTTCGTGATCGTGCCCCAGGATGACAGGACCACCCGCCAGGATGTAGTCGACGTACTCGTTCCCGTCGACGTCCCAGACGCGGCTCCCTTTTCCTCGCTGCATGAAAAGCGGATACGGGAGGCTCGGGGCCCAGGCATGCTCGATTCCCCGCGGGAGGACCTTTCCGGCTTTTTCGAAGAGCCGGGCCGAGGTTGCGGTGCGGTCCCGGAAGGCCTTCTGCGTACGGTCGCGCCGCGCGGGGTCCAGTCTCCGCACGGGACGCGCGGCCAGCGCCTTCGTGCGGTCGAGGATCTCCTGGTATTCCATATCTGGCGCAGTATAGGGAAAGCGCGTCACCCTTGCCAGTCCCGAGCGCCGCGGCTACACTCGCCGCACACCATGACGGGAAACGAGCTTGAGGTTCTTCTCGGCGACATTCGCCGCGCGCGAATCGGAGTGATCGGGGATTACTGTCTCGACGCATACTGGTACCTGGATCCCTCCCTGTCAGAGATCTCCATCGAGACCGGGCTCGCCACACGCGCGGTCAGTCGCCAGAGCTACTCACTTGGCGGGGCCGGAAACGTGGCGAACAATCTCGTTGCAATGGGCGTGGGGCGCGTGTGCGCTTTCGGCGTTCTGGGTGACGATGCGTTTGGCAGGGAGATGCGGCGCATCATGCGGGCGGCAGGCATCGAGGCGCGCGGCGTCGTTTTTCAGGATCACGACTGGTCCACGCCGGTCTATGTCAAGCCCATCGAGAACGGGAATGAGCAGGGCAGGATCGATTTCGGAGGCGCGAACGCGCTCGACCCGGCCGTGGGACGTTCGCTGCTGGACGCGCTGCAGGCGGAGCTCCCCGGGCTGGATCTCGTCATCATCAATCAGCAGCTCCCCCACGGCATTCACACGGAGTGGCTCCGTGCCCTTCTCGGCTCGCTCATCGCATCATCGTCGACCAGGTTCATCGTCGACAGCAGGGCTTTCAGCGACTCCTTTGGAAGCGCAATCCGCAAGCTGAACGACCACGAGGCCTTGCGCCTGTGCGGCGTGTCGTGGAAGGAAGACGCACCGGTGACGCGCGAGGTCGCTGCTGCCGCTGCCTCGACGCTTTTTTCCCGATGGAGCGCGCCGGTGTTCATCACCCGCGGGGCTCGAGGAATCATCGGTCAGGACGAGGCGGGTACCTTCGAGGTGCCGGGGCTCCAGATCATCGGCAGGATCGACACGGTCGGGGCGGGGGACAGCGCGCTCGCCGGCATTGCGGCGGCGCTGGCGTCCGGGCGCGGGTGCCTGGAGGCCGCAACGCTGGGCAACTTCGTGGCCGGGGTCACGGTGCGAAAGCTCTACATCACCGGAACTGCTTCACCTGAGGAAATCCTTGCCGTCGGAAGTGATCCGGATTACGTGTTCCGTCCCGAGCTCGCGGAAGACCCGCGCGCCGCATGCTACTATGGCGGCAAGGAAATCGAAATCGTCTCGGGTCTGCGGAGCGGCCGCGCCGTCAAGACCGTGATCTTCGATTTCGACGGAACCGTCTCCACGCTTCGGGAGGGCTGGGAAGAGATCATGCAGCCCGTCATGATCAGAAGCATCCTTGGGGACGGCTGGGTAGACGCGCCCGCGGACATCTACCAGGACGTCAAGGAAAGGGTCCGCGGCTATATCGACGCCACCACGGGAGTCCAGACCCTCGTGCAGATGCAGGGGCTCGCGGCGATGGTGAAGGAGCTGGGCCTTGTTCCCGCCTCCCAGGTGAAGGATGCATGGGGATACAAGGAAGACTACGACAGAGAGCTGCAGGCGAAGGTCGATGCACGGATCGCCCGGATTCAGGCGGGTGAGCTGTCCTGCGAGGACTACATGATCAAGGGCGCCCGGGAGGTGCTCGAGGCGCTGGAGCATGCCGGCGTCAGGCTTTTCCTTGCAAGCGGCACTGATGAGGATGACGTTCTGCGGGAAGCGCGTGTGCTCGGCGTGGACAGGTTCTTCGACGACCGCGTTCTGGGTGCGGTCGGAAATCCGAATATCGAGGCCAAGAAGGTCGTTCTGGAAAGGATCGCCGGGCTCGTTGGACAGCAGGGTCTCGCGGAGCTTGTTACCTTCGGAGACGGCCCGGTGGAGGTGAGGGAGACAAAGAAGCGAGGCGGCTATGCCATCGGAGTCGCAACCGACGAGCCGCGCCGCTACGGGTTGAATGTTTCAAAGAGAAGCCGGCTCGTGCGTGCGGGCGCCGACCTGGTGATTCCGGATTTCCTCCCGTGGAAGAAGGTCCTCGAGCTTCTTGGAGTGCACGTGTGAGCTTTCCGGCGTTCGACCGCTGGGCGATCAGGTTCAAGCCCCTTTCCGACAGGAAGAACAAGGTCCTTATCCCCCGGGATCTCGTCATGCCGGACGCGCCGGGTCGGCAGCTTCCGGCCGCTGCGGCTGCGACCCTGCGGGAGGCAGCGGACCGCATCAGGGCGGCCCGGTCCGAGGGCCGGCCGGTTATCTGCGCTTTCGGCGCGCACGCCATCAAGAACGGGCTGGGTCCTGTCCTGATCGCCCTGATGTCGGAAGGGTGGCTGACGCACCTGGCTACCAACGGCGCCGGAATCATTCACGACTGGGAAATCGCGTTCCAGGGAAGGACGAGCGAAGACGTCCGGGAGAACGTGGCCCACGGCGAGTTCGGCATCTGGCAGGAGACGGGGCAATATATCAACCTCGGGCTGCTCGTGGGCGCCTACGAGGGCCTGGGGTATGGCCAGTCCATCGGGGCGCTCATCGCCCAGGAAGGACTTGCCATTCCCGATCGAACGGAGCTTCGTCACACCGCCGAAAAGCTGCTGTCAAGCGATCCCGACAGGGCCGCGGCCGCGGCGGATCTGCTGGGCGTGCTCGCGGCGGCCGATATTCCCGCCGGCTTTCTTTCGGTGCCGCACCCGTTCCGCCGGTGGAGCGCGCAGGCTGCGGCCCGGGAGCTGGGCGTCCCGTTCACCGGCCACCCGAGCATCGGCCACGACATCATCTATGCGCATCCGTGGAACAACGGAGGGGCCGTCGGCCGTACGGGGGGACGCGACTTCCTGACCTTTGCCGCAAGCGTCAGCCGGCTGGAAGGCGGAGTGTATCTCTCCGTGGGGTCGGCGGTCATGTCACCGATGATCTTCGAAAAATCCCTTTCCATGTCGCAGAACCTGGCGCTGCAGCGCGGCGTACGAATCAGCAACCATTACATCCTCGTCGTCGATATCGCGGAGTCCACGTGGGACTGGCTCAAGGACGGCGAGCCGCCGGCGGACAGCCCGGCGTACTACCTGCGCTACTGCAAGACCTTCGCCCGCATGGGCGGCACGATGCGTTACCTGCGGGCGGACAACAGGGATTTCTTCCTCGGCCTGCTGCACGACCTGGGCGGGCGCTGAGCGGTTGTCACTCCTCTCGAATTGCGCTATGATTCCGGGCGAAAAGTCCCCCACACCTTTTTACGAAAGAGGGTCTACGACAATGGCCAGGAAGATGGTCACCATCGACGGGAATACCGCCGCCGCTACGGTCGCGCACGCGACCAACGAAGTCATCGCTATCTACCCCATCACTCCTTCCTCAACGATGGGAGAGACCGCGGACGACCTGTCCGCGGCGGGCGTGAAGAACATCTGGGGAACCGTTCCGACGGTGGTCGAGATGCAATCGGAGGCTGGCGCGGCAGGAGCCGTCCATGGCGCACTGACCACGGGCGCTCTCACGACGACCTTCACCGCTTCTCAGGGGCTTCTCCTGATGATTCCCAATATGTACAAGATCGCCGGCGAGCTCACCCCGACGGTGTTCCATATCGCCGCAAGGGCGCTCGCGTCGCACGCCCTTTCGATCTTTGGCGATCACGAGGACGTCATGGCATGCCGGTCCACAGGCTGGGCAATGCTCTGCTCGAACAACGCGCAGGAGATCATGGACTGCGCGCTGATAGCGCAGGCGGCTTCGCTTGAATCCCGGATCCCGTTCCTGCACTTCTTCGACGGATTCCGTTCGTACATGGAAGTGCAGAAGGTCGAGGAGCCGTCGCATGACGACATGCGCGCCATGGTGACCGACGAGCTGGTTGCCGCCCACCGGGCCCGTGCACTGAATCCCGAGCGCCCGACAATCAAGGGAACTTCGCAGAACCCCGATGTGTTCTTTGCAAGCCGCGAGACGGTGAACACGTACTATCTGGCCACGCCTGCCATCGTCCAGAAGGCGATGGACAAGCTCGCCACGCTCGTTGGACGACAGTACAAGCTCTTCGACTACGTGGGCGCCCCTGACGCCGAGCGCGTCATCGTCATGATGGGAAACGGCGCCGAGACCGCCGAGGAGGCGGCTGAATACCTGGTTTCCAAGGGCGAGAAAGTCGGCGTGCTCAAGGTGCGCCTGTTCCGCCCCTTCAGCCTGGAGCACTTTGCGAAGGCGCTGCCGAAATCGGTAAAGGCTATCGCCGTCCTGGACAGGACCAAGGAGCCAGGAGCCCTCGGCGAGCCGCTGTACGAGGACGTGCGCACGGCAATCGGCGAAGCGATGGCCGATGGCCTCCTTTCGAGAAAGGACTACCCGGTTGTCGTCGGCGGTCGTTACGGCCTTGGTTCGTACGAGTTCACCGGCGCCATGGCCAAGGCGGTGTTCGACAATCTCAAGGAAAAGAGCCCGAAGAACCACTTCACGGTGGGAATCAATGACGATGTCACGCACACCAGTCTCCCCTTCGATCCCGCTTTCTCCTCCGAGCCGGCGGGAGTCCACCGCGCCATGTTCTACGGCCTGGGCGCGGACGGAACCATCGGAGCGAACAAGAACTCGATCAAGATCATCGGCAAGGCGACGGACAACTACGTCCAGGGCTACTTCGTCCTGGACTCCAAGAAATCGGGCTCCATCACGATCTCGCACCTGCGCTTCGGGAAGAAGCCGATCAAGAGCACGTACCTCATCTCCAAGGCCAGCTTTCTCGCCTGCCACAAGTTCAGCTTCCTCCAGAAGTACGACATGCTGTCGCAGGCGGACGACGGCGCAGTATTCCTGCTCAATTCTCCTTTCGGAAAGGACGAGGTCTGGGGGAACATTCCGGTCGAGGTGCAGAAGCAGATCATCGACAAGAAGCTGAAGTTCTACGTCATCAACGGAACGAAGATCGCTGACGATGTCGGGCTGCGGGGACGGATCAACGTCCCCCTGCAGACCGCGTTCTTCATGATCTCGGGCGTTCTTCCGGAGCAGAAGGCGCTGGAGCTGATCAAGGCGGCAATCGACGACACGTATGGCAACAAGGGCCGCGACATTGTCGAGATGAACCTGAAGGCCGTCGAGGCCGCTCGCACGCGCATCGAGAAGGTGGACTACCCCCCGCAGGTCCTCGGTGACCTGCACATGCTTCCCCCGGTTCCCGCGGATGCGCCAGAGTTCGTTCAGAAGGTGACAGCGGAAATCATCGCCGGACGTGGTGAGACGCTGCCGGTTTCCGCGCTCCCGGATGATGGCACGTGGCCTACCGGAACAACGAAATGGGAGAAGCGCAACATCGCGGAGGAGATGCCTGTCTGGGATCCCGAGGTCTGCATCCAGTGCGGCGAATGCTCAATGGTGTGCCCGCACGGGGTTATCCGCAACACGCTCTACGATCCCGGCTTCCTGAAAGATGCGCCTCCGACGTTCAAGTCCGTCGACGCCAGGGGCAAGGAGTTCGCGGGCCTGAAGTACACCGTCCAGGTCTCGTCCCTTGACTGCACCGGCTGCGGGGTATGCGTGACCGCCTGCCCCGCATACAGGAAGGTGGACGGCCAGAAGACCGACCGGAAGGCCGTCAACATGGCGCCGCAGCTTCCCATCCGCGACCAGGAGGCGAGGAACTTCGAGTTCTTCCTGTCCCTGCCGGACGTGGATCCCAAATACATCAAGCGCAACTCCGTCAAGGGGTCCCAGCTCATCGCGCCGCTGTTCGAGTTCTCCGGCGCCTGTGCCGGTTGCGGTGAGACGCCGTACGTGAAGCTCATGAGCCAGCTCTACGGGGATCGGGCCGTGATTGCGAACGCAACGGGCTGCTCCTCCATTTACGGAGGAAACCTTCCGACAACCCCGTACACGACGAGGAGAGACGGCAGGGGACCCGCCTGGTCGAACTCATTGTTCGAGGATGCGGCTGAGTTCGGCTACGGCATGCGGCTGACGGCAGACAAGCTCATGGAGTACGCGAAAGAGCTCATCGACTTTCTCGTCGCTTCCGGATCAAAGACCGTCTCGAAGGATCTGCTCGAGCAGATCGGGAATGCCGACCAGTCCACCCAGGCAGGCATCGAGAGCCAGAGGCAGCGCGTCGTCGATCTGAAGAACGCTCTTGCAAAGAAAGGATCGACTCCCGAGGAGAAGCGGCTCCTCGCGGCGGCCGACTACCTGATCCGCAAGTCAGTCTGGGTCATCGGCGGGGATGGCTGGGCGTACGACATCGGCTACGGCGGCCTGGACCACGTCATTGCCTCGGGTCGCAAGGTGAACATCCTCGTGCTCGACACCGAGGTCTACTCGAACACGGGAGGGCAGATGTCAAAGGCCACCCCTGTCGGCGCTATCGCGAAGTTCGCCGCCGCCGGCAAGCCGACCGGGCAGAAGGACCTCGGCCTGATGGCCACGGCGTACGGCAGCGTGTACGTGGCCCGCGTCGCTTTCGGCGCAAACAAGCTGCAGACCATCCGGGCATTTACCGAGGCCGACGAATATGACGGACCATCGATAATCATCGCGTACAGCCACTGCATCAACCACGGCTATGATCTGAGGAAGGGAATCGGGCAGCAGAAGCTGGCCGTGGATTCGGGCGCATGGCCGCTGTTCCGCTACAACCCGAAGCTCAAGGCAGAGGGCAAGAACCCGCTCCAGCTCGATTCCAAGGAGCCGACGGCGGACATCGGCGAGTACATGTACAACGAGATCCGGTTCCGCGCGCTGAAGCAGG
>DATKLB010000147.1:0-2532 GCA_035542615.1 Spirochaetia bacterium | reverse complement strand
CAGCAGCAGGACGCGCTGGGGGCGCTGAACGGGCACGTCGAGGAGATCGTGTCCGGCATCCAGGCGGTCAAGGCATTCGGCCGGGAGGCGGAAGCAGGAAAACGATTTGCGCTCATCAACGAGGAGCTGCGCCGCTACGGGACCCGGGCCCAGATCTGGACGGGCTTCCTCATGCCGATGATGAACGTCATCAACAACATCGGCTTCGCCTTCGTGGCGGTGACCGGCGGCTACCTTGCCGTGCGCGGGTTCATCAGCGTTGGTCTCATAGCAACCTTCATCTCGTACTCACGGCAGTTCATACGACCGTTGAACGACATCGCCAACTCCTACAACACGCTGATGTCGGCGGTGGCCGGGGCTGAGCGCGTATTCGAAGTGGTCGACGAGCCAGAGGAGCCCGCTGACGCCCCGGGGGCGGTTGCGCTCGAGCGGCCGCGCGGTGAGGTGGAGTTTCGGGACGTGAGCTTCGGCTACCGGCCGGATGTGCTGGTCCTCAGGGGGATCAGCTTCCACGCGGCCCCGGGAAGCGTCACGGCCATCGTCGGCAGAACGGGCGCCGGCAAAACGACCATTGTCAATCTCCTGTCGCGGTTTTACGAGATTTCCTCGGGGTCTATTCTGATCGATGGAAGAGACATCCGGGAGTACTCGCGCGCCAGCCTTCGAGCTGCATTCGGCGTCGTGCTCCAGGACGGCTGGCTGTTCTCCGGTACCGTGCGGGAGAACATCCTCTATGGCCGGGCGGATGCCACTGAGCAGGAGATGGTGCGGGCGGCCGAGGTCGCGGGCGCTTCGCACGCGATCGAACGTCTGCCGCAGGGCTACGACACGAAGCTGGTGGAGTCCGGGGCGAACCTGAGCCAGGGCCAGAGGCAGCTGATCGCTATTGCGCGCGCGGTCCTGGCCGCTCCCCGGCTGCTCGTTCTGGACGAGGCGACAAGCTCAGTCGACGCGCGCACCGAGCTTCGCATCCAGCAGGGCATGATCGAGCTGATGAAGGGCAGGACCAGCTTCATCATCGCGCACAGGCTCTCCACCATCCGGGACGCCGACACGGTGCTCGTGGTGGATGCGGGACGGATCGTCGAGAGGGGCAGCCCCGAGGAGCTGGAGGGGCGGGACGGCTACTTCCGGAAGCTTTCAGAGACGCAGCGCGTCGGCGTGGAAATATGAGGCACTCGAGCCTGGAAAATGGTAGAATGAGAGAAAATCATGAATACTCTCCGCACCACAGAGACGAAAGTCTTCAATAAGATCAATCCGCTCGTCAACTTCTCCGTCACCCGCTACGTTCTTGCCGTCGGCATCTTCGTGGCCGTGGTCATCTTCGGCATCGTCTCCATCCGCGGCCTCGGCGTGGACCTGCTCCCCAACATCGTCATTCCCGCAGTCGTCGTGAGAACTTCCTACCAGGGCGCAACCCCCAGCGTCATGGACCTCCAGGTAACGCAGGTCATCGAGAACATCGTCTCCACGGTCAGCGGCATCACCGACATCAACTCTTTCAGCGCCCAGGGAACGAGCAGGGTCGTGCTTACCTTCGATCCGAGCACGGACAAGTACGCGGACGCAAACCAGGTTGCAACCGCGGTATCGGCAGCCGTAAGGAGCCTGCCCGTCAACGTCACCGTGCCGACCATCCAGACCTTCGATCCGAACTCGGCACCCGTCATCCAGTTCGGGCTTTCAGGGCAGGGGACAGACCTTGCCGACGTCAACGACTACGTGCAGAACGTCCTGGCGCCGAGCCTGGAGCGAATCGACGGAGTGGCCACAGTGCTCAGCGACGGAGGTCCGTCCAAGCAGTTCGAAGTGCTGCTGAACCCGGATCGGCTTCGCTACTACAACCTCTCTCCACAAGAGGTGGTGGCCGCTATCACCAATTCAGCGTTGCAGATGCCCATCGGGACCAGCGTGAAGAACAACAACGCGCTGACGTTCTCCACGCAGAACCAGCCCGCCGACATCTCGCAGATTTCGCGGACCCTGGTGGACTCCAACCGGGGCATCCGGGTGGACCAGGTGGGAACTGTCTGGGGGACTCCCGCGGCCGCTGACTACGCGCGGGTGAACGGCAGGCCGGTGGTCCTGGTATCCGTGCAGAAGACGACTGACGCGAACGCTGTGGCTGTCGCGGCTTCGGTGCGCAAAGGGCTCGCGGGCATCATGCTGCCCTCCGGGTACATGATCGAGCTCAGCAACGACACGACAGGACCCATCCAGGCCTCGGTCAATTCCACCTACCGTGAGCTCCTGATCACGGCAGTCGTCGTCGCCATCATCGTGCTTCTCTTCCTGGGCAAGCTGAACACGGCGATCTCGGTCATCCTTGCCATTCCCATCGCCCTGTCAGCGGCGCCGGTCCTCTACAGGATGGCGGGGTTTTCTTTCAACCTTGTATCGCTGCTGGCCCTGATCATCGCGATCGGGATCGTGGTGGACGACTCGATCGTCGTGTCGGAAAACGTCGAGCGCTACCGGGCCATGGGGTTCAGCCTGCGGGAGTCGGTGCTCCGAGGGGCAAGCGAG
>DATKLB010000146.1:0-5673 GCA_035542615.1 Spirochaetia bacterium | reverse complement strand
CATGACAACGCTGTAAACCAGAAAGGGCACTCCCAGCCGGATCAGCCTGCTCTTGATGAAGGCTGCCGGTCCGTTTTTTTCGTATGCCGAGACCATGAAGTATCCCGAGATCATGAAGAAGAGGCTCATGAAGAAGGACCTGTTCACGGTGAAAAACGGTCCCAGCAGGGCCGAACGCGCGGTCTCCTGGACCGGCCAGTAGCCGCCCGTCGGGCCGTACGCCTGGCCGACGTGATGCGCGATCACCAGGATGGTGATTGCAACCCGCAAATTGTCGATGTAGAAGAGGCGATTCTCGCTACCCATCATTCTCCTGCCGCGCCGATCGATCGAGTCATTTTTCTCTCCACGCTCATTGACCGCCGCCGGCGGCCTCATGGTCATTCCACAAATGAGTGATTTGACCTTGGAAAAAGGTTGCCCGTCGCGCGTGGTTTGCACCCGGCCAGGTCCCGGACACGTCGAACATTTTTCATCCGTCGAATCCCACTTTTTTGTGATGCGGCGGCGAAGGGCTTTGTCGTATGGTTCTGGTAACAGGAGACTGAAAAACCATGGAAACGACAAGGAACGTTGAAGCAATCGATGTGGAAGGCCTCTACCGTCGCTACGGACCCATGGTCCTGCGCCGGTGCAAGGGCATGCTGAGGGACGAGGACCTCGCCGCCGATGCCATGCAGGAGACCTTCGTCCAGGTTCTTCGCCATCGATCCTCTCTGAACGCCCGTTACCCCTCGAGCCTCCTGTACCGAATCGCCACGAACACCTGCCTGAATACCTTGCGAAGCCGCAGGCGAAAATACGCGGTCAGCGCCGAGCCTTTCCTGGACAGTCTGGCAGCTCGCGACAAAACGGAGGACCGCGTGCTGGATTCCTGGGAGCTCGAGCAGGTATTCATTGACGCGCGTGAAAGCACGCGGCAGGCCGCCATGATCCATTACCTCGAGGAAAAGACGCTGGCAGAAACTGCCCAGGAAGTTGGATTGTCGATCTCGGGGGTGCGAAAGCGCCTTTCGTCGCTTCGCAGGCACGGAGAGGAACGGCTTGCTGGCTGAGCGGCCCTCAGGCCGCCCGTGCGCGATCGGCCTCCAGAGGACAGGACTTCCCTTGGCCGATCTGTCGGGCTTCCTCGGCGCGTTCGAAATGGGATCCTTGCGCTCACCAGCGGCAACTGTTTCCTTGACCGGTCAGCGAGAAACATCGGGTCGTTCCTCCTCGACGACCTGCCAAAGAATCTCCCCATGGGTTCAGAGATCGACGTCACCTTCGCGCACGACCTCAATGGCATTGTCGAGATCAGCGCGCGGGACCGCAAGAGCGGGAAGACGGAGAAATCGCGTTTCGATGTGAACAGACTTTCGGAAGTTCCTCCCGGGGCCGATCGTGCGGACAGGGAAAAATGCGAAAGGATTCTCCGGAGCGCGCGAAAGAAACTGGGCAGGATCGGCGACGATGCCGAATCGCGGAAGGAGATTGAGCAAAAGGCTGATCTCCTGGAAAAATCGCTCGCGGGTGACGGGGATGATGCTCTGAAGCTTGCCTTGGAGCTGGCGGAGATGATTGCGGGGATATGAAATGGATCATCGGGACGCATATGCCGCGGCGAGCGAGCTGGCGCTTACTGGACGGTATCACGAAGCGCGGGACGCGCTGTTGGAGAGCTACCCATCCGATATCCAGGCGACCATCCTCCTCGGGAAGGTCGAATACTGCCTGCGCAACCCCGCCGCCTCACGGCGGTGCTTCGAAGCAGCGCTTTCACGCGAGCCGGGCAATATGGCCGCGTTCTTCGGGATCGAATACGACCGGCAAAGGGCACGGCTGCTTTTCCTCGCCGCGTGCGTCGTCCTCCTTCTTGCGGCGATTGCCGGAACGACCGCGTTTCTCGCGCATCGCCTGACATCGTCAATGCGCCAGGTGGAGGCAAGGGTGGATCAGACTTCCGCTGCGTTTTCTCGATCGGTTGATCGTGTGGGGAGCGCCGTGGAGGAGATTGGCCAGGACTCCCTGGGAGAACACAAGAACACGGAAAAGGCGCTCTCCGAAATACAAGCGGAGCTCGAGAAACTCAGACGGGGAAACGTGAACCTTATGCGGGAGATCGAGGACCTCCGCAAGGCGGCGCATCAGCCGCCGCCCGCGTCGCCATGAACCGGAAGGACGGACCGCGGGTGAAGAAAAGGCGAAGACCAGGACCGGACGATCGAAAAGAAACAGCTCGACCAGGGATGGAATGGCCTTGCTCGAGCCGGGCAACGCGGAGCTCGCGAACGGTCTTGGATATTCATTCTATGAGGCGGGCAGGCTGAACGAAGCGACTGGCACAAGCCAGATCGAAGCTCTCGCAGCTAGGCGGGTGCAGTTACCGTTACCCTGGTGCCGCCGTCGGGAACGCTCGCCACGGACAGCTCGCCGCTGATTCGCTCCACCCGCTCGCGCATTCCGCGCAGCCCGACGCCGCCGCTTTTCTGAGCCTGCTCCAACCGGAATCCCACCCCGTCATCGCTGATCTCCATCCGGGTCTGAGCTTCTCCGTGGATGAGAAGGACCCGAACGGACTGGGCCCGGGCGTGCTTGAGAGCGTTGTTCAGCGCCTCCTGTGCAATCTGGTACAGCTCCTGGCGCACCCGACCGGAGAGATGCTCCACGCCCTCGACGCGGAAGCTCACGTTCATGCCTCCGCGCGCCTCCACGGCGTCCAGCCTGGTCTGGATGGCTTCCGCGAGGCTGCCGGCTTCCAGGGCGGGCGGGCTCAGCTCGAAGATCAGGAGGCGCATCTCTCGAAGAGCTTCCCGTGCCGTGGTGCCCAGGTCTCGCAGGTGTGCCGCCGCCTCGGAGGCCTGCCCACCCTGGAGCAGGCGCGCGGCGGCCTCGGCGTAGAGTGTCACGCTGTACAGGGACTGGGTCACGGAGTCGTGCAGCTCGCGGGCAAGGCGGTTGCGCTCAGCGAAGGCAGCCGTTTGCCCCGCCTGCACCCGAAGCTCTGCGTTCTCGATGGCCAGGGCAGCCTGGGCTCCGATGGCCATGGCGAGCGTGATATCCTCCTCGCTGAAGCTTCGCGGCTCCCGGTAGTACAGCGTGATTCCCCCGTAGTTCTTCCCCGTGACGATGAGAGGGACCGCGAGAACAGCCCGGAATCCCTGGTCCAGGAGCAGCTCGAGCCCGCCAAGGTCCTCGGCGAACTCAGGGTTCGGTTCCGCTCCCCGCCAATCCTCGAATACGGCCGTGTCGGGGACTGCAATGGGTTTTTTCCAGCGCAGTGCTCTTTCGACCGCACCCCTGCCAAGGGCCAGCCGGACGGACGCAGCGGCTTCCCGATCCAGGCCGCAAGAGGCCTGGATACGGAGCTGGCCTTCCGGCGTCTCGATCTGGTACAGCGAGGAGGCATCGCACTTCATAAGCCGGCAGGCCTGGGAGATCATGAAATCCAGGGTCTCCTGGGCGGGCTTGTCGGAGTTGAGGATGGCAAGGGTTTCCCGCATCCCCTCTGCCACTTCACGGCGCCGCTCAGCTTCCTCCCGCTGGAGGCGCTGCGATTCGAGCAGCCGTGCATTCTCCAATGCGAGCCCGATCTGCTGGCCGATTGCGGTGAGGAGTGATCCTTCCTCAGCGGAGATTGTTCTCTCAGAACGAGAGTTGATCACCATCCCGCCAACGAGCTTGCCCCTGGCCGCAAGCGGCACCGCGATGATTTGCCGCAACCCGTCCGCTTCCAGGGATCTTCGAGTCTGTCCGTCCGGATACTCATCCAGACCCCACACGAGAGGCTCCTCCAGGTTCAGCTCCCTGCCGGCAAGCCCCTCCTGCAGATCCAGGCGCTGGACCTGGCGGACGAGGTTTTCCGACATGCCCATGTGCGCCAGCATCACGAGCGTTTCTGACTCTTCCTCCAGGCTGTACGCGGCGCCCGTCACGAGGCCGAAAGCTTCCATGGTCTTGGCCAGCGACACCCTCAGGAGCTCCCTGACGTCGGTGATCCCGCTGGCATCAGCGGCGACGGAGTTCAACAGCGCAAGCTCCCGCGTGCGATCCTTGACCCGCTGCTTGAGGGCTTTGTACGCCTTCTCCAGCTCGTCCGTGATCCTGTGGGTGGCGGTGAGCGTGAAAACATGCCGGGCGAAGAAGCGCTCCAGCAGCACGGTCATGGCGATGATGATGACGGCGAGCGCGGCACCTGATTCGATCCAGGATCCCAAGTCCAGGGGATTTCGCGTCTCCGTCATCAATCGAGCCAGGATGCCCAGCCGCGCCATCTCGCTGAAAGCCGCGAACTCGAACAGGCTGATTCCGAGGCAGAGGTAGCCGGCGCGCGGACCCACGAGGACGATCGAGATTGCGGGAAGGAAAACCAGGTACAGCCGTCCGCTTCCCGCGAGCCCGATTCTCGCGAAGCTGGCTCCCGCAATGATGTACACCAGGGCGATAAAGAGCCATGCCCTCAGAGTGACAGGGATTCGGTGCAGGAATGGGAGGGTCAGGAACCCCAGGTAGACGGAACCGTACACGATCAGCAGGGGAGACATCCTGCCGCTGAGATACGCATTGGCGATCGCGGAGAAAACGGCCGGCAGACCCATGATCGAAACCACGATCAGAAGGGATCGAAGAGCCAACGTTCTCCAGGTCTGAAGGTCTGTCTCCGCGAGCATTCGAGCCTCGCGGCTGACTGCGTGCCTCATGACCTCCTGATACTAAGGCCGCTCGTGGGGAATCGCAAGCGCTGCAATCGTCTCCAGAAGGCGTTGAAAACCTTCACCCTTGCTGACAAAGGCGTCTGCCCCGGCTGCAAGGGCTTCCTGCGAGCTTTCCCCGTGCAGTGAGTGAATGATGATCCTGATTTCCGGGTGGCGGGCCTTGATCTGGCGAGTTGCTGAAAGTCCGTCCTTGTCGGGCATGCGGATATCCATGAGGATGAGGTCGGGAAGAATCTCGTCTGCAAGGCGCTCGGCTTCGAGCCCTGTCGTCGCTTCCTTCATCTCGAGTCCTGGAAGGGATGCTGCGAGCGCGGCCTTCAGGCCGCTTCGCGCATGTTTCTGGTCGTCTGCAATGATGATCGTCAAGAAAACTTCTCCTGGTTTTGATTGTCGGATTCAAATGTAGGTCCGGGGCCGGCCCGATATGCATCGCAAAAATGAGTGATTTTGGAGAGAGCTACGGCTGGGCGCCCGACGGGTTGTCGTCGAGGGACGCGATGCCCGATCGCAGCGCATAGAGCGCAGCCTGGGTCCGGCTGGCCAGGTGCAGCTTGCCCAAAATGTTGCTCACGTGGCTGCGCACCGTCCACTCGGCAACGAAGATCTTCGCGGCGATCTCCTTGTTGCTCATTCCTTGGGCGATCAGGCGCAGCACATCCAGCTCCCGCTCGGTGAGAGGCTCCGCGGTCTGCTTCCCCTGCCCGGGGTGGCTCAGCTCCTGCAGCACTTTTCTCGCTATCGACGGTTCCAGCGACGGCTCGCCCTGATAGACCTGCCGAATGGCCTCCAGGAGCTGCTCGGGAGTCGAGTCCTTCAACAGGTATCCGAGGGCGCCCGCCTTGACCGCAGGGAAGACCTTGTCATCCGCGGCGAAGCTGGTGAGGACCAGGATCCTGGTTGAGGGCTGCTCGGCTGTGATCCTGCGGGTCGCTTCAATCCCGTCCATCTCCGGCATGACGAGATCCATCAGGATCACGTC
>DATKLB010000145.1:0-2650 GCA_035542615.1 Spirochaetia bacterium | reverse complement strand
CGAGGCTCACCGCGTGACGCCCCTCGACGAGGAGGAGCTTGCCGGGCACCTCACTCCCGAAGGGAGCTTGAGCCGGCTCTACCCCCTGTACGAGGAGAGAAAGAGCCAGGTTGCGATGCTCCGGCTGGTCTGCAGGTCTTTCAACGGGGATGAGCTGAGCGCCGCCGAAGCCGGCACGGGGGTCGGCAAGTCGCTCGCCTACCTTCTTCCCGCGATGGCCTGGGCGCTGGGCAACAACGAGCGCGTCATCATTTCGACCAACACCATCAACCTGCAGCAGCAGCTCATGGACAAGGACATTCCGCTCGTCAAGCGGATCCTGGGAGAGGATCCGAAGGTCGTTCTGGTCAAGGGTCGCAGAAACTACCTTTGCCTGCATCGGCTGAACGAGGCCCTCGATGAGATGAGCCTTTTCGACGAGAGGGATCCCGAGATCGTCGCCGTTCGGGAGTGGGCACGCACGACGGAGACGGGAAGCCGCACCGACCTCTCATTCTTTCCCTCCGAGGACAGCTGGTCGCGCGTGTGCTCCGAGTCCGACGCCTGCCTCGGCCTTCGCTGCAGCCACCGGGAGGGCTGCTTCGTCCTGAAGGCCCGACGGGAGGCTGCGTCCGCGCGCATCCTGGTGGCCAACCATCACCTTCTGTTTTCGGACCTCGCTTTCCGCCTGGCGGGCTCGGGCTTCGACGATCCCGCCGTGCTTCCGCCGTTTCGCCGGGTCATCTTCGATGAGGCGCACAACGTGGAGAAGGCAGCAACCTCGTTCTTCTCCCGGAGCTTCTCCCGGTTTGCGCTGCAGAGATTCCTCAACAGGATCTACCGGCGCGGCCGGGGTGGTCGCGCTGACGCCGGTAGCGCGCGGGGCCGAACGCGCGGTCATCTCGTCATGCTCACCCGCGTGATCGGCCGCGGGGAGATGAAGGGCAAGGGACCGGACCTGGTCGACGACATCCGCGAAAAGGCTGAGGAGCTGGATCGCGCATGCCTGGAGCTGATGGCAGATGAGACATCGATCCTTCTGGACTCCGGGAGCGCGGTCGAGTTCCTGGATCAGGCGGGTCCCGCGCTTGGCGCGCTTGCGGGCGCGTTGCGCAGGCTGGGTGACTTTTTCGAAGAGATCTTCGACAGGGTGAGCGCGAAGGAGACGTCCCAGGACACGCAAAACACCGTCTGGGACTGCAAGGTGCAGCTCGCTCGACTGGCCGGAATCGCGGACCTGTGCGACAGGTTTCGCGCCGCCGAACCCGGCAGGAACGACATTTTCTGGGTCGAGTCGATCAAGGGCCGCGGCGAGGGTGAGGAAGGTGGGACACGAAGCCAGAGTGTGCGTTTCGTCATCACTCCGCTCGATATCGGCCCGCTGATGAAGGAGGCGGTCTTCGAGCCGATCAAGACGGCGGTCTTCACCTCCGCCACGCTCACCGTCGCGGGAAGCTTCTCTTTCTGGGCAGGCAGGATCGGCCTGGACAGACCTGGCGGGAGAGAGCCGCTCCTTCAGACTTTCCCGTCGCCGTTCAACTACGAGGAGAACGTCCTCCTGGGCGCTCCGACCGATGCCCCGCCGCCGGATTCAGCCAGCTACAAGTCCTTCCTTTCCGGCTTCATCGCCAGGGCTCTGCAGTCGAGCCGTGGCGCCGGGCTCGTTCTTTTCACTTCCTATTCGCTTCTTCGGGAGACCCACGCGGTCGTGGCTCCCCTGCTTGCGCAGCGCGGAATCAGGATTCTGCGACAGGGCGATGACGACAGGGCCCGGCTTCTGGATGCGTTCCGCGCGGAGCGGTCCAGCGTCCTTTTTGCCACGGACTCTTTCTGGGAGGGAGTCGACGCACCGGGGGAAACCCTCGAGATGGTGGTTCTTTGTCGGCTCCCGTTCCGGGTGCCGACGGAGCCGGTGCTCAAGGCGCGGATGGCGGCAATCGAGATGCGCGGCGGCAATCCATTCGGCGAGCTCTCCCTGCCGGACGCGGTAGTGCGACTGCGACAGGGTTTTGGGAGGCTCATGAGGAGGCACGATGATCGCGGAGTTGTCCTGATCCTGGACTCGCGGATCGTGACGAAGAGCTACGGGAGTGTTTTCCTGGAGAGCCTGCCCCGTACTCGTCTTGTGATCGACACGGCAAAAGCGGTGCAGGCAGCGGTTGCGGGATTCTTCGCGGAAAAAAAGGGGGAGGGAGACATCGTGGTGTCTCGCTCCCCCTAGCCCTCTTTCTTACGACTCTACCTTTGCCAGGATGTCAGATGCCTTCAGGATGAGCTGTTCCTCTCCTGAGATCTTGATCGTTGTCCCGGCGTACTTGTCGTAGATCACCCGATCCTTGGCCTTCACCTTGATGGCCTCGTCATCGCCAACCGCAATCACGATCCCTTCCTGGGTCTTTTCCTGGGCAGTCTGGGGGATGAGGATTCCTCCCGCTGTCTTGGTCTCCATCTCAACCATCTTGACCAGAATGCGATCTCCGAGTGGCATGACCTTCATTTTCAGTCGTCCTCCCTTAATAGTTGTGATGCCGCGAATCTCACACTGGGTGACAGTGATTTTGAGAGGAATATACCTAACGCCCCCGCGAGCGTCAAGGATTTGTTTCCTCTCAAATCCTGAAAGCCACCCCAGCGTTCAGGTAGCCGAAGGTGTAGCCGAGCTCGCCATAGA
>DATKLB010000144.1:0-19089 GCA_035542615.1 Spirochaetia bacterium | reverse complement strand
TCGGAGCCGGAAGGTTCCGCGTGGGCAGGGGAAGGAGCGCCTGGAGCTGACGCTCTTCATACGGCACGCTGTTTTTCATTGACGCCAGGGCCTCGCCGCGCTACAATGCGTCATCCCAGGACATCGACGAAAGGCAAGGGTGGATTATGGCAAAGATTGCGATGATCGGCGCGGGGAGCCTCGTCTTCTGCAAGACTCTTCTCTCGGATTTCATGGCCACGCCGGCGCTCGCTGGCAGCGAGTACAGGCTGATGGCGCTGACACACCGTCGGCTCGACAAGATGAGGGACTTCACGGAGCGGATGGTCAGGGACAACGGGGTCAAGGCGACGGTCACGGCGACCACAGACCGCAGGGAGGCGCTTCGCGGCGCGGATTACGTGGTTGTCATGATCCAGGTTGGCGGCGTGGATGGGTTCCAGCTCGACTACGAGATTCCCATGAAATACGGGGTGGACTACTGCATCGGGGACACGATGGGCCCCGGGGGTATTTTCCGCGCTCAGCGCCACATCCCTGCTCTGCTCGAGATCGCGGCCGAGATGAAGGAGCTGTGCCCGAACGCGCTGCTGCTGAACTACGCCAACCCCATGGCCATGTGCTGCTGGGCGCTGGGCACCGTTGGCGGGCTTCGGTTCGTGGGCCTGTGCCATGGCGTGCAGACGACGATGGACCTCATCGCCTCATACACCGGCGCGAAGAAGAGCGAGATCGATTTTGTCGCGGCCGGCATCAACCATATGGCATGGTTTCTCCGCCTCGAAAAGGACGGCAAGGATCTGTACCCCATTCTCAAGGAGAACTTCGAAAAGCCCGGCTTCTACGCCAACGAGAAGGTGCGCGGGGAGGTCATGCGTCATTTCGGCTACTTCATGACGGAGAGCACGGGGCACCTGTCGGAGTACCTGCCGTATTTCCGCAAGAACAGGAAAGCGTTGGAGCTGTACTGCGACGAGCCCGGCTTTGGCGGGGAAACGGGGGCCTACTATCATTATTGCCGGAAGATCGACGACAAGTTCCAGAAGCTGGACCCGCTTTCCATCGAGTCGACGAAGCTCGGCCCCCGGAGCGCGGAATACTGCTCTCACATCATCGAGGCGGAAGTGACGGGGAACGTGTTCCGCCTGAACGGAAACATCAGAAACGACGGTTTTATCACGAACCTGCCGGACGGCTGCTGCGTCGAGGTGCCCATCTACGTGGATCGCACGGGGCTGCACCCCACGCACATCGGCGCCCTGCCTCCCCAGTTGGCGGCCCTGAACATGACCAATGTCATGGTGCAGGGCCTGAGCGTGCAGGCGGCCGTGAGCGGGGATCCGGAGCGGCTGATGCAGGCGGTCGCACTGGATCCGCTCACTTCCTCCGTGCTCACGCTCAAGGAGATCAGGTCGATGACGTCTGAGATGCTGGAAAAGCAGAGGGAGTGGCTGCCTCAGTTCGCCGGCCGGAGGCTGAAAGACGTCCCGACCATCAGCATCCCGAAGGATGTGAAGCGGCAGGCCGTGCCCCTGGATCCGGCGCTGGCCATCGCGAACAGGTTCGACAAGCTGGCAGAGGCATAGCCATGGACGGCGGGGGGCGGCCGAGGCCAGGGATGACCGAAAGGCCGCCCGCGGACACGGTCCGTTACGATCCCGCAAGAATGTCATGAACCCGCAGGAGCTTTCCGAGGCGGACAAGCACCTCATCTATGGACTTCTCTTGAAGAAGAAGAGAAGCGGCGCGCAGGAACGGAAAGTCCTGAGCATCGTTCGAAGCTCTCTGGACCTGGGCGGCAAGATCGAGGCGATTCTTCAGCTCACGCGGGCGCAGATCCCGCAGCGGCCGGAGCCTCCCGGCGCGGAGACGCGCGGCGCGGGTCGTGGGGCGGCGGCCGGGGCGGCTCAAAAGGCACGGAAGCAGAATGCCCTCGTTGTCGACGCGCGCTCAGAGATCGCCCGGCTGTTGAAGAAGTGCTCGTTGAAAAGAGAAATCTCCTTCGTTCGAATTGGCGAACGTTACGATGCCGTCCACCTCGTGACCTCACTCCGGGTGCGCCTGATCATCGTCAACGAGGTGCTCCCGACTGACGAGGAATACATGCGGTATTTCGATGTTTGCAGAGTGATCGAGCCTGGGATTCGCATCATTTTCCTCGGACAGCCCGCGCAGCCCGTTCAGGCCGGATCGGCTTTCGGGAAGAACACCCGTTTCCTGCCCAAGCCCTTGAACCTCGGAAGGCTGGAGGAGTGCGCTCTGAACCTGCTTGGGGCGGGAAGCGACTCTCAGGAGTAAAGGGCTGACAGGTCGCGGTAGTTGTCCGGATCCAGAAGATTTTCCACGAGTCTCAAGCGGGTCTGAAGGTCGGTCGCGAGCCTTTTCTCCTTTCCCGTGAACAGCGAAAGAAAATCATCCTGGAAAATGAGGCCGGCGGTAAAGCAGACAGTGACCGCCAACGAAAGCGCTTCCGCGACGGTTTTTCCGTCGATGAATGGATGTGCCCGAAGCTTCTGATCCCCGAAAGGAAGCGTAAACGGCTTTCCCTGCAACACGATCGGCTCCAGGGGACCCTGCTGCCCGTGGTCGGCGCCGGCCGGCGCCTGCAAGCTCAGGGTCTTCGCGAGCGACTTGCCGATGTCGACGAGTGTCCCGACACCCTCCAGGATGAGCTGGGTGGCTTCCAGCTCGCTTCCCACCGTCCCGAGCCGTGCCCCCTTGATCTGGATATATCGCGAAACAGGAAAATCCCCGAAGTGAAAAGGCCCGTTCTCCAGCCTCTCGACGACCGTTCGCAGCCGTGTGAGATCAAGCTCGAAGAAGGATCGGGAAAAAAGCTCCGCGGGCTTCCCGCCTTCCAGGACGCAGCGGCCGTTGAGAATACGGGAGAAGACCCTGTCGAAAGCGCGAGCGAGGCGTGAGAAAAACAGGACGACGTTTCCCCGGTCTCCATCGTAGTCGATGGTTTCCCGGGGTTCAGCGGCCGGATACAGCTTTCGGAGGATCGACGAGTCCGGCTTGCCCAGCTCGTCAAGGCCGATGAAGCTGTTGATGCGGCGCGTCTCGACGAGCTGCTCATGGACTTTTTTCATCGACGCAAGCGATTCGTCGATGTATTCCTCCATGTGGATCCTGAGCTGGTTATCGCAGTCGAATCTGCCGGAGTCGACCATGTCTCCCAGTCCTTCCCGCATCAGGTCGGCCAGCGTCAACATCCGGCGGTACCGGGCTATGTTCAGGCCCACGATGCAGTTGTACAGGGAGGGAAGCGCGAAATCCTCCGACAGGATCTCGAGGACGAGGCTGCTCGTGCGTACGATCTCCTGCTCCGCAATGCGCTGCTTTTCAAGACATGTCCGCAGCGCCTCGAGAACTACGTCCTGGGTCTCGGGGGCGTAGTGGAGCATCAGGAAAAGGCTTTCGATGCGCCGGAACTTGTCGATGAGGTCGGTGTCTCTCCAGTTCAGTCGGTGGTAATCGAAGGCCCGGACACGGTCGAGGAGCCGCTTCAACAGGACAAGAAAATTGTACTGGCGCGGCGTCAGGGAGAGCCACCCATGTTCGAGGGCCGGTTCCAGCAGCCGCGAGAGCTCCCCGGCTGAAGGCTGAAGCTCCTTGACAAAAAAAGCCGTCAGCCTCTGCTCCATCCTCACTCCGGGCGGCATGATGCCTGCCTGGAGGGTATGGCTCCTTCTGCCGAACTCGCGGACGCGCGCAAGCTCCTTGAAGAGGAAAGCGAGCCAGGAAAGCCGCTGGAGGGGACGCTTGATGGCCCGGCTCATGCGGCTCACGTGGCCGCGGGAGGACTGCGCGCCGACCTGCCGAACAATGTGCAGAAGCGCGAGAGCGTCCTCCTTCTCGTCTATCTCGTGGATCTTCTCGATTTTCTGCGGGACGGTGAGCACGCTGGCGAGGACTTTCTGCACGGCGTTCTTTTTCTGCTCAACCCGCTCCTTTCGAAGGAGCAGACCAAGCGCGATATGATCGTCGGCTTCTCTTTCTATTTCCGTGCGGACCGGTTCCAGGGGCGATTTTCCTCTCCCTCCAAGTATTCCCCTGATTGTCCGGGCCGTCAATGCATTTTCTCCGGGCCCCGGTCAGTGTAAGGTTGACAAAACCGGGCACGCATATGATCTTTTTGCCAGGACACGGTGAAGCAGGGAAAACGGAGGGCACCATGGAAACGGCGAGAGAGTTTCTCGGCAGAAAAGGGGGCGCGGTCCACAGCGTACGACCGACAGCGAGTGTCTTTGCCGCCCTCGAGTTGATGGCACAGAAGAACATCGGGGCCGTCGTCGTGGCCGACGAAAACGGCAAGGTCCATGGAATTTTCTCTGAACGGGACTTCGCCCGGAAAGCGGTCGGCGCCCGGAAGATCACCGAGGCGACCGGCGTCAAGGAGATCATGACGACGCGGGTCGTATCGATCAATCCGGACACGCGGATCAGCGAATGCATGGCCCTGATGACGGAGAAGCACATTCGCCACCTGCCGGTGCTCGACGGGGAGAAGCTCGTCGGCCTCGTGTCCATCGGAGATGTCGTGAAGTCGCTCCTCTCGGAACAGGAGATGACCATCTCCCAGCAGGCGTACAAGATCGACCAGCTCGAGACGTACATGTCGCTGACGCCCTAGACCCTCAGCAGTGAGTGTCGTGCCCTTGACGTCAGGGATATTTGTGGTAATCTGGTACCTATATACCGAATATCTGCCGGCTTTTGAAAAAGGGTAACACGTGGGGGATTCTGCGACCGGCCTGATGAGAGTTTCCGAAGCTTCTGCTCTCGCGGTTCACGCCATGGCAATCATGGCAAGGAACAGGAACGACCGTCTCTCGAATGTCGTGATTGCCCGAAAGCTGGATGCTTCCTCCCACCACCTCGCCAAAGTGATGCGAAAGCTGGTGAAGGCCGGTCTCATTGGATCGCAACGGGGGCCTCTCGGGGGTTTCCGGCTCCGTGTCGAGGCGAGTGACGTGAAGATACTGCAGATCCATGAGGCCGTCGAAGGACCGATCCCCCAGGGCAGGTGCCTGCTGCGCAGGACGGCGTGCCGGGGCAGCCCCTGTCCGCTGGGACTCCGGCTGTGCACAATCCAGGAGCAGCTTCGGGATTGCCTCGCGGGCATGACGCTCGCGGAGTTTTCCGAGGGTCTGAAGGATACGTTGCTATGAAAACATTCGTCCAGGAGCGTTCGGCTACCGTGCGCTTCGCCGGGGACTCGGGAGATGGCATGCAGGTGGCGGGCAGCCAGTTCGCCGACATCGCATCGATGACGGGCGCCTTTGTCCGCACGCTTCCCGATGTTCCTTCCGAGATCCGAGCGCCCGCGGGGTCCCTTGGCGGAGTCAGCGGGTTCCAGATCAACTTCGGTGATGAAGAGGTCCTCACGCCGGGCGATTCTCCCTATGTCCTGATTGCAATGAACCCGGCAGCCTTGAAGGTCAACCTGCCGGACCTGCAGCCCGGGGGGATCATCATCGTGGACGAGGACGAGTTCACGCCAGAAAACCTGGCCAAGGCCGGCTACTCGTCGAATCCTCTTTCGGACGACCGCCTGTCGGAGTTCCGCGTCATTCCGGTGGCCATGACCACCCTGAACGGCCAGGCCGTGAGCCCCCACCGGCTCTCCCCTCGGGATGCGGCGCGATGTCGGAACTTCTTCGCCCTCGGATTGACGCTCTGGCTCTACGACCGCCCCCTGCAGCCCATGCTCGAGTGGCTGATGGGAAAGTTCCGCACCAACCGGGCCGTGATGGGCGCCAACGGAGCCAGCCTGCGGGCCGGACATAACTACGCGGAAACGGCCGAGCTGTTCCGGGTCCAGCACACGGTCGCTGCCGCGCGGCTGCCCAGCGGCCGCTATCGACGCGTGACCGGCAACGAGGCGGCGGCGCTGGGGCTGATCGCTGCCGCGCAGCGCGCCGGCCGCGCGCTTGTGTACGCGAGCTACCCGATCACGCCGGCCAGCGAGATCCTTCACGAGCTGTCCAAGCACAAGGAGTTCGATGTCCGAACGCTGCAGACCGAGGACGAAATAGCTGCCTGCGTCGCGGCCCTGGGCGCGTCGTTCGCCGGAGCCATCGGGATCACCGGGACGAGCGGCCCCGGCCTTTCGCTGAAGACGGAGGGCCTCGGCCTTGCGGTGATGACCGAGCTTCCCCTGGTGTGCATCGACGTCCAGCGGGCCGGACCGAGCACCGGCATGCCGACCAAGACGGAGCAGGCAGACCTGCTGATGGCGATGTTCGGGCGCCACGGCGAGTCTCCCATGCCGGTGCTGGCAGCAGCATCTCCCGCCGACTGCTTCCGGATGGCCTTCGAGGCCGTGCGGCTCGCGATCACCTACATGACGCCGGTGATGCTCCTGTCGGACAGCTTCCTGGCCAACAGCGCCGAGCCGTGGCGGATCGTCTCCACCGACGAGCTGCCGGACCTGCACGCGGGGCAGCTGCCTGAGGGTGAGGAGTTTGCCCCGTATCGCCGGGATCCGAAGACCCTGGCACGGCCATGGGTGACGCCGGGAGCACCCGGGCGCGAGCACCGCATCGGCGGCCTCGAAAAGACGGACATCACCGGCGTCGTGAGCTATGACGCGGCGAATCACCAGCGCATGGTCGATCTTCGAGCGCGCAAGATCGAAGGTATTTCTCGAGACATTCCACTCGTGGAGGTCACGGGACCATCAGACGGGGACCTTCTGGTCGTGGGCTGGGGAAGCACGTACGGGGCCATCGCAGCCGCAGTCAACGAGGAGCTGCGCGCCGGCCGCAGTGTCGCGCACGCGCACCTTCGCTACCTGAATCCGCTGCCGGCGAACCTGGGATCGGTTCTGCGGCGCTATCATCGCATCCTCGTTCCTGAGAACAACAGCGGCCACCTGAGATCGATGCTGCGAGACCGGTTCCTCGTGGACGCAATCGGCCTTCCAAAGGTGGAGGGACGTCCATTCCGCGTCACGGAAATCACGGACCACATCGAGGCCCTGCTGGGAGGAAACCACGCATGAGCACAAACGCTCCTTTGTACTGCACCGCGGACCGCACCCAGGATGCTGTTCCCATCCTGACGAAGAAGGACTTTCAATCCGCCCAGGAAGTGAAATGGTGCCCCGGCTGCGGGGCGCATGGAATCCTTTCCCAGGTGCAGAAAGTGCTCGCCCGTCTTGGAGCTCCGCCTGAGAAAGTGGTCTTTGTCTCCGGAATCGGATGCTCGTCGCGATTTCCGTACTACCTCAAGACCTACGGCGTCCACGGCATCCATGGCCGCGCGCCAGCCATCGCCATGGGGGTGAAATGCGCGCGGCCCGACCTTTCGGTCTGGGTTGTCAGCGGGGACGGCGACGGCCTGTCCATCGGCACCAATCATCTGATCCACATCCTGCGGCGCAACGTGGATGTCAACATTTTGCTGCTCAACAACCAGATCTACGGGATGACCAAGGGGCAGTATTCGCCGACATCCGAGTTCGGGAAGAAGACGAAGTCGAGCCCGCTGGGAACCATCGAGCAGCCCATTCATCCCATCGAAATCGCGCTTGCGGCCGAAGCCACTTTCGTCGCCAGGGCCGTTGTCGCAGACCAGGCGCACATGGGCGCCGTCATCGAGGCCGCGGCCCGGCACAGGGGCGCCTCCTTTGTGGAAATCCGGCTGAACTGCGTGGTTTTCAACGACTCGGTGCTGCAGAGCTTCAGCGACGCATCCACGCGCAGCGACAGCTGGATCTACCTGGAGCAGGGGAAACCCGTGCGTTTCGGCGCAGATGGCCGCAAGGGGATCGTGGCACGTGGGATGCAGCCCCAGGTGGCCGTCATGGGGGAAAACGGGGTGAGGGAAGAAGACCTTGTCGTCCACGACGCCGGGGGCGCGTCCAGCGCCCAGGCGTACATGCTTGCCGGACTCCATGAGCCGGCGTTTCCGACTGCCATCGGCATCTTCCGACAGGTGGAGCGGCCGACGTACAACGATCTGCTCATGTCGCAGATCGACGGCGCGGTCGCCAAGAACGGGCGGGGCGAGCTCGAAAAGCTCTTCAACGCGGGAACGACCTGGGACGTGGATTGATGGCGCTGGCCGGGGGAGCCTCGGACGATTCAGCCTGGACCGCGTATGACTTGCCCCTGGAAGGCCGCACGGCTGAGGACCGGGTCCCGGTTTCAGCGCAGTCCGATGAGCTGATCCTCGTCCGCAATCTGGCCTGGTTCTGTTCACTGAGGTGGCTGGCCATCGCAGCCCTGGCACTGCTTGCTCTGCTGGGCTGGGTTTCCTCCACCCTGATCCCGATTCCGTGGCTGCATCTGGATCCGGCATGGCCTTCCCTGGCCGCCGGGGTTCTTCTTCTTCTGAACCTGACCTGGATCCTGTTGACGCGCAGGGCCTCACGCGGTGAGCGTCGCGCTCTGCTTGCCCGCAGGAGCCTCTGGCTGCAGATACTGCTGGACCTGGCTGTGCTGACGGGGGTCGTCCACTTCCTTGGCAGCGTGCTTACGTTCGCCCCTTTCATGTATCTCTTTCACATCGTCCTGGCATGCATCTTCCTCTCCCGCATACGGAGCCTCGTCGTGACCCTCTCGGCAATGGGAATGTACCTCGCGTGTCTCGTCCTGGAGCGCACGGGGGCCGTTCCTCCGAGCTCGGTGCTGTCGGCGCTGGCTCTTCCCGCCGCGCATGACATCGCGCCGGTGGTCCTGGCGTTGCAGTTCCTCCTGGTCGCCTTTGTCTCGCTGACGGTCTGGTATCTTGCATCCCGACTCTCCAGCGATCTGCGCCGGCGGGACGAGGAGCTGTTCGCCATCAATCGCCGCTTGGAAGCCGCGACGGAGGAGAGGGCAAGCCACATGCTGCAGACGACGCACCAGCTAAAGGCCCCGTTTGCGGCCATCCATGCGAACGCCCAGATCCTGCTGACGGGGCATTGCGGCTCCCTTCCCTCCGCTGCCGTCGGCGTGGTCGAGCAGATCGCGACCCGGTGCGAGACGCTCACCCGAGGGATCACCGCCATGCTGCAGCTGGCGAATCTCCGCTCGCAAGCCCAGAATCCACCGTCTCCCGCGCTGCTCGACGTCTCGGAGACCGTGCGAGCCTGCCTGGCCGCCATGAAGCCGCAGGCTGAGAAGCGCGGCATCCTGTTCGAGGAAGACCTGTCGCCGGCGCCGGCGCTTGCCGTCCAGGATCATGTAGTGATGATCATCGACAACATCCTGTCGAATGCGGTGAGCTACTCGCTGGACGGGCAGCATGTCCGGGTATCATCCCGGGCAAAGCCGGGCGGAGGCGCGCTCGTCGTGGTGCGTGACTGCGGCATTGGAATCCCGGCGGACAAGCTGCCGCGCATCTTCGACGACTACTACCGGACAACCGAGGCGGCACGCCACAATCGGGGGTCCACCGGACTGGGGTTGGCCATCGTGCGCCAGACCGCCTCTGCCGGGAGCATCGGGGTGCACGTGGAAAGCGCCCCGTCGCGGGGGACGGTCTTCACACTCGATTTTCCATCCCCAGGGAGGAAAGTGCATGGCATACCTGCTGATCGTGGATGACGATGAGGATTTCGCTTCGGCGGTGAGCACGGTGCTGCGCGGCCAGGGCTACGAGACCGGCATCGAGACGGATGGCGCGCGGACGGTCGAGCGCATACGCGTGAGGCGCCCGGATGCCGTCATCCTCGACGTGATGTTCCCGGAAAACGACAAGGCTGGATTCGAGATCGCCAGGTCCATCCGCCGGACCTTCGGGGAGCTGCCTGTCCTGCTGTTGACCGCGGTGAACCAGTCATTCCCCCTGGGATTCAGCAGGAACGACCTCGATCCCACGTGGCTGCCGGCAGTCGATTTCGTGGAGAAGCCCGTGGACTTTGCCGTGCTGTGCTCGAAGGTCTCGGACATCCTCACACGGCGTTCTTCAGCACATCCTGCAGGGTGACGATCCCGATCGCGACGGAGCCTCCCTCCGGAGGGCCCGTGATGACCAACTGGTGGATGTCCGCGCCGAGCATCACTTCGGCAGCCTCGGCCAGAGTCACGTGATTGGGCACATGCAGGACCTCTTTCACCATGAGCTCCTGCACGGGGATTTCCTTCCAGCCCGGCTGCTCCAGTATCGCCCTGAGGGCATTCTTGCGCGTCACGATGCCCTGCAGCCTCCCCTCCGAGTCCACGACCACGACCGCGTTGTGGTCACACAACCTGCCATGGATTTCCCCGAGCGTTTCTCCGGGACGTGCCAGGATCAGGACGTGGGTTGATGCCTTGAGAAGCCGTATGTCACGCAGCACCGCGCTTTCTCCTTCCTCCGACCTGCTTTTCTTTCGTGCGCCTCACATGTTCGGAAAGATCCTTGCCGATATCTCCGAAATCACGTTCATGACCGGCCCGGGAAGGATTCCCAGCCAGAAGATACCGACCGTGGTGATCAGCAGGACAGCCCTGACCGGGAACGCCGTCTTCATGGGAACGGCCGGGACCGCGGGATCGGTGATATACATCCTGCGCAGAACGAGCAGGTAGTAGTACAGCGACAGGATGCTGTTCAGCGCAGCAACGATGACAAGCCACAGGTACCCCTTCTGCATCGCGGCGGCAAAGAGGTAGAACTTGCCGACGAATCCACCCAGGGGCGGAATCCCCGCGAGCGACAGCAGGGCAAACACGAACGCCAGGGCAAGAAGCGGCTCCCGGCGGGCGAGGCCGGCATAGTCGTCGAGCTGGTCCGATCCCGTGGCTTGCGAAAACGCAATCACGACCGAAAAGGCGGCCACGTTGGTCAGCGTGTACACCAGGAGGTAGAACATCACCGCGCTCGCTCCGAATGCCGGGGAGCCGACGAAGCCCACGAGGATGTAGCCGGCCTGCGAGATCGAGGAATAGGCGAGAAGCCTCTTGACGTTTTTCTGGGGAATTGCGACGAGGTTTCCGACGGTCATCGTGAGCACGGCGGCCGCGGCGAGCAATGGTTCCCAGACGAGCCTCAGGTCCGCGAATGCGAAAGAGAGCAGTCGGAGAGCAAACACGAACCCGGCTGACTTCGAGACGACCGAGATGAAGGCAGACACGGGAGTGGGGGCGCCCTGGTACACGTCGGGCGTCCAGACGTGCAGCGGCACCATGGAGAGCTTGAATCCCACGCCCAGGAGCACGAAAACGACAGACGCCGTCAGGAGAGGCCCGCGGCCGCGGGCGCTCACGGCCCCCCGAATGGCGTCCAGCGAAGTCGTACCGGTGGAAACGTAGACGATGCTCAGACCATAGAGCAGCAGCCCGGAGGAGAGCGCGCCGATCACGAGGTATTTGATTCCCGCCTCCAGAGACAGGTCGTCCCTCTTGGATATCGCGGCCAGCCCGTAGAGGCTCACCGAGGAGGTCTCCAGGCCCACGAAGAGCGTGATGAGCTCCTTGGAAGAGACGAGCACCATCATGCCCAGGGACGCGGCAAGCAGCAGCGCCGCGTAGGCGCCGTGGTACTTTTCCCTGATCGAAAGAGCGCTCATCGAGATGGCCCCGGTCAACCCGGCACCGATGACGATGATGATCTTGGCGATCCAGGAAAGGCCGTCCGCCACGTAGGTTCCTCCCAGGATTTCCGCCTGTCCCCGTGAGAAAAAGGCGATGGCGAGAAGCGCGACGGTCCCGACGAGGTAACATCCCCAGATGAGCTTCTTTCCGTGCCGGGCAAGCACATCCACGACCAGGACAACGACCATGAGTGTCGTCGTGGCGAGCTCCAGAGACCAGGGTGCCAGGCTCACCTCACATCCCCCCGAGCTTTGCAGCGATCGGCGCGACGGCGGTGCCAATCAGGGTCGTGAACGGGAGCGGGTACAACCCCACCGCCAGGATGAACAGCATGAGCAGGGAGAGCGCGGTGAGCTCGATGCGGTTTGCATCACCGAAGCCTAGCGTGGTGCTCTGCGCGGAGGCGGGGTGCGCCAGGAACTGCCTGCCGAAGAACAGCCGCTGGACCACGCGCAGCACGTAGAAGGCGGTGAACACGATCCCTGTCACGCAGATCACCGTCACCACCGGGTATGCGCGGAAGGCGCCGAGGAAGACGGACAGCTCCGCGGGGAAGCCGCTCAGGCCGGGCAGGCCGAGGGACGTGAGCCCGGTGAGCACAAAGAAGGCCGCAAGCGCGGGAGTGCGCGCCGCAAGCCCTCCCTGCTCGTTCACCATGCGCGTATGCGATCTTCCATAGATCATGCCGACCAGGCCGAAGAACAAGCCGGTCATGATGCCGTGAGAAAACATCTGCAGCACGGCTCCGTTGAGCGCAATCTCGTTCATCGAAGCAAGGCCGAGCATCACGATGCCCATGTGGCTGACGCTGGAGTACGCCACGATGTATTTCAGGTCTCTCTGCGCGACAGCGCTCAAAGACCCGTAGACGATATTGATGACGGAAAGGAATGCCACCGACGGGAGCCAGAACCGCGCACCGCCGGGCAGGAGGGTGATCGGCACCAGGAGGCAGCCGTATGCGCCCAGCTTCATCAGGACTCCCGCGTGCAGCATGGAAACCGCCGTTGGCGCGGAGGAATGTCCATCCGGCGACCAGGTGTGAAACGGCCACAACGCGGCCAGGGTCCCGAATCCCACGAACAGGATGGGGAAGAAGACGCGCTGGAACAGGGGATCGTAGGCGGCCGTCGACAGGATGTCGAAGTCGAAAGATCCCTTTCCCGAGGCGAAGTACAGGCCGAGGAGGCCGGCGAGGATCAGGGCGCTGCCGGCCATGAGGTAGAGGGTGAGCTTCATGGCCGCGTATTCCTTTTTTCCCGTTCCCCAGATGCCGATGAGCAGGTACATCGGAAGAACAGAGACCTCGTAGAAAAGGAAGAAAAGGAACAGGTTGTACGCCATGAAGACGCCGAACACGCCGGTGGTGAGGGTGAGAAGGAGGATGAAAAACTCTTTCGGTCGGTACGTCACATCCCATGACGCGAGGACCCCGGCGGTGATGATGACACCCGTCAGGAGGAGGAGCATGACGTTGACCCCGTTCGCGCCGACGAAGTAGTTGACTCCCAGGACCCCGAGCCAGGGCACGCGCTCGACGAACTGCAATCCCCCCACGCCGCGGTCGTAGGCGAAGAACAGCCACACCGCAAGACCGAGCGCAGCCGCGGATGCTGTGAGGGACACGATTTTGATGGCCAGCGCCCGGCGCTCCGGGACGAAGAAAATGACCAGGACTGCGAGCAGCGGAAGACCGTACATGGTCGTGAGCAGCGGGAACGTCATAGGAAGATCACCAGAAGCGCCGCCGCAAGGCCCCAGACGACAACCAGGGCGTAGCTCTGCACTTTGCCCGTCACGCCGCGCCGCACCACGTCGCCGCCCCATTTCGATGCCGCGCCCACAAAGTTCACCACGCCGTCCACCACATGGCGGTCGAACCATGCAATGCCGGCCGTGGTGGTAAAGAACAGGCCGCGAACAAGAGCCATGTACAGCTCGTCGATGAAGAACTTGTGTTTGAGGACGACGTACACGGGCCCCGCGGCGCGGCGCAGGGTTTCCGGCTGCACGATCCGCAGGCCGTAGACCATGACTGCCGCCAGGATCCCGACAACCGCGAGCGCGCTCGACTGGACGAGAACAGCGATATTGAGACCTCCGATGTGCTCTTCCACCGGCGCGAGGAACCTCTGGATGTCCTGCCCGAGCAGGGGAGACCCGATGAGGCCGAGGCCGGCCGCGAGGACGCCGAGAATCACCAGCGGCACCGTCATGACGACGGGGGACTCGTGCGCATGAGACTCTGCGCGCGGCTCCCCCGCGAACGCCACGAAGAACAGCCTGGCCATGTAGAACCCGGTCAGGAATACTGTAACGAGAGCGACGATGTACAGCTCGAGATGACCGCTCGCGCGGGCGGCCTGCAGGATCTCGTCCTTGCTCCAGAAGCCCGACACGGGGAAGATACCCGCGATTGCCAGCACGGCTATGAAGAAGGTGATCGCCGTAACCGGCATCCGACGGCCAAGGCCGCCCATCTTCCAGATGTCGTTCGTGCCGACCGCGTGGATCACGCTTCCGGCGCCGAGAAACAGGAGCGTCTTGAAAGCCGCGTGAGTCGTGAGATGAAACATGCCGGCGGCATACCCGCCAACCCCGAGGGCAAGCATCATGTACCCGAGCTGGCTGATCGTCGAGTATGCGAGGATCCTCTTGATATCGTCCTGGGCAAGGGCAATCAGCGCCGCGAACACCGCGGTGAACGCGCCGAGGGAAGCGATCACCCGGAGGGCGTCAGCGCTCGTCATGAAGATCCCGTACAGCCGGGCCACCATGAACACGCCGGCCGCCACCATCGTGGCCGAGTGGATGAGGGCCGACACCGGCGTGGGGCCTTCCATGGCGTCGGGCAGCCACACGTGCAGCGGGAACTGGCCGCTCTTGCCGATTGCCCCGCAGAACAGGAGGAGCGCGATCAGGGTGACCTGGCCCGGCGCAAGGCTCCCGCCAGCGATGAATCGGGTCGCTTCGCCGTAGCTCAGCGTGCCCGAAAGGATGCTCAGCACCAGGATGCCGATGAGGAAGCCGAAGTCGCCCACTCGGTTGACCACAAAGGCCTTTTTCGCGGCGCTCGCTGCTTCCGGTTTCTGGTACCAGAACCCGATCAGCAGGTAGGAGCACAGACCGACCAGCTCCCAGCCCATGTACAGCAGAATGAAGTTGTCGGCGAGCACGAGGGTCAGCATCGAGAAGGAGAACAGGGACAGGTAGCTGAAGAAGCGGCCAAATCCGAGATCACCCTTCATGTAGCCTAGGGAATAGACCTGCACGAGCAGGCTGACCGCCGTGATGATCACGAGCATGAGCGACGACAGGGGGTCGACAAGAATGCCCATGCTGATGCGAATGCTCCCGGCCGCCAGCCACGGGATGTCGGCCTGCAGAGGGCCGGGGGACAGGACCTGGCCTCGCAGCACCCACAGGGAAAGCAGGAAAGCGGCCCCGATCCCGGCGATGGATGCGGCTGCGCTCAGCACGGAACGCCGACGCGAGACGGCGATGGCAAGAACGAACGCCGCGAGGGGAAACAGGGGTATCAGGACTGCCGCAAGGACCTGTTCAGGCACTCGACCCCTCCCTCAGTTCTTCATCAGATCCATCTCGTCGGCGTTGACGACCACGCGCCGGCGATAGATGGCAAGGATGATGGCAAGACCCAGGACGCTTTCCGCCGCTGCCGCGGCGATGACGAAGAGGGCGAATAGCTGTCCCCGCAGGCCGCCGTCCGGCTGCCACCGCGCAGCAGCCACGAGGTTGATGTTCACCGCGTTGAAGACCAGCTCCAGGGACATCAGGATCCCGATCGCGTTTTTCCGCGTGATGGCCCCGTAGATCCCCAGGCAGAACAGGGCGGCGCCCAGGATGAGATAGTGGGTTAGGGTGATCGTCACCTTTCCTCCTCGCGGTCCTTGCCGACGATGGCAATCGAAGCGATGAGCGAGGAAAGGAGCAGCACGGAGACCAGCTCGAAGGGCAGGACCCACTGCCCCAGGAGCCCTCGACCGATTGCCGCCGTGGCGTCCGCGGTTGCCGGCGGAGAAGCGGGGGAGGAATCCGCCGCCTTGAGAAGCGCGACCGCGATGAGGCACGCGGTGAGCGCTGAGACGAGCGCCGCGGGGATCACCCACCGGCGGGACAGCGTCACCGGCGCGCCGGTGACGGTGCGCGTGAGGTTGATGACGAAAATCGCGAGCACGACGACTGCCCCGATGTAGACGAGGACCTGGATCGCGGCCAGGAAGTACGCGCCGAGGGTGACGTAGATGGCAGCCACGACGAACAGGGCGAGGGCGAGATAGAGCGCCGCATGGAAGATGTTCTTGACGGTGACCACGAGAGCGGCGCTCACGAGAAGCAAGCCGCCGAGGGCGTAGAAGAGCACGGCGTCTGCCATGCGTTACTCCTCTCCCGCAGCGCTTCGAAACTTCTGCTGCCACCAGCCGGCCTTTTTTCCCGAGAGGCGGTATCTCTCTTTCACCAGGTCGATCACCAGCCCCGACCTCTCGGTCGTCGCCAGCTCGTGCTCGTCCGACATGACCAGGGCGAAGAAAGGGCACACCTCGACGCACAGGTTGCAGAACATGCAGGTTCCGAGGTTGTACAGGTACCGGGCAGGCCGGGGCTTCTGCTCGCCGCCGGGGTCCTTTTCGGGCTCGATATCAATGGAGTGATTCGGGCAGATCGTGACGCACCGCATGCACGCTGTGCAGCGGTTCGTTCCCTTCTGCTGATCGATCGGCATGACGAGCCTGCCCCGGAATCGCAGCGGCAGCTCCGCTTTCTCCTCGGGGTATTGAATCGTGATAGGCCTTCGAAACAGGTACGAAAAGGTGATCCACAGCCCCCGGGGAAGGGAAGCGATGGCCTTCAGGATGCTCACGACGTCCCTGTCCATCACAGCGCCTTCACCAGCACGGCCGTGACAACGAGGTTGGCGAGGGACAGCGGGAGAAGCACTTTCCAGGAGAACTGCATCAGGTGATCGACGCGAAGGCGGGGGAACGTCCACCGCACCCAGATCAGCAGGAAGACAACGAAGTAGGTTTTCAGGAGGAACCAGACGATGGGCGGAAGCAGCGGGCCTCGCCACCCTCCGAGGAAAAGCGTCGTGGCAAACGCGGCCGCAAGGAAGAGGTTGGTGTACTCCCCAAGGAAGAAGAACGCGAACCGCATGGCGCTGTATTCCGTGACGAAGCCTGACACGAGCTCGGAGTCCGATTCGGGAAGGTCGAAGGGCGCCCGGTTGATCTCGGCATTGGAGGCGGTGAGAAAGAGGAGGAACCCTATGGGCTGGAGCAGCACGTACCCGTAGACGGGCTGCGCGGTCACGATGTCCCCCATCTTCAAAGAGCCGGCCAGCATTGCCACGGACAGCACGGTGAGCACGGCCGGCACCTCGTAGCTCACGATCTGTGCCGCCGAGCGCATCCCGCCCATCAGGGAATACTTGTTGTTCGACGCCCAGCCTCCCGCCAGGATTCCGATGACCGTGAGGCTTCCGATTGCCAGGAAATAAACGAGCCCCACGTTGATGTCAGCGGCCGTCAGCCCCTTGCCGAACGGCAGAACGACGAACAGCATGAAGGTCGCCGCCAGGACGATGACGGGGGCCACGCGGAACAGGCCGCGGTCGGCGGCGTCCGGGATGATGTCCTCCTTGATGAGCAGCTTGATCGTGTCCGCAAGGGTCTGCAGGATGCCGAGGGGGCCCACCCTGTTCGGCCCCCGGCGCAGCTGCATGCGCGCCGCGACCTTGCGCTCGAAGTAAATGATGAAAAGGGCGTTGAGAACGAGGAAAAGCCCGACGGCAGCGGCCGCGCAGAGCTGGAACAGCACATCCAGCGCGACCGCGGGCCTGCCATGAGCGGCCCATGAGGCGTGCGCGGCGGCGCTCCATCCGGCCAGGACGGTGTCGGTGTTGTAGAACAGATCGTAGAGGAATCGTCCCATGCCGTTACCTGTCGATTTCCGGGACCACGAGGTCCAGGCTCCCCATCACGGCAACGAGGTCGGCGATTTTCATGCCGCGGAGGATCTCGGGGAGCGCGCAGAAGTTGGAGAAACTGGGCTTTCGCATCTTCACGCGGTACGGCTTGCGGGTCCCGTCACTCACGACGTAGAAACCCACTTCGCCGCGTGGTCCCTCCACGGCCGCATACACCTCGCCCCGAGGCGGCTCGATGTTCCTCGGCACCCTGACCCGGTACGCCCCCTCGGGAAAGCCCTCCATGGCCTGGCGCAGGATCCGCAGAGACTGGCGCATCTCCTCGATCCTCACCTTCGACCTGTCCCAGGTGTCCCCGTTTCTCCCGATCGGGACGTCGAACGAGAGCTTCGGATAGATCGAGTACGGTGTGTCGCGCCGGACATCGAGCATGGCGTTCGACGCGCGGAGGCAGGGGCCCGTCATTCCGTACGAAATGGCACGCTCTCTGTCGATGACTCCGACTCCGCGGGTGCGCGCCACGAAAATCGCGTTCTCGATGAGCAGCGTGTCGTACTCATCGATCTTCCCGCCGAAGTGCCCGATGAACGCGGAAAGCCGGGGGAAGAACCCCGGAGGAAGATCATGGATGAAGCCTCCCACCCGGAAATAGTTGGTCGTGAGCCGGCCCCCCGACGCCTCCTCGATCATCGTACCGATCTCTTCCCTGTCGCGAAAAGCGTAGAGAAACGGCGTGAAGGCCCCCATGTCCAGCCCGTAGGCGGCAAGCCACAGGAGGTGGCTCGCGATCCTGTTGAGCTCCGCGGCGATCACGCGGATGTACTCGACCTTCTGCGGTACCTCGATGCCGAGGAGGCGCTCCACGGCCATGACGTAGGCGAAGTTGTTGGCGATCGCGGAAAGGTAGTCGGTCCTGTCCGTGTAGGGAATGATCTGCTCCCAGGTGCGGTTCTCGAAAAGTTTCTCCAGCCCCCGATGGACGTACCCGATGTGCGGCACGATGTCCTTCACCACTTCTCCGTCCATCGTGACTTCCACGCGCAGCACGCCGTGCGTGGCGGGGTGCTGGGGACCGACGTTGAGGAGGAACTCGTCGGATGTGGTCTTGACTGGGCCCGGCTGAGGAGCGTCTCCCATCAGGACGCCTCCGGGAGGCGCCGCATGTTCGGGTGGGTGAAGTCCTTGAGCAGGGGATGCCCGTCCAGGTCATCCGGGAGGAGGAGCTTGCGGGGATCCGGGTGGTTGGTGAATACGATCCCGAACATCTCCGCCGCTTCCCTCTCGTGCCACTCGGCTGTGCGGTAGATGTCCGACACGGTGTCCACCCGCGCCCCTTGCCGCGGGAGGAGGGCGCGGACCATGAGTGCTAGCCGGCTCTCGTAGGAGAACAGGCGGTAGATGATCTCGAGCCTGCGCTCCGCGGGCCTGTCGATTGCTGTCATGAATGTCAGGAAGTCGAAGTGCAGCTCATCACGAAGAAACAGGAGGTGCTCCCGCAGCCGGGCTGCTTCGATCACGACGCTCGGCGCCGAGTCGACCGGGCGTGGAGCAAGGTCGGGGAAGCGGGCGCGCAGGGCCTCGATGAGCGGCGCATCGCTCATGCCTGCTGCCCCGTCGTCCTCAGTGTCTGGCTTCGAATCTTTTCCTGCAAGA
>DATKLB010000143.1:0-9909 GCA_035542615.1 Spirochaetia bacterium | reverse complement strand
CCCAGGATCCTGATGCTCCCGGAGCCGGGCCGCAGGATTCCGAAAAGCAGCCGGATGGTAGTGGTTTTTCCCGCGCCGTCGGGGCCGACCAGCGCGAACATCTCGTTCGCCTCGATGCGAAGATCGAGGTCGGATACAGCGCGCACGCGGCGGTAGCTGCAGGAGACGCCGGCGACCTCCACGGCCGGCGGGCTGCCGCTGTCTCTGCCGTTCACGGAATCAGCCCCTCATCCGTTTCAGCGCCGCATCCGCCGGCATTCCCGGCTTGAAGATGCCGTCGGTGTTGGAAATCTCGATTCTGACCGCGAAGACGAGCTTCACCCGCTCGTCTTTTGTCTGTATGTCGCGCGGGGTGAACTCGGCAACGGGCGAGATATAGGTGACCTTGCCGGGGTAGGTGATCCCCGGACGCGAGTCGATGGAGATCCGCGCTTCCTGCCCCAGGCGGATGTTGCCGAGATCCGCCTCCGGTACGTAGATGGTCAGCTTCACCGTGTCCAGCTCAGAGATGACAAAAAGGCCTGTCCCCGGTGAGGCGAGCTCCCCTTCCTCCACGAGCTTCTCCGTGACCTCGCCGCTGGTCGGGGAATGCACGGTGCAGTCCTGGATGCTCTTCTGCAGCAGGCGCACCGAGTAGACCGCCTGGTCCACCCGCGCAAGAGCCGCCCTCACGTCCTCGGGACGCGCGTAGTTCTCCAGCTTCTTCAGCGCCTGGTCGGCCGCGATGGACTGGGCCTTCGCGATGGTGTAGCGGGACTCCGCGTCATCGCGCTGCTTTTTCGTGGCCGCGCCGACGGTGAACAGGCTCTGGGTGCGCTGGAAATCTTCCTGCGCGTTCTGCAGAGTCTCGGTGGCCTCGTTCAGGGCTTCCTTGGCCTGGGCAAGGTCCTCGCCGCGCGCGCCGTTGGTCAACAGGTCGAGCTGTGCCTTTGCAAGATCCACGCCGCTGCGCGCCTGGCCGAGCTGGATATCCAGGGAGGCATGGTCGATGACCGCAAGAATGTCTCCCTGCTTCACGAGCAATCCTTCGTCCGCGTCCAGGTGCAGAATCTCCCCCGATGACTTCGAAGAGACCTGAACGCTCGTTGCCTCGATGGTGCCCGAAGCCTCGATTTCACTCGACGCCTTCGAGCAGGCAGCCAGCGACAGGCAGGCCAGGGCCAGCAAGGCAAACGCCGGGAGAGCCGGCGTCAGGCGCGCCAGCGGGAATCGTGAAAACGGAAACCATGCCCGTCCCGATCGCGCCTGGGCGGTGATCTGGATCTGCTTCATGTCTTTCTCTCCTGCGCAAAGTACTTGCGCCGCGCACTGTCGGTGAGAATCCCGCCAAAAAGGATGCTGATGAACGCATCGAAGAGCTTCGCGGGCGGAAACGGGAGCTTCACGAATTGAGACGGCGTCATGACGGCGCTTATTGCATTGATGAAAAGCAGCGGGACGAGCTCGCCTTCGATGTCTCGGCGGATGAAGCCTTTTTTTCTTCCTTCTTCGAGCAGCCGCGTAATGACGTTGAACACATGCTCGCGGCGGAACCTGTCCAGGCGGTCCCACAGCTCTGGCCTGTTGTAATAGATGTCCTTGACCAGCGTTTCACTGAGTTGACCTATCTGGTTCCCGACAACGGTGAAGATTCCTCGAATCCGCTCGAGCCATGGGAGAGTGGTGTCGTTTCCGAGGCGTGTGGCTTCCGCGGCAATGGCCGCAACCCTGTCCTCGACGGCTTCGGAGAGAAGGGCATCCTTGTTCGGGAAAAACTTGTACAGCGTCTTCTTGCTGATCCTTTGCAGGGAAGCTATCTCGTCCATGGACAGCGCGCTCACCCCGCGCTCGAAGAACAGCGACCGGGAGCGATCCAGGATGAGCCTGCGTCTTTCAGCCTCGGGGGTGCCTCTCGCCATTATGTCTCCATAAGAAACGAATATAGTTTATTTCGTTTCCTTCTCGAATATCGCATGTGAAACCAAAGGCGTCAAGCGGTGTTTGTAATGCAGGGGTGCAGCGTCACCGATACTCTATGCAGGCGGTGCAGGAATGAAACCATCGACCAGAGACATTCTGTTTATTTTTGTCGGACTGTTCATTTCGATTGGAACGCTGTGGGCTTCAAAAGCGGGGTCCGAGCTTCGGCTCGGCCGTGATGTGGCCTACCTCAACAGTCTGGGCAGAAGTCCCAGCGGGGAGAGGTCTCTCAGCTTGTCCTTGGAGTCCCGGTTCAGGACGGAGCCCGGGCAGATCGCCGACCTTCGAAAGCGCAGGCTCGGCTACGGGGACATTTCTGCCGTACTGGCCATAGCCTCGCGGCTGCAGGGCGGAATCGACAGCCGTAATATAGAAAGAGTCGTTTCTCTCTGGAGAGGCCCGCGGGCAGGAAACTGGGGTCGGATCGCAAGGTCTCTCGGGGTCCGGGTGGAGAGGGTCGTGCTGCAGATAGAGAGCTTGAGGGCAAAGCCGCGAGTCACTTCGAACACTTCCGAGCGGTCAAACGCGGGGATGTCGGCCGCCAGAGCGTCTGCGGTGGGGACCCCCGCTGCTCGTCCCCGAGGATATGATCCCGTGTTGAAGCTGGTTCACGGGGGCTGAGCGGGGTTCAGTCAAGCCAAACGCGGTCGGAGCCGAGCCGCGAGGACCTTCTTATTCCATCCGCACGCCCATGTGGTTCATCGGGCCGTTCCCCTTCCCGATCTTCAGCTTTGTCGAGGCCTTGATGACCTCCGTGACGTAATGTTTTGCCGCCCGAACAGCTTTTGCGGTGCTGTCGCCGAGCGCAAGCCGAGCCGCGATGGCCGAAGCGAACGTGCAGCCCGTTCCATGCGTGTTGCGAGTCTCGACCCGTGGCGCTGACAGCTCCTCGAATCGCCTGCCGTCGTACATCAGGTCGGTGCTGAAGCCGCTGCCCAGCAGGTGCCCGCCCTTGACCACGACGCACCGGGCTCCGCGCTCGCGGATCTGCTTGGCGGCCTTGCGCATCCCCGCGATGTCATGGATCGAGAAGCCGCACAAAACCTCAGCCTCCGGGAGGTTCGGCGTCACAACGGCGGCCAGGGGAAGAAGCTTGTCGATCAGCGCATCCCTTGCCGCAGGCTCCAGGAGAGAGGCCCCGCTCTTTGCCACCATGACGGGATCCACCACGAGCGGCCCCAGCTCGAGCTCTTTGAGCTTCTTCACGACGATCTCGATGATTTTCCGATTTGTCAGCATTCCCGTCTTGACCGCGTTCACGCCGATATCTCTGACCACGGCTTCGATCTGCAGCGCGACGAACTCGGGGGTCACCGGGAAAACCCCGAGCACGGCCACCGTGTTCTGCGCCGTGAGTGCCGTGATCGCGCTCGTCCCGAAGACTCCCAGGGCGGCGAAGGTTTTCAGGTCGGCCTGGATGCCGGCCCCGCCCCCGGAATCCGACCCGGCGATCGTAAGTGCTTTTTTCATTTGAAGTGATCCCATCCGGCTCCTCCCAGGGGCAGCTTCTTTCCATCCGGCAGGACGAGCTCCGACGGCTGGTCCGGCGGTAGGATTTCCCCGATGATGGTCACTGGCGTTCCCGTCTCCGCCGTGATCCTCTGCGCCAGCCTCTCGGCGCGGCCGGGCGGGGCTGTTATCAGAAGCTCGTAGTCTTCTCCCCCCCGAAGAGCAAAGTGCCACTCGTCTCCCTTTGTTGCAAGGGCAAGCGCCCGGTTTTCCGGACGCACCGGCAGCCGCGCCGCCTCCAGCCGGGCGCTCACGCCGCTTTTCTCGCAGATGTGGGCCAGGTCGCCGGCAACACCGTCGCTTATATCGATCATCGAGCTTGCTTGTCGAAGCGCCCCGATCAGCGCCCCTTCCTTCACGCGCGGCTCGGGAGAGTGCTGCCGCTCCACGGCGAGTGGCGCATACGGGTCGACTGCTTTCAGCGCGGGATCCAGGAGCAGGGCGATGCCAGCCGCTGCGTCTCCCACACTGCCGGTGACCATGATCCTGTCCCCGGCCTTTGCACCTGACCTGAGCACCACGTTGTCGCGCAGCGTTTCCCCCAGCAGGAACACGTCTATGAACATGCCCAGCCGCGAGCGTGACATGTTGCCGCCCACAATGTCCACGCCGAACTTTTCTGCTTCTTCACGAAGGCCGGCGTACAGCTCGTCGATGAACCCGACCTCAAGGTCGCTCGGCAGCCCAAGGGATACAAGCGCGAACCGCGGGATGCCCCCCGAGGAAGCGATATCGCTCAGGTTGATAGCCAGCGCCTTTCGGCCGAGGCTGCGCGGCGGAATGGAACCCCTGATGAAATGAGCCCCTTCCACCTGCACGTCGCAGGTGGCAAGCCACACGCTCTCCGCGGACGCCTCCACGACCGCAACGTCGTCCCCGATTCCCACCACCACCTTCGGTCCGGGCTCGGGAAGCGCAGCCCGTATCCTCTCGATGAGCCCGAACTCCCCAAGCTGATCGATCTTCATGTCATCCCCACTTTTCGACCCTGTCCGCAGTCTGCACTTTTCATCCCTGCCTGCCGTCCCCGCCCACCCGTTCCCGCTATTATCCCCACTTTTCCACCGCCATCCGAATTGCCCGCGCCGCTGCTTCCGCGTCGTCGGCCGCCATGATCGCCGAGACCACGGCCACTCCCGAGGCGCCCGCCGCGATCATCGCCGCTGCGTTGTTCGCATTCACGCCGCCGATTGCAACCACGGGGACGCGGACCGCATAGGCCAGCTTCCGCAGTCCCTCCACGCCCATAGGCCGCGGCGCATCGGGCTTCGTGGGGGTCGCGAATATCGGGCTTGCGCCGATGTAGTCAGCACCGTCCGCCTCCGCCCTCCGCGCTTCCTCCGCGTCCACCGCTGACACGCCCAGAATCCGCCCCTTGCCGATGAGCCTTCGCGCCACGGCCGCCGGCATGTCGTCCTGGCCCACGTGAACTCCGTCCGCATCCACGGCCAGCGCGACATCGACTCTGTCGTTGACGATGAAGGGCACGCCTGCCGCGCGGCAGAGCTGGCGCAGCTCACGCGCCTCTTCGATCATCCGACGCGTCGGCGCCGACTTCTCGCGGTACTGGACAGCCGTCACACCGCCGCGCAGGGCGGCTTCCACCACTTCCACGAGCGTCCTCCCCTGGAGAAGGCCGCTGTCCGTGACGAGGTACAGCGTGCATTCCATGAGCTCAGGCGATTCGGACGATGAGCGCGCCCCTGGTCACGTCGGCGGGCTTCAGGTTGTACAGGCAGTCGATCAGGGCAGCTCGGAATGACCCCGGGCCGCGCACACCGCGCGCGGCGTTTTGAGCGGCAATGCCATAGGTGGCCAGCGCCGCGGCCGTGGCCACCAGCCTGTCCGGTTCCACGGCGCAGAACATGGCGATCATCGTCGTCGCCATGCAGCCGGTGCCTGTGATGGTCTTCAGCATTACATGCCCGTTGTCAACGCCCAGAACGCGCTCGCCATCCGAGATGATGTCGCGTTTGCCAGTGATCGCGACAACCGTATTCCTGCGCGCGGCAAGCTCACGCGCGACACTGACGGGATCAGCCACCCCTTCCACTGACTCGACGCCTTTCACGACACCGCCTGCGCCTGCCAGCGCTCCGATTTCGCCGGAGTTGCCGCGGACCACATCCAGCCGCAGCTCCTTCATGAACCGGTCAGCGGTTTCGTTCCTGTATCGCGTTGCCCCGACGCCCACGGGGTCATAGACCACGGGCACACCAAGCTCGTTCGCCCGCTTCCCGGCGATGACCATGGCGTCGACCAGGTCCGGGTACAGGGTGCCGGGGTTGAGGACAAGGGCGCCCGCCGCACCGACCATCTCCGCCACCTCTTCCTTTGCATGCGACATCACCGGCAGCGCCCCGAGGGCGAGGGTCACGTTGGCCGTGTCGTTCATCACGACCCAGTTCGTCATGTGGTGGATCAGCGGGTGGCGCTGGTGGATGCGTTCCAGGAGCTCCGCCGCAGTTGCGCCGAGGCTCTTCTCAGCTACCGTCATTCTTTTTCCTCCATGTGAAGCCAAAGGCGATGCTAAGCAGGAAAGCCACGGTAAAGCTCGGCAGGGATCCTCCCGCAATCCCCAGCGCGGGCGGAACCAGCTTCTGCCATGCCGGGAAAATCGCACCCAGGGTGCCGGGGTTGGCAAGGTGATAGGCGATGACTCCCAGGGCCCACACGATGAGCGCAGGGATGTTCACCCCACCGGTGTACCAGTATTTTCCCCCGGCGCGGTAGAACTCTCCCACGCTGTAGCCGCGGCGCCTCAGTACGAAGTAGTCGGCGATGAGGATTCCGAACAGGGGCACGAAAAACGATCCGATCACGAACAGGAAGTTCTGGTAGCGGGTGATGTCGACGAACACGGCAACCACGAAGCAGGCCGCGCCCAGCGCCGTGATGAGCCAGCGCTGCTTCACTTTCGGAAAGAGGTTCTGGATGGAAACGGCGGAGGAGTACAGGTCCGCCCACGCGTTGTGGGTCTCATCGGCAAGGAGGATCAGCAGCGCCACCCATCCCGCGGTGAGCGCGATGGCGGAGGCGAAGTCCCTGGGCTCCTGCGCGACTTTTGACCCCAGGAGCAAGATGGCGCCCAGGGCTAGAAACCAGGCGTTCGTGACGAAGAAGCCGATCATCGTGCCTAGAAATCCCCGGCCGCTGGACCGGGCGAACCGGTTGTAGTCAGCCACCAGGGGAAGCCATGAGATAGGAAAGGCGATGGCAAGATCGGTCCCGATCCCGAAAGGCAGAGAGCCGTCTCCCGCCTGGCGAAGCATCGCCCCGACATCGTATTTCGTGAAGATGAGGACCGTGAGCCACACCCCGGTTGCCAGGGCAATCCACACCGCGAACTTCTCCAGCCACTGGCGCACCACGCCGATCGGCCCGCCAACGCCCATGAGGATGACGATGGCGGCGAACACGGCGGCCCACACCACGTAGCTGCCCGTGCCGAAGAGCGTCCTGGCGATCGTCGATGCCGCAACCCCCATGACGACGAACTCGAAGATCGTCCAGCCGATGAGCTGCAGCACGTTGAGCACTGTCGGCACGTAGCTTCCCCGCACGCCGAGCACGGGACGCAGGAGCACCATGGTCGGCACGCCCGTTGCGCTTCCTACCATGCCGACCAGCGCAAGCAGGAAACAGCCGGCGGCGCTTCCTATCAGGATCGCCAGGAGAGCCGGGCCCAGGCCCAGCCCCGGCACCAGGAACGTGCCCCCCAGCATGACAAGGAGGCCAATCCCCAGGTCGCCCCACAGCACCAGGTAGTCCATGAAGCCGAGCACGCGGTTTGCCCGCGGCACCGGCTCGATTCCCCATTCCGGCGGGGTCTGGAAACGGGGAAGGATTTTCTGAAAAGTCCTCGAGCTCGTCATGTCGTCCACTCCAGCGTTTCGGGCGGGCCTCGGGTGGGCCTGCGGGCCACTTTCGTGGGGCCACTCTCGCGAGGCCACTCTGTCGGGGCCACTTGCGCGGGGCGAAAAAAAACCGCCCCTTCCCGCGGGGCGGCCAAAGTGTGCCGGTCTACCGTCCCTGCGCTGGCATTATCCAGATCAGGTTCAACGGGTCGGCGGCTAACAGCCGTCATCTCAGCCCGGTCGCTACCGAGCCCCCCGAAACAATGTCTCTCCTGTTGAATGTAGTAATGGGCGCGGGGAACGTCAATCGCCAGTTCTGCGGGCCGCAAGCGGCGACGTGCTCCGCTTTGTCATTACCGGCCTGGAGTTGTACCTTCGTGATATGAAACTCGCGAAGCCTGGGGCATCGCCGATCAAGAATATCGTGATCATCGTGAAAGAGAATCACACATTCGACAACTACTTCGGCGCTTTCGGGGGGGATGCCAACGGGGACAAGGTCGCCGCTGCTCCCAACCCTCCGCCGTACGACCCGGATCACACGCACCAGGCCTGGATGGCGCGCGCGAACGACGACAGGTACAAGGTTCAGTACGGAAAGACTGATATTCCCGGGTATTTCGACCTTGCCCAGCGCTTCACACTCTGCGACCAGTATTTCTCCGAGGTTGCGGGACCTTCGACCCCCAACCACCTGATGCTCATCTGCGCGGATGCCCCGATCATCAACAATCCGCACAATATGTATCGCCCGACACCTGCCGACGTGTATACACTCCCATCGCTGCCGATCGCGCTCGAGAAAAAAGGACTCACCTGGGGAAATTACGGAGGGTACGCGTTTCACTACGTTGCCGCTCTTGCCAACCATCAGGCAAATCACACGCGCGACCTCTTCCTGCACGACGCTCAGAAGGGTACGCTGCCGACTGTCTCCTGGGTCTACGGTGACGGGAGGCCTGACTTGAGTGAGCACCCCCCGCAGAACGTCACTGACGGGATGCAGTGGACCCTCGAGCAGGTGCAGGCCTTGGCCGCTGGCGGGCTGTGGGACAGTGTCGCGATCTTCATCACGTGGGATGATTGGGGGGGCTGGTTCGATCACGTCGTTCCTCCCGTCAAGGAGAGCTGGGCCAGCACCAAGGCGCAGCGGCCGACGGACGCCTTTCCCGAGTTCAACGGCCAACCCTTCCGCTTCGGTTCGCGGGTGCCGTGTCTCGTTGTCAGTCCCTATGCGAAGGCAGGTCACGTCTCCCACCAGGAGAACTCGCACGTCAGCATCCTGAAGTTCTGCGAGACTGTTCTGGGTTTGGATGCGCTCACCGAACGAGATGCGGCCTCAAACGGGATGAGCGACTGCTTCGATTTTTCGCAGAGTCCCTTGCAGAAACCATAGTTGCCGCAATCCAGAAAGCAATCTCCCCTCTCCCGTATCGCTCCCGTGTCCGCGGCTTTTGACACCTCAGCCGGGGTCCGCTATAGTGGCGCGGGAGGGTAAACGTGGCTGACAGCAAGAAGGAAGGATTTGTCGATCTTCTGGACAGAACCTTCTCCCTGATCTCTAAGACGTGGATGACATCCTTGACTCTTGGCGCGGTGCTCTTCATCCCGACTTCGGTTATGTTCGGATGGGCATATGGTTCGTTGTTCGACGCTGTCAGGGGCACGGCAGGGATGGGGGAGGGGGACAACATCTCCGTGCTGAAAAGCCTCGGATTTGGCTACCTGTGGATCGTGCTTGCGGCGCTCGCACAGGCCCTTGTGTTTCTTTTCGTGCGCGCCTGCGTCACCGACCACGCCGCGCGTGCTGCGCGTGGCGAACAGGTCAAGACCGTTGACGTGGTTGTCCGCGTGATCACCCGCCGCTACGCGCCGCTTCTGGGTCAGAGGCTGCTGCAAGCGCTGATTCTGTCGATTACCCTCGGCGGAGTATCTCTCGTGGTCGGAATTGGTGTTGGCATTTTTGCGGGCCTGAAGCTGATCGTCCCGGCCGCCATTGTCGGTGCGGTTCTCGGTCTCGCCGGACTCTGCCTCCTCATCTGGCTCTCAGTCCGCTTCATGGTCACGCTCGAATCCATGGTGATCGATGGCACGCGTATAGAGCAGAGCATTGACCAGAGCATGGTCCTGGTGCGCCACAGGTGGTGGCGGGTCTTCGGATACACGCTTCTTTTCGGCCTCATGGTGAGCTTCGCGTCCTCACTCATCGGGACACCGATTGTGTTTTTTTCCACGATCCGGCAGTTCATGCAGACCCTGCAGGACATTATGCGGGACACCTCGGGATCTCAGGACTTCAACGCTGTCTTTCTGCGGATCCTTGGGGGCCTTGGCAGACGGCTCGGGATCCTCCAATACGTGCAGAGCCTTATGGCAGCCTTTGTAGCACCAGTGTTCATGACGCTGCTTTTCCTGCGTCTCAAGGCGGAGGCCGAGCCGGAGCCTGCGCCCCCAGCCGTTTCAGCTCCTGCAGAGAGTGCTTCGTGAAGTCCGGCGACCTCCTGATTCTGGACGGCTCCGGGGAGCAGCCTGGACGCAACTTCTTATGGGCGGCAATCGTCGGCCTTCTGATCTGCGGTGCGCT